>NZ_JBANRJ010000001.1:0-300000 GCF_037154075.1 Sphingobium aromaticiconvertens
GCCATTACTGCATCCCTTCTGGAGTGGTCGTAGCGCTCTTTCTCTTGCGGGATGTCTCTGTTCAGCGACTTGGGCCACTTCTAGGATCAGAATTTTCTATCTTGGCTGACGAAGAAAGGTCGTGTGCGGGTAAAGCCCGCGACGATAGCGCTTCTACCAACATATCCACGGCTGTTGCGAGCCGATCGTCCAGCAGGGAAAGAAGTTCGGTCCATTCCACAATGGCATTGAGTTCTCCGGGACCGTCGGAAACCCCTCGCAATCCCATGAGTGGAATGTCAAACTTTTCGCATGCGCGGGCCACGGCAAATGTTTCCATATCCACCATGTCAGCGTCGATAGCGGCATAGGCGTCGCCCGAGACGATATTGGCTCCTGTTGAAAGGCGAGCCGTTTCCAGAGCGAGCGGCGTCAAAAGTGGCAGCTCTATCGGGTGATCGATAAATGGGGTCACGCCCTTGGGGAAGCCAAGCGCTGAAGCGTCCATGTCGCGCCAGGACACGGAGCGAATCTGGTAAACATGCCCTAATGCGCAAATCCGGGATCCTGCCGATCCTAAAGAGACCACCAAGTCTGGCAGATCACCTGTCCGACCCAGATCGGCAAGGGCGATGCCTGTGTGGAGCGCAGCTTCAATTGGGCCAACGCCCGTCATCAACGGCCTGAAGCGCTTTTGCAGATGCATGCCGTATTCCGCGCCCACGGCCATAACGAATAGCACGCGCTTTCCACCAATGACTTCACAGCCTGCCATGCCATTCCCTTTCGCGCGCGCCTTGATCTGCTGCAGCACATCTTTGTCGCAGGTCAATCACCAGTGCCAAAACAAGTGCGGGGGTTTCGGCGTTGCGATAGGTTCCGGAGACTATGATATGCGCGCTCTTCGTCGAACGAAGGGTTCGATCGTGTCAGCGGCGGACTAATCTTCCAGAAAGATCGCGCCCTTGTGGTCGCCAACCAGCGGGCCATCGAGCCGATTGTCGGCGAAAATACCCACTGCCCTTCCCGCTTCGCCCCGAGCCACTCGGATAACATGATCTCGCGCTTTGGGAGCACATCTTCGGCAGGTGCTTGGAACAGCCTGTTGCAGAAATCTTTGACAATCGCACCACATGATGCGTATATAAGCATCAGGAGAAGCGACATGGCAAGTAAAGCAGCAAGGGCAGCCGTGCCGGTAGTACATGCCGGGTTGCAGACATTTTCGGGCGAAGGGGATCGTCACCGGTTAACGGGAACGGCCGTGAAAGCTGTATTGCGCTTGATCAGTGCCTGGGGTGGCAGCAATGCCGAAGGCGCAACGCTTCTGGGCGTTTCTGAAAGCACATGGGATCGAATGAAGTCCGGTAAATGGGATGGTGTGTTGAGCCAGGACCAGATGACACGGGCTTCCGCGCTTATCGGTGTGTTCAAAGGTCTGCATCTGCTTTTCGCCGATGACATGGCGGATCGTTGGCCCAGACTCGTCAATCGTGGACCAATCTTCGACCGCCGTGCGCCCATTCATGCGATGATGGAAGGCGGCATTCCCCGCATGCTCGAAACGCGCCAATATATCGACGCGCTGCGTGGCGGTCTCTGATAACGGGCAAACCTTACCAGTGGCGCGAGAAGCATTTTCGCGCACGGTCCGGCTTGTCTCGAGCGCAAGGCTACGCGAAGCGGTCTTGGCGCCACTGGCAGATTCTCCGGAAGAACTGGACCTGATCGCTGAAATTGAAGCCGCTACAAGCAGCAGGCGGATCGCTGAGGATCGCGGCCTCAGCGCGCTCTCGGTCGACGAACTCGTGCATGGCGTGCCACATGCCCATTTCATTAATGCGAGTTTTGCCTACGCCAAGCCGCGCTCGCCAATGCGGTTCAATCCGGCCGAACGCGGTGCATGGTATGCGGCGCTCGCTGTAGATACGTGCATTGCCGAAGTGGGGCATCATTTGACCCAGGCACTGATCGATGTCGACGACTTCAACGCCGTCGTCGAATATGGCGAAATGCTTGCGAGCATGTCGGGAGTCTTTGTCGACCTGCGCGCGATTCACGACCATCCCAGCCTTCATCCCGACCCGGCAACGGGCTATGCCGCTGGCAACGCCGTTGCCGCTTTGGCGCGCGCCCAAGGCCATAATGGCATCATCTATCCTTCGGTACGCCATTCCGGAGGGATTTGCATTGCCGCCCTCTGGCCCAATGTCGTTCAGTCTGTCGTACAGGGCGCGATGTATCGCCTGACCTGGACCGGGACGCCAAATTTTGCGGTCGAAGCTCTTTAGCTTTCGTCACGCGAATTGCTCCCCACTTTCCATTCGGATGGACTTCGTTTGGGATGTCGTTTTTAGCTAAACCGTCACCTTTCAGGGCCATGATCAAGAATTTCTGGAAGTGAGTCGTCGCCGACGTGCATACCCGTGATGATGATCTGGTCCGCAGGACTGTCGTTCGCGGCCGGCGCTTGTGCATGGACTGGCAGCGGTGCCAGATATGCGATTGCCATCCAGCTTGCCGTCAAAGGCCACTTGGTCATCGTCAACTCCCCATTCTTTGTCGGAGAGGCTGGTAATGCGACTTAGTGGCAATAGCAACATATGGAAACATTAGCTTTGATCGCGGTTGCTCCAATCATGCAGGTACGTTTCAGAAAAAACATTGGGATCCAAGCTTAATGGAGTTGGGAGCCGACATATCGCTTCTCGTGAATGCCTAGGGTCAGGACTCATTGATTGATCCAGAATATAACGGTCGCGGCGATGCAGATGGCGGACATGAAGGTATGGGCGCAACGATCGTAGCGCGTGTGGATGCGCCGCCAGTCCTTGATCCTGCCGAACATATTCTCGACTTTGTGCCGCTGTCTATAGAGCGCCGTGTCGTGTGGAATGGGCACTTTCCGGTTCCCCTTTGACGGGATGCAGGCCGTGATCTTGCGGTCGGCCAGTGCCGCGCGGAACCAGTCGGCGTCATAGCCCTTGTCGCCCAGCAGGACCTTTGCCTTCGGGAAGGCATCGATCATCAGTGCAGCGCCCTTATAATCGCTCATCTGCCCTTCACTGAGCAGCATGATGAGCGGTCGGCCTTTGCCATCGCATACGGCATGTAGCTTGGAGTTCAGGCCGCCTTTGGTGCGTCCGATACGTCGGGGAACATCCCCTTTTTAAGCAGGCTTGCCGCCGTCCGGTGTGCTTTCAGGTGGGTTGCATCGATCATCAACTGGTCGGGCTTGCCGCCCTTTGCTGCCAAGCCAGCGAAGATTTTGTTGAACACGCCGAGCCTGCTCCAGCGGATGAAACGATTGTAGATCGTCTTGTGTGGGCCATACTCCTTGGGCGCGTCGCGCCACATCAGCCCGTGCTTGATGACGTAAATGATCCCAGACACTATCCGCCGATCATCCACTCTTGGCACCCCATGAGACAAGGGAAAATACGGCTCGATCCGGCGCATCTGCGCCTCACTCAGCAGAAACGGAACATCCATCGGCAGCGCCTCCTAACGCTGCTATTGAATCAACCCATCACCCAATGCGCAAGCAATTTAACAGGTCCTGACCCTAGGAAGGGTCGAGGTGAAGCCTGATGGTTCACGGATCAAATCAGGAGCCTGATGCCCTTGGCAACCGCCATCGCGGGCTGGCAAGCGATGTGCTATCTTCCCGCCGCGCACGCCTGCTACGGAGTCGGGCGTCTGGCGAGAGGAGGGCAGCCATGTCCGCACCGATCGACGAAGATAAACTGCACGCATTTGTAGGAAAGATGTTGGGCGATCTGGGGGGCGCGATGAGCGTGCCCACCGTAAGGCTAGGCGTCAGGCTGGGGCTGTTTGATGCCCTTTCGAAAGGGCCTGCTACCGCAGCAGAGCTGGCGCAGCGCGCGGACGGGTTGCATGAACGTTATGTGCGGGAATGGGCGCTGGCGCAGGCGGCAAATGGCTATGTCGATTTCGACCCGGGGACCGACCGTTTCAGCCTGTCGCCCGAACAGGCGATGGTGTTCCACAATCCTGACAGCCCGGTCCATCTGGTTGCCGCTTTCGAAATGGTGGCCGCGATGATCGAGGCGGAACCCAAGGTGGAAGAATGTTTCCGCAACGGAACAGGGGTACGTTGGGGTGATCATGCGGGCTGCCTGTTTTGCGCGACTGGCGCATTCTTCCGGCCAGGGTATGTCAACAATATCGTGCAGGCCTGGATTCCGGCGTTGGATGGCATGGAAGCCAAGCTTCGGGCGGGCGCAAAGGTCGCTGATGTCGGATGCGGCGTTGGCTTCTCCACGCTGCTAATGGCGGAGGCTTATCCCGAGAGCCGGTTTTTCGGCTATGACTTCCACGCACCGTCCATTGAGGAAGCGCGCCATCATGCGGAAGCGCATGGACTAGGTGAGCAGGTGCGTTTCGAGGTAGCAACGGCAAAGGACGTTCCAGAGCGGGATTTCGACCTCGTCACCATGTATGACTGCTTGCACGATATGGGTGATCCGCGCGGCTGTGCGGCACATATGCGCGAGATATTGGCGGCGGACGGAAGCTGGATGATCGTAGAGCCGATCGCCGGGGACAAGCCGGAGGCGAACTTCAATCCGGTGGGGCGACTCTTTTATAATGCGTCTACGATGATCTGTGTGCCGACCTCGCTGGATCAGGAGGTGGGCGAAGGGCTGGGCGCGCAAGCGGGGGAAGCACGATTGACGAAGGTTGTACGCGAGGGCGGTTTCGAACGCGTTCGGCGCGCGATCGAGGGGCCTTTTAATATGGTGCTGGAGGCAAGGTAAAGACCAGTTTCGCGATGGGTCATAAGGTAATCTGAACGTCTGTTGCTGGGGAGAGAATTTGCTCGCTGAGCGGCAAAAATGGGTCGAAGGCGGTCGCGGCTGCTTCAAGTTTTTCTACTGCCGGTTATGCACTGATCTCCTTTTCCTTCGGGCAGGAATAGTGGGTTCCTGACTAGCGCCTGCGCTGCATTCGGTCTGCAACCACAGGCCGCCAGCCCTGGGTCATGTCAATTGCTCGGCCAGAAAGTCTACGAACACACGGACTCGCGTGGGCACATTGCCGCCGCCAAGGAAGACCGCATGGATGGTCTCTATATCGCCGGGATTACAGTCTTCCAATAGCGCCACCAACTGGCCGGACGCCAGTTCGGGCTCCACGCTGAAGCGGCCGACCCGGGTGATGCCCACCCCGTCGGCCGCTAACTGGCCCAGCGTCTCGCCGCTATTCGCCTCGATTGTGCCCCGGACGCTGAGCGCATAGTCACGCCCGTCCCGCCGGAAGGGCCAGACGGGCTCCATACGGCGGAAATTGAAGTTCAGACAGTTATGGTTGTGCAGATCCTCGGGTATGGTCGGGGTCCCATGGCGCATCAGATAATCGGGCGATGCCACGATGACCCGCCGGTTTTCGCCTAGCTTGCGGGCAGTGAGCGGGCTGTCGGCGAGCGGCCCGAAACGGATAGCGACATCGGCCTGGCCAGCGGCGATGTCGACCAGCCGATCGCTGAGGCTGATATCGACCAATATGTGCGGATAGCGCCGCGCAAATTCTCCAAGTAGCGGCACGATGCAAAGCCGGCCATGGGAATGGGCGGCGCTGACGCGCAGACGGCCGCGCGGCGCCCCCTGGTTCGCGATCGACTGCTCGGCATCATCCAGGTCTGCCAGTATCCGCTTGGCACTACTGAGATAGGCCTGACCTTCGGCCGTCAGCGTCAGCGCGCGGGTCGAGCGCAGCAGCAGCCGGACGCCCAGCCGATCCTCGATCCGGTCGACGGCGCGACTGACCGCCGAAGGGGTGAGGCCCAGCAGGCGGCCGGCGGCCGAGAAACTGCCTTCGGCGACGACGGTCGCGAAGGTTTCCAGCGCCCGGGCCCGGTCCGCGTGAAAGGGTATCTTTTCATCCATTGCAAAGATCCTTCGCCTTGCCGCCCCCTAAACGAGGGCTGTCCGTCATTCCATTTATGCGCGCATCAATGAATGGAAAGGTACGCAGATGGAATATCGGCAATTGGGGGCATCGGGCCTGCGCGTGCCGGCGCTGAGTTTCGGCACCGGGACCTTCGGCGGTTCCGGCCCCTTATTCGGTGCCTGGGGCAATAGCGACGCGCAGGAAGCGCGCCGCCTGGTCGACATATGCCTGGACGCTGGCATCACCCTGTTCGACACGGCTGACGTCTATTCGAACGGTGCGTCCGAGGAGGTGTTGGGCGCGGCGATCAAGGGACGGCGCGATGCCGTGTTGATCTCCACCAAGGCTGGCCTGCCGACCGGAGAGGGAGCCAATGACTGGGGTGTGTCACGTGATCGCCTGATCCGCGCGGTCGAGGCTGCACTGAAGCGTCTCGGCACCGACCATATCGACCTGCTGCAGTTGCATGCCTTCAATGCCTCGACGCCGGTGGAAGAGTTGCTAGCGACACTCGACATACTGGTCCGGTCCGGCAAGCTGCGTCATGTCGGTGTGTCCAACTATCCCGGGTGGCAGTTGATGAAGGCGCTGGGCGTGGCGGATCGCCATGGCTGGCCGCGCTTCGTTGCACATCAGGTCTACTATTCGCTGATCGGCCGCGCCTACGAGGCCGACCTGATGCCGTTGGCTGCCGATCAGGGCGTAGGGGCACTGGTGTGGAGTCCGCTGGGCTGGGGGCGGCTGACCGGCAAGATACGGCGCAGCAGTCCGATCCCGGACGGCAGCCGCCTGCACCAGACGGCGGCCTTCGCGCCGCCGGTTGAGGAGGAACATCTCTACCGCGTCGTTGATGCTCTGGACGCGGTTGCGGCGGAGACCGGCAAGACGGTGCCGCAGGTCGCGCTCAACTGGCTGTTGCAGCGACCGACCGTGTCGTCGGTCATCATCGGCGCGCGGAACGAGGAACAGTTGCAGCAGAATTTGGGCGCGGTCGGCTGGGTGCTGACCGCCGAACAGAGCGCGCTGCTCGACCGGGCCAGCCACCTGATGCCGGCCTATCCTCACGCTCCCTATCATCAGCAGGAAGGCTTTGCCCGCCTGAATCCCCCGCTCGTCTGACAGGGAGGAACAGCATGAAGATCAATCCACCGCTTCTGGCTCTTGCCGCCGGGGCCTTCGGCATCGGTGTTACCGAATTCGCGCCGATGGGCCTGCTGCCCGTCATCGCCACCGACCTTGGCGTCTCAATTCCTGCCGTCGGCTTGCTGATCAGCGCCTATGCGATCGGCGTGATGCTGGGCGCACCGCTGATGACGCTGACCACCGGCCGACTGCCGCGTCGCACCCTGCTGATCGGCTTGACCGCCATCTTCACGATCGGCAACCTGATTGCCGCGCTGTCGAACAGCTATGCCATGTTGCTGTTCGCGCGGATCATCACGTCGCTCAACCACGGCGCTTTCTTCGGCGTCGGATCAATCGTCGCAGCCAGCCTGGTCCCGCCGCAGCGGCAGGCCGGCGCGGTCGCCGCGATGTTCATGGGGCTGACGATCGCCAATGTCGTCGGCGTGCCACTGGCGACCTGGGCCGGCGAGTTGGTTGGGTGGCGTGCCGCCTTCTGGGGTATTTCGGCGCTCGGCCTGCTCACCATCGCGGCACTGCGCTTGACCTTGCCCGACATGAAGGCGTCGACGGACGGTGACGCGCGGTCCGAACTGCGCGTGCTGGTGCGCGGACCGGTGCTGGCGGCACTGGGCTTGACCGTTGTCGGCGCCAGCGCGATGTTCACCGTCTTCACCTATATCACGCCGATCCTGCGCGAACAGACCCATGGTTCGATCGGGTTCGTGACGGCGATGCTTGTACTCTATGGCGTAGGGCTGACCATCGGTAACTGGCTGGGTGGGCGTTTTGCCGATCGCTCGGTCGACATGACCCTGATCGTGACGCTGGCCGCGCTGACAGCGATCCTCGTCGCCTTCGCCTTTGCCATGCCCCATGCCGGGCCAACCGCGATCCTGATCTTCCTGTGGGGCATTGCCAGCTTCGCCCTGGTGCCACCGCTACAGGTGCGCGTGATGAGTGCCGCAGCGGATGCACCGAACCTGGCATCGTCGATGAATATCGGCGCCTTTAATCTGGGCAATGCGATCGGTGCGGCGCTGGGCGGCGGCGTCATCACCGCGGGGCTGAGCCTGCCGTTCGTTTCGTTCGCAGGAGCGGCTGCATCAGGTCTTGGTCTGATTGCCATCTTCATCAGTCGTCGCATCGGTTCGGCGCGTCATGCGGCGGCTTTGTGCGGTGAGGCTGGATGAAACGCTTGGAGAAAAGGGCATCCCTTCGCCAAGCTTTGAAGCGGTCATACGGGTTCCGGGGATAGCAGCTCGTCGTCCGAACGGCTGACTTGGATCGGAGTGGATCGGGAGTGCTTCCGGCGGCACTCGCCCAAGGGGGGGGTGATCTGGACGAGCGATTGATCGGATGCGTCAAGCCCGGTCGCCATCAGGGTGTTGCGCAGACCGCAACAGGTGGTTCCCACTCCGCGATACCTCGCTCCTCGCAAAATGGTTAGGCGGGCGGTGCTCAGAGGGGAGACCGCAACCATGCACCGCATCTTGTTCCTGGCGGGGACCGCGCTTGCCGCACCTGCCGTTTACGCCCAGCCTGTTTCCCATGCCCAGCCTGTTTCCGATGAAGGGGGCGTGGATATCATTGTAACCGGCACCCGGACCACTGGTCGCTCCGCCACGCAGTCATCGGCGCCCGTCGATGTCGTGAGTGCGGAGGCGATTGCCGGGACGGGCTATAACGACCTCAACCGCGCGCTCAATTTTCTTCAGCCATCGGTCAACTTCGCCCGTGCGGCGACGACTGCCAGTGCGGCCAATACGCGCCCGATCACGCTGCGCGGGCTGTCGCCGGACCAGACCCTCGTCCTCGTCAATGGCAAGCGTCGTCATGCCAATGCCGTGCTGAACGTCAATAACAGCATCGGACGGGGATCTGCGGGCGTCGACCTCGACACCATCCCGCAAAATGCCATTGCCCGCATCGAAATCCTGCGCGATGGCGCTGCGGCCCAATATGGGTCGGACGCGATTGCCGGCGTCGTCAACATCATCCTTAAATCCAATGCGGAAGGTGGGTCGGCTGAACTGCTCGGCGGGATTACGGAAGAAGGCGACGGCCTCAACGGGTTGGCGAGCGCGAGCGCGGGATTCCCGTTGGGCGCAGGGGGCCATGTGACGCTCAGTGTGCTGGCGCGTGGGCAGGAAGCGACCAATCGTGCTTTCGTCGATCAGCGTTTCGATCGGGTGACATACCGGATCGGCGATCCCGAAAGCCGGCTTGCGAGCCTTGCCTTCGACGCGGCGCTGCCGCTGGGCGCGGCGGAACTCTACAGCTTTGGCACGCTCACGCGAAAGATTTCCAACAATGGCGCTGGCTTCCGCGTGCCAGGCTATTCGCCGCTCTATCCTGAAGGGTTCCTGCCGATCATCGAGCCGCGCATCTGGGATGTTGGCGGCACCATAGGCTTGCGGGGCGAAGTTGCCGGGATACGTGCCGACCTCAGCCAGAGCTATGGCTATAACAAGGCGGATTTCTCAGTCCATGATACCGCCAATGTCTCGCTCGGCCTCGACAGCCCGACCCGGTTTGATTCAGGCGGCGTCACCTATCGGCAATATGTGACCGACCTCCTGCTCTCGCGCCCGCTTGCCCTGCTGGCGGGTGGCAATGTCGCCGTGGGTGGCCAATATCGCCATGAAAGCTATAGCATCCGCAATGGTGATCCGGCCGCCTATTTCGGCCTCGGCGCCGATGGTTTTGCCGGGTTCAATCCGCGCAATCCCACAGATGCGGGCCGGAATGCCTATGCGGGCTTTCTCGATGTCGAGCTTCGCCCTGTCCAGCCGCTCCTCCTTGGCGGGGCCATCCGTCATGACCATTATGACGATTTCGGCGGCAAGACGACCTGGCGGCTGACGGCGCGTCTGGAGCCGGTGAAAGGACTGGCGATCCGGGGGACGATCGGCACCGGCTTCAAGGCACCCTCGCTCCAGCAGCAATATTACAGCGCTGTGCAGGGCGCGCTTTCCGGCGGTAATCTGGTAAGTGTCGCCACGCTTCCCGTGTCCGACCCGATCGCCCGCGCTGTAGGTGGAGCCGATCTGAAGCCCGAGCGATCGCGCAATGCGACTGTGGGTTTCGTTGTCGGCCCGGTCGAGGGGTTCAGCTTCGCCGCCGACTATTTCCATATCCGCATTCGTGATCGCATTGCGCTCACCGAGCAATTGGGCGGTGCGGCCGTGACGGCGATCCTCGCAAGGGCGGGCGTCACTGGCTTCTCGCAAGTGCGCTTCTTCACCAATGCCGTGGATACCACGACGCAGGGCCTTGAATTGACCGCGAACTGGTCGGGTTCGCTGGGGCCGGACACGCGGCTGTCGGTCAATGCCGGCTATGGCTGGTTCAAGAACCGGCTCGACACACTGCGCCCCAACCCGGTGCTGCCGTCGTTGCCCTTGCTCGCGACGCGCTCCATCCTGTTTCTCACGCAAGCGCAGCCATCCAACAAATTCACCCTGCAATCGACGCTCACTCATCGCCGGTTGGAATTGCAGGCCAATGTCACCGCCTTTGGTCCCTATACAGCAGCGCCGATCGCCGCGACCCAGACCTTTGGCGGCGGCGAGTCGATCGATCTGTCGGTCGGCTATGCGATATTGGACGGCGTGCGCCTGACCGGGGGCGTGCAGAATATTTTCGACGCCCGGCCCGACACGGTGGCCGATCAGGGGCGCTTCATCAGCGCGACCGGCGGCAGTTTCCCGACGGGGGAGGAAACGCCGCTGGGCCTCAATGGCCGCAGCTATTATCTGCGCCTCTCGGCACGCTTCTGATGCTGTCGCGACGCCGCTTGCTGGCGGGCGCCGCCGCGCTCGCCGCGACGCGCTTCCTCGAAGCGCCATTGCGGGCGCGTCCGGTTTCGGGGCGTCCGCACCTTGGTCGCGATCCCTTCGCGCTCGGTGTCGCTTCAGGCGATCCGGGTACGGATAGCGTCATTCTATGGACCCGGCTGACGGGCATCACGGAAGACCGCATGATCGGCTGGGAACTGGCCGAGGATGCGCAATTTCGCAGGATCGTCCGCACCGGCACGGCGCTGGCGAGCGCCGGCCGTGGCCATGCCGTGCATGTCGAGCCGCAGGGTCTGCGGGCGGGACGCCCCTATCATTACCGCTTCCACATCGGCGACGCCGTCAGCAGAACCGGGCAGACCGCGACGATCGATCCAGGCGCCCAACGGTTGCGGATCGCGCTCGCCTCCTGCCAGCATTGGGAACAGGGCTGGTTCAGCGCCTATCGCGACATGGTCGCAGCCATGCCCGACGCGGTGCTGCATGTCGGCGATTATATCTATGAGAAATCCTTCGGCGGGGGGCCGGACGTGCGCCGTTTCGACGCGCCTCAGCCGGAAACGCTGGACGATTACCGTGCCAGGCACGCGCTCTATCGTACCGATCCCGATCTGGCGCAGGCCCATGCCAGCCTGCCTTTCATCGTCACCTGGGACGATCATGAGGTCGAGAATGATTATGCCGGATCGCAAGGCGTGGCGACCCAGGAGCCCGCCGTCTTCCTGCGCCGCCGGGCCGCTGCCTATCAGGCCTATTTCGAACATATGCCGATCGCGCCCGCGCGATTGCGCGCGGATGGCGAGGCGCGGCTGTACCGACGGTTCGACTGGGGCAGGCTTGCCAGCCTGCATGTCCTGGACACGCGGCAGTATCGAACACCGCATCCGTGCAGCAGCGGCGGACAGATCATCGAGGAATGCGACGCGGTTTCAGACCCGGCGGCAACCATGCTTGGCGGCGCGCAGGAGCGGTGGCTGGCCGAAGGGCTTGGCCGGTCCCGCGCGCCTCAATGGACCCTGTTGGGGCAGCAGACGCTGTTTTCCCGCCTGCATCTGCCGCAGGGACCGCAGGCCCGCTATTCGGACATATGGGACGGCTATGAATCGACGCGGCGGCGGGTGACGGCGATGCTGGAACAGCCGTCGGTACATAATTCGGTGTTTCTGGGCGGCGACGTGCATTCCTTCTGGGTCAACGACGTACAGCGCGATTTCGACAGGCCGGATTCTGGAACCATCGCGACGGAGATCGTCACCTCCTGCCTTGCCTCGCGCAATGGCCCCGAAGCGCTGTTCGCACCGGCGCGGGCACTCAATTCGCATGTGCGTTTCCTCAACAATAGCCGGGCTGGTTATGTCCTGCTCGATGTGACGAAGGAGCGGCTGTCGGCGCAGTTGCGCGCCGTCGACGATCTTGCCGATCCGTCGAGCGGCTGCGCCTCGCTCGCCTCCTTCGTCGTGGAAGCGGGGCGGGCAGGGGCCATCGCCTGAGCGGCGCTCCGATGCGCTCGTGCGCCCGCGAGTGCCGCCAGCATCGACAGAATGAGAGCGCCGGGGACCGCCACGGTGAGCATGGCGCCGACGCCGCCTTCCGTCGCATCGCTTGCGGCGCCGAAAAGCAGGGGCATCGCGCCCAGCGCAACCAGATTGATGACGAAGACCGCAAGGCCATGCTGTCTGCCGCGCAGCGCCGTCGGCGTGATCTCCTGAAGCGCACCCGGACCGATCGCATGTGCCGCCGCCAGCAGGAAGATCAGCGGCAGCAGGCAGGCAAGGCTCCACGCGACAGTTGGCGCAAGGAAGGTCGCAACGCCAGCGCCCCCCGCTGTCGCAGCAGCCATGGCAAGACCGATGAGGCGCGGTTGACCACGCCGCACCAGGCGATCGCCCCAGGCGCCTCCAACCAGCGTGCCGGGTACACCGCCCAACAACAACGCTGTGCCGAAAAGGAGGCTGGCTTGCGGCAGGGAAAGGCCATGGCCACGCATCAGCCAGACCATTGTCCAGCCCAGCAGCAGATGCCCGGCGATGGCCGTCGTCAGCATGGCGGCCATGACCGGCAGGATGGCGCGGGCGTGAACGCGCATATGTGGCAGCAGCGGCTGGGACGGCTGCCTGGTCCGGCGCGCGTGCGGTTCGGGGACCAGGAGAAGGAGGAAGGCCAGGGCGGCACCCGCGACAGCAAGCATCAGAAACGGCGCTTGCCATCCTTCTGTGCCCGTCAAAATTCCGCTGCCCAGCGCAGCCCCGCCCGCGCCCAGAAAGGGACCGGCGGCAAAGCCGGCGACGGCCAACCCCAGATGATCGCGCCGCCCCGCATCACCAAGCAATGCATAGGCAGCGGGGACGAGTGTGGATTGTCCGATAGCTACCAGGACGCGGCAGGCCATCAGCGCTTCGAAGGAAGGCGCATGCGACGACAGCGCCGTCCCAAGCGCCGATAGCCCCAGTCCCGCTGCGAGCAGACGGCCCCTTGAGAAACGATCGACAAGCCAACCGGCTGGCAAGGCGAGCATTGCGTAAATGAGGCCGAAACTCGAACCGTGGAGTGCGCCCAGCGCCATGTCCGTCACCGCGAATTTCGCCGCGATCGGGACGCTCAGGATGGCAATAAGCTGGCGCTGTGCGAAGGCGATTACATAGGCGCACAACAGCAGCAGCGCGAGCAGCCGAAAACGGCCTGGGGCCTGGGAAGCCAGTCTGCTAGTGTAAGGACAGCGCATCGAAAACGGCCACCGATTGGGCCGTCTCGCGTCGCAACCAGTGCAGGAATCGCGTTTCGGTCGTTGAGGGGTTTACGCGGCCGCGATTGCGGAAAAGCTTGTAACTCTCGCCGATCGGCAGGGTAGGCCCACAGGGAATGAGCGCACCCGACTTGAGCTGTGGCTCGCACAGCATCGGCACGGCAAGGGCAATGCCCATGCCCGTCAGCGCGGCCTCGACCATCATCGCCATGGTCGCAAATTCGATGATGGTGTCAGCGCTGCGCTCGACATTGGCAGCCGCCAGCCAGCGCTGCCACATGCCGCTCGGCTGCTTTACCGACAGGAGTGGATAATGGATCAGTTCCCGCACATCGGTCGGTGGAAGCCGGCCATCGGCCAGCATCGGCAGGCTGACGGGGCAGCCTCGAGCGCTGACCATGGTTTCGCTCATAAGATCGGGCGCCTCCAGTGAACCCCAGAGAGCGAAATGCGCCTCGCCCGATCGCAGGACATCGGGATCGCGTGTCGGCATGACCTCCAGCACGATGTCGTCGCTTTTACGGAGCTGTGTCAGCCGTGGCATCAGCCAGCGGGTCGCCAGGCTGTGCGATGTCGCCATGACGAGCCGGTTGCCGTCCTCGTCGACCGCGGTCGTTGCGCGGTGAATGGCCTGGATGGCAGGCGATACAAGGTCCAGATAGCGGCGTCCCGCCGCGTTCAGCCTCACGCCCTGTTCGGTACGGTCGAACAGCATGCGCCCAAGAAATGTCTCCAACCCGGCGATGCGCCGGCTGACGCCGGAAGGGCTGAGCTTGAGCGTTTCTGCCGCCGCGCGAATACCATGGTGACGAGCCACAGCGACAAACGCTTCGATGCATTCGAGCGGAGGAGAACGGCGGGACATACGTTCCTCTTAGCTGTCGTTTATATCAATTCTGCGACAGAATTTCTCACCGATTGGATTCTGAACGAACAGCAGGTTTCGGAATGCAAATTTCACGGTTGAAGGGGCGATAAGGGTCGGAGCCGGGACAGGCCAGGAACATTTTTAGCTGCCTTGCGGCGCCAGCGTTGCTGGGGTGTCGGCACGATGGCGCTTCCACCAGGCCAGGATCACGTCAGCCGCCGGGCGCTCGACCAGGCGATTGATGAGCGCTCCCAGCATCAGCGCGACCAGAAAGGCCAGGGAAAAGGCGGTCCATGGGCCAAAGCCTGCTGCGCTTGCCTTCAGCATGACCACAAAGCCGATATGCTGGTGGATGAGGTAGAAGGAATAGCTGATCCCGCCGATCCAGGTCAGCGGCCGCACGGCGATGAAGTGCAACCAGCCCTGCATCATCGCGACAAAGGTCGCCAGCAGCAGGCAGGCGACGATGGCAATGTCGATCGCCTCCGTCGCGGCCACCGTCAACAGCGCCGCCGCGCAATAGGGTGCCTGTTGCCGCCAACTGCGTCGTCCGGACCAGAGGCGATGGCACAAAATCCCGATAATGAAAAAAGGCACATAGCGCAGCACCAGCAGCATCACGACCCGTTCCGGCATGTCCGGCCAGATGACATACAGCCAGCGCAGGGCCAGCCAGCCAAGCAGCAAAGGCTCCAGCCGTCGCATCCTGGTAAACTTCCACAGTGCGATCATGCAGACGTAAAAGGCAATCTCCACCGTCAACGTCCAGTAGGCGCCGTCCACTTCGGGTAGAAAGGCGAACCCCTGGAGCATCGTCAGGTTGGCAAGGATGGCCCCCGGTCCGACCATCAGCGACCAGGCATGAGCGCTATATTCGACCGTCAAGGTCAGCAGCATCGCTGTCAGGTAGGCCGGATAGAGCCGCGCGATCCGGTTGACCGCAAAGTCCGCCACGGTGCCGATCCGGTCGAGCGTGAAGAAGATCGAAAAGCCCGATATGGTGAAGAACAGCAGCACACGATAATTGCCGCCGGGAAAGCTGAAAGGCACATGGGCCGCGGCGGGAAAAATCTCATGAAAGCGCGTGGAATAGTGGAAAATCAATACGCATAATGCGCCGACGCCCCGCAGTGCATCGAGTTCGGTTAACCGACTCCGGGCTTTTTCGGGGGCGACCATTGTTACGCCATAGCAATATAAAAGACATAAACCACGGGATTTTGTGGTTAATTCCATGTCGTAACTGCGGTTTTGTTGCTGTTCTATGTCCTGAACCGAAACATGGCCTGTGCAAAAATGGTTAGTAGCAATGCCGTTATCGACAGCTATCTTGTGGTTGGAGGCGATCAGGGATCGACGCGGTGCGGGTTGAAGAGGATCGATCAGAGATCAACGGAGCGCGGTTGAAGAGGGTCGATCAGAGATCGACCCCGGCAGCAATCGCCTCCAGCTTGCGAATGCGTTCCTTGAGGTCCGCAACCTCGATCCGCGTCGCGGCGGAGGGCGGCGGCGCGCTGTCATCGGTGCGACGCAGCAGTTCGGCACGCTTCAGGTCCAGCCAGCCATTCCAGCCGCGCAAGGCTGTCAGGGCGACGATGGCGAGGCCGCACAGGCTGGCCGCTGCCGTGGTGAAGTAGAGGATGGGATCGGGCATGACGATGTCTCCCTTCGTAATTCAGGCCGTGCGCCTTGAGCGCTCAATCGCGGCCCTTGAGTTTTTCAAATTCGCGATCCAGCGCGCTGCTACTGTCGGTGGCGAGCCGTTCGAGCACGGCCACCCGGTCCTTGAGCGCCTTCACTTCCGCGCGCAGCCGCTCGGCCTCCGGATCGGGACCGCGCTGGACCAGTTCCTCGCCCCGGTGGCGGCGCACGACGCCATATTTTGCCTTGAGCACCTGCGCGATCATGACGATCCCGACGATGAAGACGACCATGGTGAACGGATTGTCGATCATCTCTTCATTCCTTCTGCATGTCTGATGCGGCGCGTGTCCGGCACAATTGAGTGGCGTCAGCGCAACGCGTCGATTTCGCGGGCAGTGCGGGCGGCAGGATCGGTCGCGATCCTCTCCAGCACGGCGATACGTTCCTCAAGGTGGCTGATGCGGCCCGTCAGCTTTTCGTTTTCACCCGAAAGCAGGTCGATTTTTCGATCAGCGTCAGGACTGGTTCGACTAACGGCACCGCTCCACTCATTCTCGACTGGATAACCGTGGCGCGCACGCACCCATGTGGTGAACATCCAGCCCAGCGTGGACAGGGCCACGATGGCGACGATGAAGGACGGTCCGGCAAAGCTCATGGCACGATAGCTCCCTGTTTGGCGGCGCGTCAGCGCAGGCGGTCAATCTCGTCAGACAGGCGCGTGTTGCGACTGGTGTAATAGGTTTCGATGTCGGCAAGACGGCGGTCGATGTCGCGGAACTTGGAGCGGACATCGCGGGTAGAGCGTGCCGGATTGGTGCGCACACCCTGCCAGAATTTTTCGTCGTCGCGGTCGGCATAGAGGCCCAGCGGCTTTGCATCGGCGAAATAGGCGGCGGCGAAATAGGCGATCAGCGTCCAGGGAAAGGCCCCCATCAGCGTCACCAGCACCGCGCCGACCCGGACCCAGACCACGTCGATCCCGGTATAGTCGGCTATCCCTGAGCAGACGCCCAGCCATTTGCCATTCTGTTTGTCGACATAGAATTTTGTGCGGCGGGCGGTCATCTCAGTTCCTCCTCTCGAAACGATAGTCGTCATCCGGCTCGTCCGTGCGGTCAGAGCGGAAATCGGGCCGGAAATCAGGGTTGTCGGCAGCGACGATGCGTTCGACCGTCACGATCCGCTCTTCCAGCCGACGGGCGAGCAGGTGGAGTTCATCCAGCAGCCGCTCATCCTCGTCCGTGATCTTGGGGGCCTGTTTCCACTTGGTGACATAGTGGAAGATCAGCCAGGGCATGCCGATGAAAAGCATGCCCACGACGGCGATGGGGACCAGAACCTCTTCCATGGCGTCAGGCTCCCGCGGTCTTGTCAGCGTTCATCGAGGCCTTGAGCGCGGCGAGATCGGCATCGACCTTGTCGCTGGCCTGGAGTTCGGCGATTTCTTCCTCCAGCGTCCTGGGCGCGGCGCCCAGACCCATGCTGTCGGCGCGGCCCTCGGCCATGTCCACGCGGCGCTCCAATATGTCGAAGCGGGCGAAGGCATCGTTGACCTTCTCGCCGGCATAGGCTTCGCGAACCTTCAGGCGGTTCTGCGCGCTTTCCATGCGGGTGATCAGGCTGTTCTGGCGCGCACGCGCCTCACGCAGCTTGGCCTGGAGCTTGGCGATATCTTCCTCCGAAGCGCGGAGCGCATCGTCCAGCACCGTGATTTCCTGGATTAGCTGCTCGGCCATGTCGGCCGCCTTCTGACGCTCCGTCAGCGCGGCCTTGGCCAGATCCTCGCGATCCTTGCTGAGCGCCAGTTGCGCCTTTTCCGTCCAGCTTGACTGAAGCTGGTCGAGGCGAGTGATGTGGCGCCGCATTTCCTTTTGGTCGGCGATCGTGCGGGCAGCGGATGCGCGCACCTCGACCAAAGTCTCCTCCATTTCGAGGATGATCATGCGGATCATCTTCGCCGGATCTTCCGCCTTGTCGAGCAAGTCGGTGACATTGGCGGCGATGATGTCGCGGGTGCGGGAAAAAATACCCATCTGAACTTCACTCCTGGTCTTCTATTAGGGTGCCGGGGCGGGCGAAAGGGGGCTGTCTCCCGTCCCGGCCGATTGTGCGACCGTTACGCCAGATAGCGCACGGTCGCGGGGGTGGTTTGGCAGGCGGCAAGGGTGACGGCTTCGCTTGCCCGGGCCGGGCCGACGGCGGAAAGGATCATGGTCGATCCAAACAGCACGGCGGCAATGGCGACGGACAGGGTCTGGCCGATCTGACGCACTTCGAATTTGGTTTCCTTGCTCATCCTATACACTCCCTGAAACTTGGCCTTCATACTTGATCCGCCTGTATGTTCGGCGGGGTTGTCCAAGATAATGCAGGGCGCGTGCCAATTTTGATTTTCCGCGGAAATTCGTTGCTTTCTGGCAGATGAACGGATTCCGTAGCCCATTTTCTCTTGCCGAAAGTTGGGAAATATGACCAACTATTGGGGATGGAGAAGAATACCCAATTTGTCGGACAATCCTTTGCCTTCCTCGACGCGGTGGAACTGGCGGGACGCGCGGCGGAACTCAATCGGCCGGTGCTGGTGATCGGGGAACGCGGGACGGGCAAGGAGTTGATCGCCGAGCGGCTGCACCACCTTTCCCCGCGCTGGGGCGAGCCGCTGATCGTGATGAACTGCGCAGCCCTGCCCGAAACGTTGATCGAAGCGGAACTGTTCGGCCATGAACAGGGCGCCTTTACCGGCGCGACGCGCGCGCGACCGGGGCGGTTTGAGGAAGCGGACGGCGGCACGCTGTTTCTGGACGAACTGGGCACATTGTCGATGGCGGCGCAGGAACGGCTGTTGCGCGTCATCGAATATGGCGAAGTGACGCGGATCGGCGCGTCGCGGCCCATGATGGTGGATGTACGGATCGTCGCGGCCACCAATGAAGATCTGCCCGCCGCTGCCGAGGCGGGGCGCTTTCGCCCGGACTTGCTCGACCGATTGAGTTTCGAGGTCATCACCCTGCCCCCGCTGCGCGCGCGGGAGGGCGACGTGGCGGTGCTGGCCGACCATTTCGGGCGGCGGATGGCAGCGGAGATCAACTGGCCGCAATGGCCCGGCTTTGCCAGGGCGATCATGGCGGAGATGGAAGGCTATGGCTGGCCCGGCAATGTGCGCGAACTGCGCAATGTCGTGGAGCGGGCGGTGTATCGCTGGGATGACCCCAACCGCCCGATCGACCGGATCACTTTCGACCCCTTCGCCTCCCCCTGGAAGCCAAGCCCGATGGTGGAGCGCCCCTGTGTCGATGCTGCGTCGCCGCCTGCACTGGGCGACAGACGCCCTTCGCCCATGCCCTATGACGGCGAGATCAACGACCTGAAGGCTGCGGTCGACGCGCATGAGGCGGCGATCGTGCGCGCAGCGCTGGAACGTTTTCGCTACAATCAGCGGGCGACGGCGAAGGGGCTGGGCCTCAGTTATGACCAATTGCGGCATTGCATGAAGAAGCACGGATTGATGGCGGGGTGATCCTGCTCGACATCAGCTTGCGCACGACAGTAGAGCAGCGCGCTGACTTTCTGGCGGTGAGCGGGCGATGACCGCCGGGTCGGTAGCGGAGGCCGGATGCCTCACTTATCGATTGACGAGCGAATCGACGACCCATTGATCTTTCGGTGCCCGAAAAAAGGTGATCGAGTGGCCCGGCACGGTCTTCGGGAGGCTGAGGGGGGGGAAAGCCTGCCGAACCGATGCCGGGTCCACTCGATGCGACCCAAGCCTATTCCGAATGCCTTAAGGGGGAGGGCAATCCGGTGCTGAGCCGCATCAAGGATATGGGATGGGCGAAAGACGTTTCAAGGGCAGATCATCCTGCCCTGTTGACGCTTGAGGCCAATCGCCGCATGGCTTTCCGCCATGTTCGACCAAAAAAATTCCGATCAGCAACATAGCGACGCGCCCCTGCGCCTGTTCAACAGCCTGACCCGCACGATCGAGCCGTTTTCGCCGATCGAACCGAACCATGCGCGCGTCTATAGCTGTGGTCCGACCGTCTATAATTACGCCCATATCGGAAACCTGCGCGCCTATGTCTTTACTGATACGTTACGGCGGACGCTGCTGTGGAAGGGGCTGGACGTCACCCACATCATCAACATCACCGATGTAGGCCATCTGACCAGCGATGCGGATGCGGGCGACGACAAGATGGAGGCGGCGGCGCGCGCGCAGGCCAGAAGCATCTGGGACATTGCGGCCCATTATACCGATGCGTTCAAGCGCAATATCGCCGATCTCAACATCCTGCCGCCGAGCGAATGGACGGTCGCGACCGACTATGTGCCGCAGATGATCGCCTTTGCGCAGACGATCGCCCCTACCCATTGCTATGAACTGGAGAGCGGCCTGTATTTTGACACCGCCACCGTGCCCGATTATGGCGCGCTGGCGGGTGGGCGTGACGATGCGGCGCATGCCCGGATCGATCCGGTCGCGGGCAAGCGCAACGCGTCCGATTTCGCCATCTGGCGCAAGTCGCCTGCTGGCGAGCAACGGCAGATGGAATGGGACAGCCCCTGGGGCAAGGGCGCGCCGGGATGGCATCTGGAATGTTCGGTGATGAGTCAGGCCCGCCTTGGCCAGCCGTTCGACATCCACACCGGCGGCATCGACCATCGGGAAATCCATCATCCCAACGAGATTGCCCAGAACCAGGCCTATTGCGGCTGCACGGATACGCAACCGGGCTTCACCGGCGCGCGCTGGTGGATGCACAATAATTTTCTTGTCGACCGGCAGGGCAAGATGAGCAAGTCGAAGGGCGGCTTCACCACCCTCTTTTCGCTGATCGACCGGGGCGTGCATCCGATCGCCTATCGCCTGCTGTGCCTTGGCGCGCATTATCGCAGCGAGTTGGAGTTCAGTGCGGAAAATCTGGGCGCGGCGGTGACGCGATTGAAGCGGCTGGTGATGGCGATCGAAGCACTCAAGAACCGGGCCGAGGGCATCACCTGGCAATCACCGCGCCTCGATTATCTGCGCGCCAACCTGCATCCCAAGCTGGTGCCGCTGCTGGAGCAGTTCGACGCTGCCATCGCCGACGACCTGATGACGCCGCGCGCCCTTCCCCTGCTGGAAGAAGTCTGCGGCATGAAGAAGGTCCCGGTGGACGAGCGATTGTGCCTGATCGCCGCGTTCGATCAGGCGTTGGGCCTCAACCTGCTCACCCTTGCCCGCGCCGACCTGCGCA
This sequence comes from Sphingobium aromaticiconvertens, assembly GCF_037154075.1. Taxonomy (NCBI): domain Bacteria; kingdom Pseudomonadati; phylum Pseudomonadota; class Alphaproteobacteria; order Sphingomonadales; family Sphingobiaceae; genus Sphingobium; species Sphingobium aromaticiconvertens. The sequence goes on from NZ_JBANRJ010000001.1 coordinate 21,310, forward strand.
TTGCGCCCAGGGATGCGGCCATCACCGGGCAGGAGATTGAAGCGGAACTGGATCGCAGACAGGCCGCGCGCGCCGATAAGGATTTCGCGCTGTCGGACGAAATTCGCGACGCCCTGATCGCGCGCGGGGTCGAGGTGATGGACGGTGATCCATTGCGCTGGGAATGGCGGCTGGCGTTCGACTGACGTAGCACAATATTCTGTCGCCAAAGCGCGGCTTGGGGATGGACAAGAGCGCATCCCCTTGCCTTGCGCGCCCCACGGGCGTAGAGGCGGCCCCTATTTTTCTTTGGATGCAGGAGAGTGCCCCGTGGCGGCGAACTGGACGCCGGAAAGCTGGAGATCCCATGAGGGATTGCAGATGCCCGAATATAAGGATGCAGCGGCATTGGCCGCAGCAGAGGCCCAGCTTGGCACCTATCCCCCGCTGGTCTTTGCGGGCGAAGCGCGCAACCTGAAGGCAGATCTGGGTAAGGTCGTGCGCGGCGAGGCGTTCCTGCTTCAGGGCGGCGACTGCGCCGAGAGCTTTGCCGAGTTCCATCCGAACAACATCCGCGACACGTTCCGCGTGCTGCTCCAGATGGCCGTCGTGCTGACCTTTGCGTCCAAGCTGCCGGTGGTGAAGGTCGGTCGCATGGCGGGCCAGTTCGCCAAGCCCCGCTCTGCGGGCACCGAGACGATCGATGGCGTGGAACTGCCCAGCTATCGCGGCGACAATGTAAACGACATCGCCTTCACTGCGGAAGGGCGCGAGCCGAACCCGCAGCGGATGGTGCAGGCCTATAATCAGTCGGCGGCGACGCTGAACCTGCTGCGCGCCTTCTCCGCCGGTGGTTATGCCAATCTGCATCAGGTGCATCGCTGGACGCTGGATTTCATGGGCCGCAGCCCGTGGGCCGCGAAGTTCGAGGTGATGGCCGACCGGATCGGCGAGGCGCTCGACTTCATGAAGGCGTGCGGCATCGACGCGGACAGCGTGCCGCAATTGCAGGGCACCAACTTCTACACCAGCCACGAAGCGCTGTTGCTCCCCTATGAGCAGGCGCTGACGCGCCGCGATTCGCTGACCAACGACTGGTATGCGCTGTCGGCGCACATGCTGTGGATCGGCGATCGCACCCGGTTCGAGGGGTCGGCCCATGTCGAATATCTGCGGGGCGTCGACAACCCCATCGGCATGAAGTGCGGCCCCAGCCTGGAGCCGGACGCGCTGCTGCGCCTGCTGGATGTGCTGAACCCCCGTCGTGAGGAAGGGCGGATGACGCTCATCACCCGCTATGGCTATGACAAGATCGAAGCGGGCTTGCCCAAGCTGGTCCGCGCGGTCCAGCGCGAGGGGCATCCGGTCATCTGGTCCTGCGACCCGATGCACGGCAATGTCGTCAAGGCGGCCAATGGCTACAAGACGCGGCCTTTCGAGCGCATCCTGGCCGAAGTGCGCGGCTTCTTTGCCGTCCACCGGGCAGAGGGCAGCTTTGGCGGCGGCATCCATGCGGAGATGACGGGCCAGGACGTGACCGAGTGCACCGGCGGCGCCATTGCCATCACCGATGAGGGGCTGGCGGATCGCTATCACACCCATTGCGACCCGCGCCTCAACGCCGGACAGAGCCTGGAACTGGCCTTCCTGCTCGCCGAAATGCTGAACGAGGAACTGAAGGAGCGTCGGGCAGCCGCCTGAGCAACTGAAGCCCTATTTTTTGCGCAAAATAAGAGCGGGTCGGCTATTAGCTAACCCGCTCTTAATGCATGGTATCTAGTCATGCGTCATGATCTTCCTTCGCCTGATTCCCGGCTGATGGGCTTTTTCGATTCCAAGTGGATCGGCCGCGTCCGCGCGGGCCGACGGGATCATGCCTTGCTGTGGGACAGCGCCGCCGCGCTGGCACAAGTCGGCGCGTTCGAATGCGACCTTGACGATGAACACCTGCGCTGGACCGACGGCGTTTTCGCGCTATTCGGCATGGAGCGCGATGTCCTGCTGGACCGGCGGGATATCGTAACCCTCTATGACGAGGAATCGCGCGAAACACTCCACCGCCTGCGCAGTCACGCGATCGCCACGCGTGGCAACTTTCAGATGGAAGCGCGGATCGTGCGCCCCGATGGCGAGGCGCGCTGGCTTCGCATTCACGCGGCCGTGCGCTGCGAAGCGGGGCGGGCGACACAATTATACGGGATGAAGCAGGACATCAGCGAAGATCGTACGCGTTTCGACGAGATGCGGCGGCTGGCCGAGCTGGACGGCCTTACCGGCCTGCCTGGCCGCATGCCGTTTCAACGCGATTTCCTGGATGCGCCGCAGGGGCATGGGATGCGGGCGCATGTTGGCGCGCTGGTGCTGATCGATGTCGACGGGTTCAAACAGGTCAACGACCGGCACGGCCATGACGCGGGCGATGCCTGCCTGAAGGCCGTCGCGGCGCGCCTGTCGGCGGCCTTTCCCGATGCACGGCTGATCGCCCGAATCGGCGGCGACGAATTTGCGCTGATCTTCGATCAGTTGAGCGCAGCCAGCGATCGACTGGAGCCGCGCCTGAGCGCCGCGCTGCGCGTCATCGCCCGGCCAGTGCAGTGGCGCGGCGACGCCATGACGTTCAGTGCCTCGGCGGGAATCGCCTATCCCGATGATGAAGCGGAAGACGCAACAACCCTTTTTGCCAGCGCCGACGCTGCACTTTATGCGGCCAAGCGCGGGGGGCGTAACGGCTATCGCGTGCGGCGACGAGTCGCCTGACGATCTCGTTCTTTGGGCATAATCCGCCTATTCCGCTGCCATCGCATAATTGGCGCGCGGTAACTCCTGCGCCAATGCCTCCGCCAGCACCGTGATCAGCGCCTGGACACGCGGCAATCCCGATCCCGGTTCGTCCAGTGCGGCATCCAGATAGAGCGCGCGATCAATCTCGATCTGGAGCGCGTGAAACCCCGCCCCCGGTCGACCATGCCGCTCTATCAGGTGATCGCCCGCATAGGGATGATTTTGTGCGCTCGCAAAACCGCGGGCCGTGGCGATATCCCCCACCAGCGTGCCCAGACGCGGGGCGGCGCTGCGCCCGAAGCGATCCCCCAGCACCAGCATTGGCCCCGCTTCCCCATCGGGCGCGAAGGGAAGAGACGGCATCGAGTGCAGGTCAATGAGGATGGCGTGGCCGTGCGCGGCATGGGCGGCGTGCATCAGCCTGGTCAACGCTGCGTGATAGGGGCGGTGGATTGTCGCGATCCGCCGCTCCAGTTCCACGAAGGGCAAAGGACGCAGCCAGAGATCACCCACGCCCTGAAGGCGACGAGGGACAAGGCCGAGGCCGCCCCGCAGCTTGACGCTCGACTGGAGCGCGTGCGTGCGCGGCAGGTCGCTGACCATGGCAGGATCTATTTCACATTCATGCCGGTTGAGGTCCATCATCGCGCGCGGCGCGCGGGCGACCAGCACGGACCAGCCAGCCGCGATCAGCGGATCGACAAGCAGGTCCGCATAGCGATCCTCCAGCCGTCGCAGCACGGACGGACGAACCCGGGCCAATGCCGACAAGCCGGGCGGATAGTGGCGCCCGGCATGCGGGACGGACAGGATGATGGGTGTCGACGGCACATCGGGGCCATAGCGATCATAGGCCAGGCACTGTTCGATCGGCGCGGTGCGCGGACCATCGCGCGGGGCGGGCTGTTCCAATGCGGCTCCTTTCCCGCCAATATCCAGACCAATAATCATGCTGGCCAAAAAAAGTGGCCGGGCTGGATAATCCTTAAGGGTTGTCGCATATTGTGCCCTCCAACGCCACCCCGCGCGCAGGGGCGGTGAACCATGGTCGAGCGCGTTAGGGATAGTACGGGGCAAATGATTCGCATTTTGCTGGCAGAAGATGATGAAAGCATGCGGCATTATCTGGCGCGTGCGCTGGAACGCTCCGGCTATGAGGTTGTCGCCGTCGCGACGGGTACGCAGGCCGTGCCGCTGATCGAATCCGACCGATTCGACCTGTTGCTGACCGACATCGTCATGCCGGAAATGGACGGCATCGAACTGGCGCAGCATGCCGTCACTGCCGCGCCGGACATGCGCGTGATGTTCATCACCGGCTTTGCCGCCGTTACGTTGAAGGCAGGCAAGGCCGTGCCCCAGGCTAAGGTGCTGTCAAAACCCTTCCACCTGCGCGATCTGGTGCTGGAGGTTGAGCGGATGTTCGGGACCGAAACCATGAGTGGCCTCAACTGATCGTCTGCCAACCCTTGCTCCCCTTAACGGCCACCGGCCATAATCGGGCTGGCCTTTCCTAGTCGTAATTGATAGTCACTCGCATCTTCCTTGAGACCGAGTATATTTCAATTGCGCCTTATTGACCTGCCGTTGCGCCAGCCTGCCTTTGTAGACATGATCGACTGGGAGCGGTTGTCTCCCGCCGAGGGGCAGCGGCTGCGCGAGTTCGGCCTGTGCGAAGGCGCAAGCGTCGAAGCCCTGCATCATGGCGGCCTGCTGGGTCATGGGCCGATCGCCTGCCGCGTCGGGCGAATGACCATCGCCATGCGCCGTGCCCATGCCGCCGCGATCGTCGTGCGGACGGGTCCCGCCGTCGGAGACGTCGCATGAGCACGCTGCCGCTGGTCGCGCTGGTCGGCAATCCGAACGCTGGTAAGAGCGCGCTGTTCAACGCGCTGACCGGCGCGCGGCAGAAGCTGGGCAATTATCCGGGCGTCACCGTGGAACGCAAGGCAGGGCGGCTGGCGCTGTCCGACGGACGGCCCGTCGAACTGGTCGACCTGCCCGGCACCTACAGTCTAAACCCCAATAGCCCCGATGAGCAGGTCACGCGCGATTTCGTGCTGGGCAAGCAACAGGGCGAGCGGCTGCCCGATGTGCTGGTCATCGTCGTCGATGCCGCCAACCTCGACAATCATCTGCGCTTCGCTTTGGAATTGATCGCACTGGGGATGCCGACCGTGGTGGCGCTCAACATGGTCGACCTGGCCACCCGCGACGGGCTGGAACTGGATGCGGCGATCCTGTCGCGCGAACTGGGTGTGCCGGTCGTGCCAACCGTTGCCGTCCGCAAGCGGGGCCTCGATCATCTCAAGACCGAGCTGGAGGGGTTGATCGGCGTGGCCGTCGCGCCCAATCCCGTCCCCATGCGCGCATCCGATGGTCCGCAGGATTTCGACAGCCTGCGCAAGAGCGCCCAAAGGATCGCCCGCGCAGGCATCGTGCGCGAAACCCCTTCCCGCCGGTGGACCGCTGCGGTCGATCGCGTGGCGTTGCACCCTGTCTTTGGCCTGGCTTTGCTGCTGGGTCTGATGTTCGTTATGTTTCAGGCAGTCTATGCCTGGTCGGAAGCACCGATCGCGATGATCGAGGGCTGGGCGGAGGCGATGAGCAATGCCGTCACCGCCACCTTGCCCGACGGAATTTTCCGATCCTTCCTGGTCGATGGCGTCATCAATGGCGTCGGATCAGTCGTCGTCTTCCTGCCGCAAATTCTGATTCTCTTCTTCTTCATCCTGATGCTGGAGGCGACCGGCTATATGGTCCGCGCCGCCTTCCTGATGGATGGCCTGATGGCGCGCGTGGGCCTGTCGGGACGAGCGTTCATCCCCCTCCTCTCCTCCTTTGCCTGCGCCATTCCGGGCATCATGGCGACGCGCACCATATCCGACCCGCGCGACCGGCTGACCACCATATTGATTGCGCCGCTGATGACCTGTTCGGCCCGGCTGCCGGTCTATGCGGTGATCATCGGCGCCTTCATCCCGGCGCGGATCGTGGGGCCGGGGATCGGCCTGCAAGGGCTGGTGCTGTTCCTGCTTTATGTCGCGGGCATCATCGGCGCGCTGGTCGTGGCCCTGATTTTGCGGCTGACCGTGACCAAGGGGAAAAGCAGCGGTTTCCTGATGGAAATGCCCAAATATCAATGGCCGCGTCCGCGCGACATATTGACGGGCCTGTGGCAGCGCGCCGTCACCTTCCTGAAGCGGGCAGGCACCATCATCTTCGCGTCGACCGTCATCCTGTGGCTGCTGCTCAGCTTCCCGCGCGTGCCCGATGGCAATCCTGCCAGCCAGGTCGACCATTCGATCGCGGGACGCATTGCCAGCGGCCTCAATGTCATATTGGAGCCGATCGGCTTCAACCGCGACATTTCGCTGGCACTGATCCCCGCAATGGCCGCGCGTGAGGTCGCCGTGTCGGCGCTCGCCACCGTCTATTCGATCGACGCTGGGGACGACGAAGCCGCGCTGGAACGGAGTCTTGGCGACCGGCTGAAGGACCGCTGGCCGCTGCCGACCGCGCTGGCGTTCCTTGCCTGGTTCGTGTTCGCGCCGCAGTGCATCTCCACCATCGCCGTTACCCGGCGCGAGACCAATGGCTGGAAATGGCCACTGTTCATGGTCGGATATCTGTTTGTGCTGGCTTATATCGCGGCAGGCATAACCTTCTGGACCGCCACGGCCCTAGGTTTGGGTTAGCTTTCGTCTGGACGACGAAAGCGGGGGGCCTATAAGGACCGTTTTCACGCTTCGGAGGAATCATGGCTGGCTCGGTCAACAAGGTCATATTGGTAGGCAATCTGGGCGCTGACCCGGAAGTGAAGAGCTTCCAGAATGGCGGTAAGGTCTGCAACCTGCGCATAGCCACGTCCGAAAGCTGGAAGGATCGCAACAGCGGCGAGAAGAAGGAACGCACGGAGTGGCACACGGTCGCGATCTTCTCCGAAGGGCTGGTCGGCGTGGCCGAACGCTTCCTGCGCAAGGGGTCGAAGGTCTATATCGAGGGTCAGTTGCGCACCCGCAAATGGCAGGACCAGTCGGGTAACGATCGCTACTCGACCGAGGTCGTGCTGCAGGGCCTGGGATCAGTGCTGACGATGCTGGATGGCGCGCCGGGCGGCGGGCAAGGCGGTGGCGGCGGTGGCCGTTCGTCATCGGGCGGCGGCGACTGGAGTGGCGGATCGAGCGGTTATGGCGGCGGCGACTATGATGATGGCGGCTTTGGCGGCGGCGCCAGCAGCGGCGGTCGTTCATCCGGGGGGGGCGGCAATCGGGGCGGCGGTTCGGCCCCCAATTTTGACAATGACCTCGACGATGAAGTTCCGTTCTGATCATGGGTATGGCTACTCAGGTAGCTAATACCAATAAGCATAACGAGTACGCCATTTTTGTTAAGTTCCCTGTAACTAGGGTCAGGACCTGTTAAATTGCTTGCGCATTGGGTGATGGGTTGATTCAATAGCAGCGTTAGGAGGCGCTGCCGATGGATGTTCCGTTTCTGCTGAGTGAGGCGCAGATGCGCCGGATCGAGCCGTATTTTCCCTTGTCTCATGGGGTGCCAAGAGTGGATGATCGGCGGATAGTGTCTGGGATCATTTACGTCATCAAGCACGGGCTGATGTGGCGCGACGCGCCCAAGGAGTATGGCCCACACAAGACGATCTACAATCGTTTCATCCGCTGGAGCAGGCTCGGCGTGTTCAACAAAATCTTCGCTGGCTTGGCAGCAAAGGGCGGCAAGCCCGACCAGTTGATGATCGATGCAACCCACCTGAAAGCACACCGGACGGCGGCAAGCCTGCTTAAAAAGGGGATGTTCCCCGACGTATCGGACGCACCAAAGGCGGCCTGAACTCCAAGCTACATGCCGTATGCGATGGCAAAGGCCGACCGCTCATCATGCTGCTCAGTGAAGGGCAGATGAGCGATTATAAGGGCGCTGCACTGATGATCGATGCCTTCCCGAAGGCAAAGGTCCTGCTGGGCGACAAGGGCTATGACGCCGACTGGTTCCGCGCGGCACTGGCCGACCGCAAGATCACGGCCTGCATCCCGTCAAAGGGGAACCGGAAAGTGCCCATTCCACACGACACGGCGCTCTATAGACAGCGGCACAAAGTCGAGAATATGTTCGGCAGGATCAAGGACTGGCGGCGCATCCACACGCGCTACGATCGTTGCGCCCATACCTTCATGTCCGCCATCTGCATCGCCGCGACCGTTATATTCTGGATCAATCAATGAGTCCTGACCCTAGGGAATATGCACGTTGGCCAATTTATAACGGGCAACAGTTGTGTAACTGTTGCCCGTTTTTATTCCATGAAGCCAATGCCGCCAAATCGGATGTGCCGCTCGTTGAAATGCCGCAGGCCATTTCCGTGGTCACTGCCGAGTCCCTGAAGGAACGTGGGGTGACCCGCCTGGCCGACGCGCTGCGCAGCGTGGCTGGCGTCTCGCGCAGCAGCACCTATGGTTTCTTCGACGCCTACACAATCCGGGGATACGATGCGGCCCATGGCAGCGTCTATCTGGACGGGATATTGAGCGAGGCCGGCGTTGCCAGCAACAATGAGCTGGCTGGCCTGCAGCAGGTGGAGGTGGTCAAAGGGCCGGCATCGGCGCTCTTCGGCTCGGCACCGTTGGGCGGAATCGTCAATCTCGTCAGCAAGTGGCCACAGGCCGAAGCGTTCATGGATGCCACGCTTTCGACCGGCTCCTATGATCTGATCGAAGGCGCGGTGGGCGCCAATGCGCCGCTGGCCAGTGATGGCGCCCTCACCGCCCGGCTCAACCTCGTCTATCGCGATGTCGATCTTCGTGCGCAATTCCGGGCAGAACCGCATCTATGCGTCTCCCTCCCTAAAATGGCAGATAGCGCCAGACACCAGCCTGACACTGCTGGGCGTCTATCAGCGCGATCATGACAATCCTTTCTCGCCGCTGAGCGTCTGGGGCACCATATTGCCAAGCGCCAATGGCCCGACGCCGATCGATTTCTCGGTCAATAACCGCGGCAGTCAGAAACCCGTCTACAACCAGAACCGCAAGTCCATCAGCGCGATGTTCGACCATCGCTTCAGCGATTCCTTCGGGATCAGCCAGACGATGCGCTACACCCACCGCACCACCTATTGGGATCGCTGGATGTTCGTAGCGGGCTATCTGGACGACAATGTCGTGAATGGCGCGCAGCAGGGGCGCACCCTGGGTCGCATGTATTATGGCCCCTACAGTGCAACGGACAAGGATTTCGCTGTCGACAATCGGGCGACAGGCAAATTCACGACCGGGACCGTCCGCCACAACATTCTGGCCGATGTCGATTATCGTCGTAGCACGGGAAGCTATCGCGGCGATGGGGATTTCGACGCCACCCATTTCCCCCTGGACATGGTCGCGCACGACTATGACGAGACGCTGGTGCCCACCCCCGCGCCCTATTCCGGCGGCTCGAAAAACAGTCAGATCGGCTTCTATCTTCAGGATCATATCAATCTGACCGATCGCCTGACGGTGACGTTAAGCGGTCGGTGGGATCGCGCAAAGTCCGACGGCGAATTGCAGACCGCCTTCAGCCCGCGCGTGGGGGCATCCTATGAGATCATCTCCGATGTGAACGTCTATGCCACCTGGGCGAAATCCTTCACCCCGCAGTTTGGATCGCAGATCGTCCTGGAGACTGGTGCTGACGGAGCGCCCAGCGTCATCGGTCAGGCGCCGCCGGAACGCGGCCGGAATATCGAGGACGGCATCAAGTTCGCGCCAGCCAACGGCACTGTCAGCGGCATGATCTCGCTTTACGATCTCAAGCGTGTGTTGACCAGCGACCCCGACTTTCCCAATTTTTCCCGCGTCACGGGCAAGCAGCGTAGCCGGGGCGTTGAGGTGGAGGGCCAGTGGCGCCCGACCCCCGGCGCGACCGTCAGCCTCGCCTATGCCTATATCCGGATGACGAGACAATCCCGGTCGGCACCGAGTTGCAGAATATCCCATGCCATAATGTGAGCCTGTACGGCAGCTACGTCGTTCCGTCAGGGCCACTCGCCAATCTGCTGGACGAACGCGATTTCCCGGACTCCTGCTGCGCCGACCGCATCACGCCGGGACAGCCGCGCAACTGGCGCCTATCGCTCAGCCGTCATTTCTGAGCTTTCCGACATAAGAACCGTTCAATGACGGGTGCGTCCCGTCATTGAACAGGGATTACCGCCAATGATCGCCCAGACCGGCTTCTGGAGTTCAATCAGACCGTCCGCCTTTATTGGCAATCGAAAACGCGGTAAAACAAAGACCTAGGGTCAGGACCTGTTAAATTGCTTGCGCATTGGGTGATGGGTTGATTCAATAGCAGCGTTAGGAGGCGCTGCCGATGGATGTTCCGTTTCTGCTGAGTGAGGCGCAGATGCGCCGGATCGAGCCGTATTTTCCCTTGTCTCATGGGGTGCCAAGAGTGGATGATCGGCGGATAGTGTCTGGGATCATTTACGTCATCAAGCACGGGCTGATGTGGCGCGACGCGCCCAAGGAGTATGGCCCACACAAGACGATCTACAATCGTTTCATCCGCTGGAGCAGGCTCGGCGTGTTCAACAAAATCTTCGCTGGCTTGGCAGCAAAGGGCGGCAAGCCCGACCAGTTGATGATCGATGCAACCCACCTGAAAGCACACCGGACGGCGGCAAGCCTGCTTAAAAAGGGGATGTTCCCCGACGTATCGGACGCACCAAAGGCGGCCTGAACTCCAAGCTACATGCCGTATGCGATGGCAAAGGCCGACCGCTCATCATGCTGCTCAGTGAAGGGCAGATGAGCGATTATAAGGGCGCTGCACTGATGATCGATGCCTTCCCGAAGGCAAAGGTCCTGCTGGGCGACAAGGGCTATGACGCCGACTGGTTCCGCGCGGCACTGGCCGACCGCAAGATCACGGCCTGCATCCCGTCAAAGGGGAACCGGAAAGTGCCCATTCCACACGACACGGCGCTCTATAGACAGCGGCACAAAGTCGAGAATATGTTCGGCAGGATCAAGGACTGGCGGCGCATCCACACGCGCTACGATCGTTGCGCCCATACCTTCATGTCCGCCATCTGCATCGCCGCGACCGTTATATTCTGGATCAATCAATGAGTCCTGACCCTAGAGCATCCGGTCTGATGCAATCAGAACGGAATATGCTCTAGTGGCAGAGTGTTGAACATCATACCTCACGAAAAAGCCTGAAATTATCGCCTCTCCCTATGATCAGAAGCGCACGCCCACGGTCGCCATGACGTTGCGGGGCGCGCCGATGAAGCAGTCACCGCGCGCCAGGCAGGAGGCGAAATATTTGTTGTTGAGGAGGTTGGTGGCGTTGAGGGCGAAGCGCCAGTTGGTCCAGTTGATTTCCGCCAGCGCGTCAACCGTGGTGCGCGAAGGCGTGACGATCGACCAGATGTCGCTGGTTGACACGCTCTTCCCGCTGTAGACGACGCCCCCGCCCAGGCGCAGCTGGGCTTCGTCGACGAGGCCGAAGGTCTTGGTCGACCAGAGCGACGCGGTGTGGCGCGGCATATAGTCGAGGCTGGTGTTGCTTTCCGATTTGAGCTTGGAATAGCCATAATTGGCCAGCAGTTCGAAATTGCCCGGAAGGGTATGGCTGGCCTCGATTTCGAAGCCCTTGGTGTTCAGTTCGCCCGACTGAGTGGTGCCGCCCGCGGCCAGATACAGGACGCGATTGCGTTCCTTGATCTTGAAGACGGTGGCGGTGACGAGAGTGCTGGGCGCGGGCTGCCATTTCACGCCCGCTTCATATTGGGTGCCGGTCTGCGGCCGGTAGGGATCGCCGAAGCTGCCGTCGACATTTTCGATCCGGCCGGCGACCGGCAGGAAGCTTTCAGTATAGCTGAAGAAGGGCGAGATACCCGCGCCGATCTCGCCGATGATGCCGGCGCGGAAGGTGGTGGCATTGTCCTTTTGCCCCGAGGAGCCGGTGACACGGTCGCGGCGGGCGCCCAGCACGACCGAGACGCGGTCGTAGAAACGGATCTGATCCTGTACGTAGATGCCGAGCTGCTTCTGGCTGTCGGTCGTGAAGGGACCGGTGGCCTCGAAGGTCGGCAGCGCGTCATAGTCGATGTCGTAGAGGTCGACGATGTCGAAATCGTCGGCGGAGCGCTTGGCAACCTTGTTCCAGCTATAATCGATACCGACCAGCAGCTTGTGCTCGATATTGGCGCCGGTGTTGAAGCCGATCTGAAAATTATTGTCGGTCGAAAAGACGTTCATCCGTGCGTCGTTGGCACCCGCGAACAGGCCGATAGTGCGCCCATCGGTGCCGTAGACCGAGAAGGGATCCTGCGGGTTGGAATAGCTGTCGGCATAATGGGTGTTATATTCAAGGTCGCTGTCGATATAGCGGGCCTTGAGGTTGAGCTTGATCGCGTCCGAGAAATTGTGGGTGATGGAACCGCCGCCCTGAAGCGAGCGACCATTATAACGGTCCCAGCCAGCCTTGCCGACGAACGTATATTTATCCAGCCTGCCCGACGGATTGGCGGCGTTCGGCAGGAATGTGCCGACGATCGGCAGGAATTGCGAGGTCGAGCCGGTGTCGTCCTCCTGATAGAGGCCGGTCAGGACGATGTCGGTGTCCGGGGTGGGCTTCCAGCGGATCGAGGGCGCGAACATCATGCGGTCGTCGGGGACATGGTCGACATAGGTGTCGGCGTCGCGGACGCGGCCGACGAAGCGGACCGCCAGATTGTCGGCGAGCGCGAAGTTGACGTCGCCCATTGCTTCCTTGCGGTCATAGCTGCCGTAGACGAGGTTGAGTTCGCCGCGCGTCTCGAAATCCGGCGTCTTGGACACCAGGTTGACGAGGCCGCCGATCGACCCTTGGCCAAAGAGCACCGAGGCCGGGCCGCGCACGATTTCAACGCGCGAGAAATTATACGGGTCCGACGTGATGCTGGCATAATAGGAGAAGACGTCGCGCATGCCGTCGCGGAACTGGAGCGCGTCAAGACCGCGCACGTTGAAACCGTCGACGCGGGTGTCGCGGCCATAGGGGTTGGCGAGGACACCGGCGGCATATTTCACCGTGTCGCTGATGCTGATCGCGCCTTGCGAGAGATATTGCTCGGAACTGATGACCTTGATCGGTTGGGGAAGTTCGACGAGCGGCGTTTCCGTCTTCGTGCCCGTGCTGGCGGCAGTGACGACGATCATGTCCTGATCTTCGTCCGCCGGTGCGCCCTGGTCGGCCCAGGCCGGTTGGCTGGCCAGCATTCCTGCTATCCCTGCCATCATGATTATTTTCGCCATCGTTCGCCCCTTCGTCTTCTCTTGCAGCGCGAGTAGTATCGTTGCGATCGATTATCAATAGCGTTTTTCTTGCAAATCGCGATTGAGCTGCCTACCCAGACGAAATGGCCGATCAGACGGAAATATCGCGCGCGTCCCGTCGCCGCCTTTGGATACGCGTCGTCCTGGCCGGGCCGGTTGCGATCCTGGTGGCGTTGACGCTGCTGGCGGGCATGCCGCTATGGCTACCCGGCGGCGCTGCTGGCATCGACAATCTGGCCTTGCCCCTGATATTCGCGCCCTTGATCTGGGCCGGCCTGTTCTTCCACGCCTGCCTTGACCGCAGCCTCATGCGCGTGGCGCTGGTCGCGGCCGCGCTGTTTCTGGTGCACGGCGGATTGGTCGCGTCGCGCCTGCTCGCCCCGATGCCACCTGCGGAGAAAGTTGGATGATTCATCTCAAGAAAGATGAGACCAAGGCGATGGTGGCGGTGCACGGCTGGTCCGGCATCCTGCTGGGCCTGCTGCTCTATGCCGTGGTCCTGACCGGCACCGCGGCTGTGTTCGCTGAGGAGATCGGTGCCTGGTCGGCGGGCCATGTCGCGACGCGCTCCGTCTTCGAAACGCCGATCGACGCCACGGTACGACGCCTGGCAGCGCAGACGCCCGCCCAATATCATGAGGGCGTCAACCTGTTCGAGATCGGCGATCACCATCTCGGCGCCTTCTTCCACCGACACGAGATCGACGCGAAGGGCGTGCCGGTCGAGCGCGGCATCTACTACCAGCTCGACGGTGACGGCCGGATCGCCCGCACGATCCACGGCACCGACGAGGAGGTCTTCGGCCCGCGCAACGACGATGCGCTCAGCAGCTTCCTGGTCGATACCCATGTCCGGCTGCATGTGCCCAATCCCTGGGGGCTGCTGCTGACCGGCATATTGGGCCTTGCCATGCTGGTGGCGGCTATTTCCGGACTGCTGATCCACCGGCATCTGTTCAAGGACATCTTCACCCTGCGCACCCGCGCCAATCCGGTGCTGGTGGACCGCGACCGCCATAGCGTCGCGGGCACCTGGAGCCTGCCCTTCGCGTTCATTCTCGCCTTCACGGGCAGCTTCTTCTCCTTCTTCGGCACCATCGGCGTGCCCGTCGTCGCGATGGCGGCGTTCAGCGGCAATGTTCAGGCCTTGAGCGACGCGGTGTTCGGCAATCCCGGCGCGCCCGATCCGCGCCCCACGGCCATCGGCAACCTCGACCGGATCACGTCGGACTCCATCCGCCGCGCCGGTGGGGCGCCGACCTTCGTCGCGATAGAGAATTTCGGCCGGGCAGATGCGAAGATCACCAGCTTTCACAACCCCAGGTCGAGCGACATCGAACCCGTATCGCTGCTATATAATGGCGCCTCTGCCACCTTCGTCCATGCCAAGCCCGCGGTGGGCACGCGCCCGTCGGTGGGAGGCACGCTGACGGGGATCATGGGGCCGCTGCATTTCGGCAATTTCGCCGGCATGATTTCGAAGGCGATCTGGTTCGGGCTGGGTTTCGCCATGTGCTACGTCACCTTCACCGGCATGTGCCTGTGGGTGGTCCGGCGCAAGGACGATGCGCGTTCGTTCGCGTGGCTTGAACGGACAGTGACGGTCGTCGGCTTCGGCCTGCCTTTCGGTCTGACCGTATCGGCCGCCGCCTTCCTGGTGGCCATGCCGCTAGGATTGGCGGTCTATTGGACGACTGCGGCATTTCTGATCGGATCAGCGCTGGCCATCGCCATGGGCATTTTCGCGTCCTCCAACGATATGCTCGCCAGGATGCTGAAGGGCGCGACCGGGCTCGTCATGCTGGCATTGCCAGCGCTTCGCCTGTTCGCCGCCGGCGGTCCCGGCTGGAGCGAAGCAATCGCCGTCAATCAACCGATCATCGCGGCGCTCGACATCGCGTTCCTGTTGACCGGCGCCTGGCTCATCCATAGTTGCCGGGAGGCGGGCATCTGGCGGAAGGCCGAGCCGCGCATGGAACAAGCGGTTCAGCTATGACCATGGCAGGTACAACCCTGGCCACCGTCGTTTTCTCCGCAGTGCCAATCCTTCTTCTTTGCATCGGGGATCCGAAGCGCCGGCGATCGGTGAAGAAAAGCGATGGAATGGCCAAGGGCATGCGGCGGCTGCTCGTAGCGATAGCCGTGATACCAGGCATCGTCTGCGCTGCGGCCGGCGATTCAGCTGCCTTCCTGATGTGGCTTGGCGGATGCGCGCTGTTGGGATGGGCTGCGACATTTTGCTTCCGCGTTGCCGATCGCTCTTCTCCTCAGCCTGGCATCACAGACTGAACATAGTAATTGGAGAGTTTTGGATGTCCGCGAACGACCCTTTGTCGTCGTTCCGCAACGAAACCAGCGATTACCACTATGCTGTGCCGCCTGGAGCCACGCTTCTCTATGATTTTGTCAACAGCTTGGATGCCCGGCATTATGTCGCCGATGGCGCGCGCCGACCCCGGCTGTCGGTGGATATTCCTCGACCGGTCGAAGCCCGGCTCCCGGCGCTGGTGCTCGTCCACCGGCTGCGGCAATCGTCAGAAAACACGGGCCTCTCGTGCGCGCCGCAGTCGCGGGGATCCGGCGTCCATCAGCGACGACGAAACGCGTTGCCCCGCTTTCGGAGCAAGCCTCCGGACAGCGAATCTTCGGGAAATCGGTTAAGGCGCAGGGTGCTTGTTTCGGGCGCGAAATGCGATCGGCGTGGTTCCCATTAATCGCCGAAATCGCCTGTTGAATTCCGACAGGTCACCGAAACCCGCATCGAAAGCCACCTCACTCACCGGTGCATCATCCTCCCGGAGATGCGCGGCGGCGCGACGAAGCCGTTGTGCGAGTACGAACTGGTGCGGGGTCATGCCGGTCAAACCCTTGAACTCACGCAGGAAGTGGAATGGACTCATGCCTGCGCTCTCGGCAAGCGCCGAAAGCCCCTGACGCTGATGCGGTGCCTGCTCGATCCAATGCACGACATCCTGGATGCGCTTTGCTGTGGTTTTCGGACATGGGCCACCAAATCGCGCCGACACTTCGGTCGATGCGACGGCCGCTAGTAACATATAGCTGAACTCTTCGGCCGATCCGCCGCTGCTCGTGAGAAGTCCGTCCGCCTGTACCAGCAAGGCGATATGGTCAGCTTGCGGTGGCAGGGCGGGACGACCGGACATGGCAGTGCTCAATCCCGGAACCTCCATCATCTGGCTTTCGCAAAAATCGGAATCGAAGTGAAACGCAATACAGCGGTCGCCTATGCTATGTTCATGCCGACATTCGAAGCCATCGCCTGGTTGGCCCAGAAGAATCGCGCCAGGCACGAGCGTCGCAGACCCTTTCGACGATCGATATTCGAAGCTGCCTTCGACGACGATTGCCACGCAAATTTGACCATGTTCCTCTTCGAAAGCCGCGTCATGGGGACCAGCGCAGCATCGCATGTGAGAGGCCGTCCAACCATCGCCAAGCGCGATGAGGTCTGCAGAAATCGTCATCAGCCCAATATAGCAATTTTCCCCAAGTCTCCTCCAGCAAAACGTCTTAGCCAGCACGCAATGGTGTGGAACAAGGAAACCAAAAATGGCAACGATACGTCATGAACAACTCGTCGCAGTCCCCGTCGAGGCAGCATGGGGAATGTTGAGGCAGGCGGACCGTGCGGACCGATTGTTCGCGCCAGTGCTGGCCGGATGTACGATGCAGGACGATATCCGCACGGTCACCTTCGCCAACGGCCTTGTTGCGAGCGAACAGATTGTCACCATTGATGATGCCGATCGACGCTTCGCCTATCATGTGATGGGTGAGATGTTCGAACATCATTCGGCGTCGATGCAGATCGTACCAGTCGATGATAGAAGCTGCCGCTTCATATGGATCAGTGACTTTCTGCCCGGAGATCGTGTCGAGACAGTTCAGCCACTCGTAATAGCAGGGGCAAGCGCCTTGGCACGAAATATGGAAGCAGGAGCAGCGAATCTAGTTCAGTGCGTGCCGACCGTTCACGCAAGCCGACCGGAATCGCCTGCCGAAAGTGATAGATGCCACCGCGCCTGACCGTATTCGGGATGCCTCCCATCCGTACAAAGCCCCAACTTTGTGGCAGGGTTCTGTAGCAAATGCCTCACCACGGTTCCGGCGCCATCCGAAAATCAAGGTTTTGCGGTAGGTAGGAGAAAACTGGCTGGGGCGGCAGGATTCGAACCTGCGCATGGCGGCATCAAAAACCTCAAGCCGCCTCAAACCATGTCCCGACAGGCCCGTCGAAAGCCGCAGAAATTTGCGGATTTTTTGATCCTGTTCCAATTTCAAAATCGTGTCAACAATGGCCGTGGGCACAATATGGGCATAAATTTTCTGTTAAAATAAACCGCTGCCCGGTCATTCCTGGCCCAGCCTCAAGGCCTGATAATGGGCTCTAGCTTCCTTCATTAATGGCATGATGCCATTAGGGTTCAGCTCAATTTCGCCGCCAAACTGTCAAAATCATGGCAGCCGGAATCTCAATCGCGCTCGTCCACTTTGTACCAGCGTGCGCTGCAGATCAGTTCGGCGCATCATCCCGGAATCGATCGATCTGATGCATCCGCTCGTGAAGCACTGTCACGATGCCCATTGTACCATCTGACAGGACACGCCAATAAATATAATGGTGTTCGTACCGACAGTAGAAGCCATCGACCCCCAAATTCTTGGGAACGTCTCGCCAAGCCACTCGACATGCAGCAATGTCGTCGAACCGCCCAAAGAGGCCGCGAATATAACGCTGGGCTTGATCCTCACCCCAGGCTTCGCGCGTATAAATGTAGATGTCATCAATCCGCCGACCGGCGGCTGTCTGCACACGATAGGTGCTCATGAGGATCAGCCGCGGGCGTTACGCGCCATTATGAGGTCGGCATCGAGCGGCTTATAGTCCGACTCCGGCGCTGCGAAAGCAGCTGTCAATTCAGCTCGGAGAGCGACAAGCCTTTCAGACTCAACCCGTTCCTTGTCGCGGCGGATCAGATCGCGGACATATTCGCTGACATTCTCATATGTGCCGACATCGCCGACATTAGCGGCGACGAAATCGCTAAGCGCGCCACTGACGCGCACATTCAAGGTCATCTGCTTAGACATTGGAAATCGCCTCCATGTCCTTAAAATAAGGGATATTGTGGATAATGGCAAGAAAATCGCTTGATTCGCATCGGCTAATTCAGGCGAAATTTATCTCAAGAACCAAATAGCACCGACGAAACACTCGCTACATATATGCAACAAGCGAAACGGGCGCATCCGCCATCCCATCATTGCGTCGCGCAATCTTTTGGGCAGCACCCTTCAAAGGCACCGCTTGCGCGTGTCGGCTCAGGCGGTCGGCGCCACAATTTTCAGTGTCGCGCGCGGCTTTCGGGCGGGTTTCGCCGCTGCAACAGCCGCCAGCGCTGCCTGGACAGTATCCGCTTTGGGCGCGGCCTTCTGCCGCGGATCCCGGACAGCCTTTGCGTCAACAGCTGGGGGTGTCGATAATGACGGCCTCAACCGGAGCATGAGCGTCCATGGCCGTCCTCAGGTTGGGCGTATTTACGCGGAGCTTAGCTTTTGGCTTGGTCTTGGTAGCAGTTGCCGTTTTCGCGGTGCCGGCGTTTTCGTGCCGCACCTTCTTGCCAACCTTAGTGCGGGTGCCGCTAGAACTTCCGAATGATCGCTGCGTCTGCAGCCGTCGGCTCTGCAGGCATAGGAGCGGCCGCTGCGCGACGATTGCCCAGACCAATGCGGCTTGCTGTTTCGCGGCACGCTTCCGAATAGGATCGTGCAACGGTCGGATAGTTTGCAGGAAGCTGGACACCTCGAAAAACTCTGGCGTTTGATGGGCAGATTTGATTCACTTCGCCGACGATGTGGCGGAGGCGGTGATGATAGGGCAGCCGGGTTTCTTCGATCTTTCAGACCGGTACGATGCACTGAGCGCGGCGGGTGATCCGCTGGAGCGATTGGCGGCTGTTGTGGATTTCGGGGTTTTCCGTGGACCATTGGTGGCGGCCTTGCGCCGCAGTGTTCGGAGCAAAGGCGGGCGCCCGCCGTTCGACCCGGTTTTGATGTTCAAGATTTTGGTGCTGCAGGCGCTCTACTCGCTGTCAGAAGAGGCAACCGAGTTCCAGATCAAGGACCGCCTGTCGTTCCAACGCTTCCTGGGGCTTGGGCTGGACGGCACCGTGCCCGATGCCACGACGGTCTGGCTATTCCGGGAGCGCCTCGTACAGGCCAGAGTGATCGACCGGCTCTTCGCTCGCTTCGACGCCGCGCTCAAGGACCGGGGCTATCTCGCTATGGGCGGGCAGATCATCGACGCCACTATCGTGCCGGCACCCAAACAGCGCAACACGGAGGTGGAGAAAGCAGCGATCAAGGAGGGCCGGATGCCGGAGGACTGGAAGCCGGCCAAGGCGCGGCAGAAAGATCGCGACGCACGCTGGTCGATCAAGTACAGCAAGGCCAAGGTCAGGGAGGGCGCCGATCCGAAAGCGGCCAAGCCTGTTGATTTGGCCATCCCGATGTTCGGCTATAAGAATCACATCGGCATCGACAAAACCCATGGGCTGATCCGCACCTGGGATGCCAGCGCCGCCAATGCCCATGACGGCGCAAGGCTGCCGGTTCTCATCAGCAAGGACAACACTGCCTCCGGCGTCTGGGCTGATACCGCCTATCGATCCAAGAAGAACGAGGCGTTCCTGGCGAGTGGCATGTTTACCAGCCACATTCACCAGAGGCGCAAACCGCGGCGACCGTTGCCCGAGCGGATCGCCAAGGCCAATACCCGGCGCTCAAAGATCCGCGCCCAGGTTGAGCATGTGTTCGCCGGGCAAAAGCACCGGATGGGGCTCGTCGTGCGCACCATCGGCATCGCCCGCGCCACCATCAAGATCGGCATGGCCAACCTGGCCTATAACTTCCAGCGCCTGGCCTGGCTCGAGGGGCGAACTGCGCCTGCTTGATGTGAGCCGATGGCCACCGAAGGTAATTCCAGCCCCTGCGGCACCGGCAATATGGAAATCACCGACAAATACGCCGCAACGTCACTCCTGCCTTGCCGCCGCAATCCGCGCCGTCGAACCTACGCACAAATCAAGCGGTTCTTCGAGGTGTCCAGCTTGTAGCGTTCCTTATACTCGGCAATCGTCAAACCATCCGATGTCAAATGACGCTTCAATGTCTTGTAGGGCTTGCCGTCGATGAGATTGATGAGATGATCCGCGCTCGCGATGCTCTTCTTGATGCTGACGGCTGGCTTATGGACGGGCGCGTCGGGCTTTTCGTCGTCCGGTGCCGAAGTTCCAGCCAGCGCGGAACGCGTTGACTGGATAAGGCCTGCGAGATCTTCGCTCGCAACGACGTTATTCGCAAAATAGGCGGACAGAAGTTCGACGGTAAGCGTCGTCAGATCGAACGTTTCGGCTTCGGACATTTCAGATCTTTCCAATCAGACAATCATGAGGCCAGCAGGTGCTCGGCTATTGCAGAAAGGCTCTAATCTTTGTGTTTCCAATCACAACACGGCCTGTGCACTCGATCCCAAACCAGCAAAAGGCAGTTCAATCGGGACGGCCCCGAGGTGCTGTCCGGCGATTATGAAAAAAACCGGCCTTTGAGCCTGCCCCCCAAGGCTATCTCAACGGCGCAGCCGTCCGGGATCGCCAACCTCACCTGATCTCCCGTTCGCGTTCCAGTGAGCGGATCATCGCCTGGTTCATCATATATTCGCGGCGCAGGTCACGATCGCTGGCCAGCTGCTCCATATGCTGTTCCTGGGCACTGGGACCGTCCGTGTCTGAAGCTTCCATCGCCTTCTTGTTCTTGATCGTCTGCGCCTGCACGAATTCGGATGCGATCGTGCGCCGCTGGCGATCGTAAAGGCCCAACCGTTCGTCAGCCTTGCCACCGTCCAGCAGGATATCGCGCAGTTTGTCGGTCAGGTTCCAGGCATCGTGGATGCCCGAATTCATGCCGAAGCCACCCAATGGATTGTTGAGATGCGCGGCATCGCCCGCCAGAATCACGCGGCCGTGATCGAAGCTCCGGGCCACGCGCTGGTGCACCCGGTACAAAGTGCGGTGATAGGTCTGGACCGCTTCGCCATCGGGGATCAGCCGGGAAAAGACGGCTGACTTTTTTGCGTCGGACAGCAACATAGCGTCGCTTTCCTGCTCATGCGAGGGCACCAGCACGCGCCACAAGGTGGGTACGCGCAGCAGCACGCACCATTCAGCGGCATCCGACATGTAGCTGACGTTCGCCAAATTCTCATAATGCTGCTCAACCGGATAGGCGGTCGAAAGCGTCAGGAACCGCTCGGGATAGGTAAAGCCGTCGAACTCGACGCCCATCCATTTTCGCACGGTCGAACTCGCGCCATCTGCTCCGATCAGATAATCGCATCGATAGGTCGCGATGGCCAACGGCCCCTCGACATGCACAGTCACTCCGTCGCCATCTTGTTCGTAGGACAGTAGCTGGTGTTGGAACAATACCGTGCCATGCGGATGAGCGGCGAGGCGCCCGGTCAGCAGACGGGCCAGCTTATATTGTTCACACTGCAGCCGGTAGGGGTGCGGCGTCATGTCGGCAATGTCAGCCAGATCCAGGCTGATGACATTACCGCTACGCCGATTGCGATATTGATAGACCGGTGCTTTCAACCCGTCGGCCAACAGTTCGTCCAGGACGCCCAGTTCCTCCATCATCGCAAGCGTCGGCGGATGGAAGGTTGAGGCGCGCATATCCTCGGCACAATGGGTGGCCGGTTCGACCAGTACGACGTCGATGCCCATTTCCGCCAGCCGATAGGCGATGACGGCGCCAACCGGCCCGGCCCCCGCGACGAGGACGCGTGTTCTTTCGGTCATGTTCAGTTCCTGAAATCAGATATGCAGTGGTGCTACGGCCAAAAAGCTAGATCGGGCGCGCTCAGGCCGGATCGACCAGCAGCCGCATGGAAACGGTCGCCGCGCCTTCGCGCAGCTTGAGCGCCACCTGATATTCGGGCGACGCGATATAGGCGCGGGCGGATTGGGCATCGGGGAAGCGGGTCACGACGATCCGCTCGCCGGGCACCGGCGCACCTTCCAGCATTTCCGCGACCAGCCCTTTGACGACCGACGTTCCCCCAAAGCGTTCGCTCAAGCCAACGATGCCCTTGCCATAGGCGGCAAACGCCTCAGCATCATTGATGCTGACTGTCGCCACTATATATGCTGCCATCCCTGCCTCCTGTTAACGGCCCGGAATCACTGTGGCACCAACCGGCGGATCGGGCGTCAGGGTCTGATCATTTTATTCGCCAGTCGATAAAACCCGCTTTGTCGGATGACGGCACACCACTCGCGACCGCACAAGCAGGGCCACATTCCCGAACATCCTTGCAAGGACAGAACATGGTCGATTCCCTTGGTTATCGCATGAAGTTCGCGGTCATCGCGCCGTCGACGAACACCAGCGTGCAGCCGGAATATGAGGATATGCGCCCCCGCGGCGTCACCAACCATTTCTCCCGCATCGCCATTCCCGATACGAAGGTGACGGACGACGACAGCTTCATGGTAATGCTGCAATCGATCCGGGACGCGACCTTCGACGCGGTCGATGTGTCGATGTCGATGGAACCGGGCTGCGTCATCATGGGTATGTCGGCTGAAACCTTTTGGGACGGGGCGGAGGGCGCGGATCGTCTGCACAAGAAAATGCTGGAGCGTACCGGCGGCGTACCCGTCATCATGGGATCGACCGCCGTCGATGCCGCGATCAAAGCCTATGAGAGCAAGGGCAAGCCGATCAGGAAGATCGGCATCATCACGCCTTATATGCCCGTGGGCGATAACAACGTGAAGAAGTTCTTCGAGGATCAGGGCTATGAGGTCGTAAACTTGGTCGGCCTGCAATCCCCCTCCCCCATGATGATCGCGCATGAATCGAAGCAGACGCTCAAACACGCCGCTATCGAAGCGAGCGAAGGAGTGGACGCCATCATCCAGGCCGGCACCAACCTGGCTTTTGCGGAAGTCGCTGCAATGGCGGAATTCTGGCTGGAAAAGCCGGTCATCGCCATCAATACCGCCACCTATTGGCACGCCCTGCGGAGCATGGGCATCAACGACCAGATGGACGGCTTTGGCCGCCTAGTGGCCGAATTTTAAGCTATAGCGCCACCAGAATAGAGAGCCGAAGGAATCGCATCATGGATTATGACTATATCCCGCTTCCCCAACGCCAGCCGCTCAAATGGCCTAATGGCGCCCAGGTCGCGCTGATCCTGACGTTCAACCTGGAAACCTGGGACCTGACCAAGGATACCGACAAGCCCTATTATGCCGGTGGCCCGTCGATTCTACCCGACATCCTGCCGGGCAATACGCCCGATTTTCCCAACTATAGCTGGCGCGAATATGGTCAGCGGGTGGGCCTATGGCGTCTGATCGACCTGTTCGACGAACTGGGCGTGAAGGCCAGTTGCACCACCAACGCCGTCACCTTCGACCGGCGCAAGGCGATGACCGACGCGGTGCTGGAGCGCGGCTGGGAATTACTGACGCATAATTGGGAGCAGGGCGAGTTGCTCACCAATTTCGCCGGCGATCCGGCCAAGGAGCGCGAGATCGTGCTGCGTACCCTCGACCAGTTCGAGAAGTTCACCGGTCGCAAGTCGAAGGGCTGGCTCTCCTCCTCGTTGCGTGGCACGCTACAGACAGCCGACATCCTCGCCGAATATGGCTGCACCTTCTACTGCGACATCATGAACGACGATCAGCCTTACCTGTTGCGTACGCCGCATGGGCCGATCGTGTCGGTGCCCTATTCCAACGAGATCAACGACTTCACCTTCATCACCCGCAAGAATTACACGACCGACGAATATCGTGACGTGCTGATCGAGGAGCTGGACGTGCTCTATGCAGAAGGCGCGAAGACCGGACGGATCATGAATCTGGGCCTTCATCCCCATGTGTCGGGCCGCGCCCATCGCATCCGGGCGCTGCGCGAGTTCATGGAACATGCCAAGTCGCTACCCGGCGTGTGGTGGGCGACGCGCGAGGAGATTGCCGAATGGTATCTCCAGAACCATGAAAGCCATATTCCCGGCCAGTTGGGATGAGTGAGCCTGCACATGTCGCCGCCCTCAAGGATCTGCTCCGCGCAGATCCCGACGGACGGCGGCTGCATAGCGTGCCGGGATGTTGGGACGGGCTGACCGCCCTGCTGATCGAGCGAGCGGACTTTCCCATCGCGTTCCTCTCCGGCGGCGCGCTGTCCATGGGCCGCTATGGCCGCCCGGACATGGGCTTGGTCACGGCCAGCGAAGTGACCGAGGCGGTGGCGGTGATCCGCGACCGTGTCGCCATCCCGCTGATCGTCGACGGCGACACCGGCTTCGGAAATGCCCTGACGCTACAGCGCAGCCTGCGCGCCTTCGAACGGGCGGGCGCCAGCGCGGTGCAAATCGAGGATCAGGGATTCCCCAAGCGCTGTGGCCATATGGCGGGCAAGACGGTGGTGCCGGTCGCCGAAGCGGTCGGCCGGATCAGGGCGGCGCTGGACGCGCGCCACGACATGCTGGTCATCGCCCGGACCGACGCGGTGTCCGTGGAGGGTTTCGACGCCGCGATAGACCGGGCAGAGGCTTATCTGGAAGCGGGCGCGGACCTGCTCTTCATCGAGGGGCCACGGACCATGGACGAACTGGAGCAAATTGCGGCCCACTTCGCTGGCCGCGTGCCGCTGGTGCATAATCTGGTAGAAGGCGGGGTCACGCCGATCGGTAATGGCGCGGCGCTCGAAGCGTTGGGCTTCGCCATCGCGCTGCATCCATTGCTACTGATGCACGGACTGGTCGCGCAAGCACCCGGCTGGCTCGATACGCTGGCACGCGAACGCGGCACCGTCAGCCTGTCGGCCGACATCGTCCAGCTTTCCGACATGAACGCCCTGCTGGGCGCATCCGACCTTATTGCCCTTGGGAAACGCTATGACGCCTGAAAAGCCCGATCTGAACGCCGATTATGCCGCTGCCGGTTTCGGTGGCAAGCTGGTCTTCGGCCAGCGCCCGGTGCTGCTGATCGTGGACGTGGTGATGGCCTATCTCGATCCCGCTTCGCCGCTCTATGCCGGGGTCGAGGATGCGCTGGCGTCCAACGAACGGTTGGCGGCCGCCGCGCGCGCTGCAGGCGTGCCGATCATCTTCACCAACGTCGTTTATGAGCCAGGCGGCATCGATGGCGGGATGTTCTTTCGCAAGGTGCCTGCGCTGAAGGCGTTCGAGCGAGATTCACCAGCGGGCGCCTTCCCGCCCTCGCTCCAGCCCTTGCCCGGCGAAATGATCCTGTCGAAGCAATATCCATCCGCCTTCTTCGGCACGTCGCTCGCATCGACTCTTCACGCGGCCAGATTTGACACTTTGCTGATCACCGGTTTTTCCACCTCCGGCTGCGTGCGCGCGACGGCCCTCGACGCGCTTTGCCATGGCTTTGCGCCCTTCGTCGTACGCGAAGCGTGCGGCGATCGCGACGCCCGCCCGCACGAGCAAAATCTCTTCGACATCGCCGCCAAGATGGCTGAGGTCGTCAACGAGGATGATGCCATTGCGCTGATGGCGACCGTCGCCAGATGATCGACCGGGATTTCGTGTCGATCGCGGAGGGGCCGGTGCATATGCGGCGCCTGCGCGGACCCGGTCGACCGCTCCTGTTCTTCCACCCCTCACCCAATAGTTCGCGCGGACTCGTGCCCGTGATGGAAGCGCTGCGCGCGGCGGGTTGCGACGCCGACATGATCGCGATCGACACGCTGGGCAATGGCGATTCCCCGCCGCCCGGCCCCGAGGTGCCCGACATCGCCTATTTCGCCGACGCCATGCGGCGAGTAATGGATGCGCTGGGTCTCGACCGAGCCGATCTCTATGGATCGCATACCGGCGCACGGATCGCGTGCGAACTAGCCGCCACTTGCCCGGACCGGGTCGACAGGGTCATCTTTCAGGGGATCAGCGATTTCGATCCGGCGACCCGCGCGAAGCGGCTGGAAGCTTATGCCCCCGCAATGGAAGCCGACGATTATGGGCGGCAGTTCGTCTGGGCCTTCAACTTCGTGCGCGACCAGTCGCTGCACACCCCCTATTTCCTGCGCGATCCCGAACATCGCCTGATGAACCGCGCGGTGCCGGATGCCGCCAACCTCCACGCTGCGGCGCTGGACGTGCTCAAGAATTTGACTTGCTACCACAAGCCTTATCGAGCGGCTTTCGCCTATCCCACGGCGGAGCGGATCAGGCTGGTCATGGCGCCGACTCTGTTCATCCGCCTGCCCGGCCTGCCACCGCATATCGCGGCGGCGGCCCCGGAACTGGGGGCGATGATGGCGGACGCACGGGTCGTGGACACAGCCGACGAAGCCTCGGCCATCACGACCTTTCTCAACCGATAGGCCGTACGCGCAGCGAGGTATCCATCGAGGATAACGCCTCGCAGCCATTTTTAGTGACCAGCATCATGTCCTCGACATGGGATGTGCCCCAGCCGAACTCATGATAGGGCATGTCCAGAGTGAAGACCATATTCTCTTCGAAAATAAGGGGATGGTGTCCCGGCATCTGCGCGCCGACCGACACCGGATGGTCTGTATGCTCCAGCCCGACCGAATGCGGCCCGGCGATGACGAAGCCGGGGAAGCCCTCGTCATGAACGGCCTTAAGGGTGAGATCGACGATCTCCTTGAAGGTCTTCCCCGGCCGGATATTCTCATAGGCGATGTGTAAAGCCCGGCTGACGGCCACGTTGCGGTCGAGCATTTCCTTGGTCGGCTTACCGCAGATGACAGTGCGGCCGACATCGCCGCGATACTGTTTGTAGCTGCCGACAGAATCCAGCTTCATGATCTCGTTCGCCTCGACGCAGCCGGTGGCAAGACCGCGGATATTGGCGATGATCCATTCGGACTTGCCACCCTGATCGAGCATCGACTGCGCGTGGATACGGCTAATATCGTCTAGCGGCATGCCAACATAGATCTGATCGATCACCGCATTTATCGCATTCTCGCTCATTCGCGCGGCGACCCGCAACAGTTCGATCTCCGCCGGGCTCTTCACCATGCGGATTTCCTTGAAAATGTTGAGCGCGTCGCAGCCGGTGAGTTCGGGCAGGCCCACTTCGTTCAGCCAGCCCAGCACGCGCGGATCGTCGAAACCGATGCGGCCATGCGACAGGCCCGCCGCCTCGATCGCGGCCTTGAGCGCGCGGGTGGAGGAAATGGCGGGATTTTCGCTGTGCATCGCGTAGCGGGCAAGCAGTTGCTGGTCGCGCGGCGCCATCCGTGCGCCCTCTCGCGTCGGATAGGGGGTCAGCGCCTGGCCTTTTGCGGACGCTTCGGTCACGACCTGATCGCCGCTGCTTTCTTCGATCGTCTCGGTCGTGAACTCGAAATCGCGCGGCGGCATTGGCTGGCCGGGCTTGATCCGGGTAATGTAGGTGGACACGTTGGGCATCCAGGTGGGCACATGTTCCAGATGATAGACGCCGGTGCCCGGCATGATCAGCGCGGCGGGTTTGCTCTCATCGCGCGGCAGGAAGGCATATAGCGTATAGTTGCGCGACATCAGGAACATCGATCCCCAATAGTCGCTCAGATAATAGATATTTTCCTTGAACGCCGCGACCAGGCCATCAAGACCGTGCCGGTCCATGACGGCGTTGGCGCGTTCCCTGTTGAGCAGCATGATCTGGTCCTTCCTGGCCCGGGGGGCGGTTTACTCCCCCATGGTAGCGTGTCCCGGCACCGTCCGGCCACTCAACTGCGCCGCTATTCGCCAGACGGCTAGATGGGACGGACTTCTTCATCGACACCAGAGCGAGACAGGACCCTGCGGTGAACAAATTCCTCCCAGGGGCGGGCACGATGCATGGTGGTGCGATTGTCCCATATGAGGAAGTCGCCGATCGACCAGTGGTGCGTATAGACATGTTCGGATCGGGTCGCGATGGCCGTCAGTTCGCGCACGAGCGCCCTGCCCTCGTCCACCGGCCAGCCGACGATATGCGAGGCATGGCTGGACAGATACAGATATTTACGGCCCGTCCTCGGGTGGGTCCGCACCAGCGGATGGTCGACCGGCACGTTTTTCGCCCGATCCTCATCGCTATAAGCAAGGCCCAGTTCGCTGCGGGAAAATTCCTGGGAATGGACGACGCGAAGGTCGGCGATCCGGGCCTGTTCGTCCGCGTCCAACGTGTCATAGGCTGCACGCATATCGCACCATTCCGTGTCGCCCCCGGTTGGCGGCAGTTCCCGTGCACTCAGAAATGCCACTTTGGTCGGCACCGGCTTGTAGGTTGTGTCCGAATGCCAGACCTTGTTGGTGAAGCTGAAGATGCGGCGTGGGTCGCCCTCAGGCAGGAACTGGTTATTCTCGTCCAGATTGGCGACGTCCGACAGATCTGCCTGAGCAATGCGGCGGGCGAATATTCCCTCCACTGCGGCATAGCTGCGCTGCACATTGCCCCAAAGGCCCGTAATCTCCAGTTGGCGGTCACCGCTGATCGGTTGATCGGGCAACAGCAAGAAGGCGAACCGGTCGAGCGCTTCTTTCAACTGGCCCACGATGGTATCGGGTAGCGGCTCGTCCAGGTTCAGGCCTGTCACGCGCGCACCGAAGTCGGCCTGTATTCCGCTGGGTGTCAGCGGCGATAGGGAAGGGAGCATGAGACAAATCCTTTGGTTGGATCAGGGCGTCACCCACGCTCATCATCAGCAAGACGCCGATGTAGGAGGCGTGGGCGCTATCCGATTGCGTGCCATCGCCCCGATTGTTGCCGGTCGGCAACCGTTCCGAAATGGCAACTGTCGCCATCCTCACCAGACGATAAAATCTTGCGCGCTCCATGACGCGCGACAGTGTTGCGCCTATCACCGACCTTGCAAGCGACCGGAGATAGAACGATGGACGAAGTAGTGCTGGGGCAGCGCGGTCGCGCGGCGATTGATTTCCATTGTGCGGTGCGTGGCGCCGTCGCGAAGCTGCAAAGGGCGGTCGAGGCAGAGTTGAGCGACGCGGGCATCACCGCCCAGACGATGCCCGAGAAGATGGACGACCGGCACAGGCTTGTGGATGCAACGCTGGCGGAGTCGGCCACTTATGGCGCCCGCGCGCTATTGGGCGAGTGGACAGCCAAAGACCATGGACCGATTTGCCAGGATGCATTCGCCGAAATCCGCGAGGCTGTGGAGCCGATGCTCAAGGCATTGGAGGATGGTCCGGCGAGCCTAGAACTGGACGAAGCACTGAAATTGCCCGCTTATTTCGAGCAGGTGTGGTTCCACCGCACCACCGGCGGCTGGGATGCCAGCCCGCATAATGGCTTCGTTCATGGCGAACTAATCCACAAGCGCATCCTGACCCGGGTGTTCGGCGGCAATATCTTCGGACATCGCCGCACCGCTGCCCAGCGCGCGCCGCGGCGCGACTATCGCCATATCCTGGATATGGGCGCGTCGTCGGGCCATAATATGGTTGCGCTGACCGAGGCCTTCCCGGATGCCGAGGTTAGCGGCGTCGATTTCTCCGCACGAATGCTGGAGCAGGCGCGGCGGGTCGCAAACGCGCGGGGCTGGGCATGGAAACTCTATCAGCGGCCGTGCGAGGATACCGGCTTTGCCGACGAGAGTTTCGATCTGGTCAGCAGTTATAACCTGATCCACGAAATTCCGCCGCGCATCATACGCGCGGTCTTTGCCGAGGCATTCCGACTGCTGGAGCCAAGCGGAACCATCATCATGTCCGACGTACCGCGCTATGCCGAGATCGACCGGATGGCGTCTTGGCGGTTCGACTGGATGGCGCGCTGGGGCGGCGAACCCTATTGGCGCGCAGCGTCGAGTACCGACTTGGTGCAGGTGGCGACAGACGCCGGGTTCACCGATGTCGACGGAAGCGTACTACCCGGCGGCCAGCCCTATATACTGGTCGCGCGCAAACCGGAGGCAGCGTGGTGACGGCTAAACGCGCGTCCGACCCCGAACCGCGCCAGATGCTGCGTGACCGCCAGATCGACCATCTGGGCGAGGCGATGCTGACGCTGACGCGCGAGTTGTGGGTGCTGACGGATCGGGTACGGATATTGGAAGCCGTGCTTGAGGACCAGGGACTGGACGTGGGGGGGGCGATTGCGACCTATGTGCCGTCGGCGGAGATGGAAACGGAACTGGCGATCGCGCGCGCGAGACTGGTTGACGGCGTGGTCAAGGCGTTGACGGGGCCGGTCGAGGGATAGGACAAGGAGAGGTGCCCCCTCACCGCTGCAAAAAATCCTCAATCAATTCGGAGATCTTCTTCGTTTCCAGATCGAACATGCCGTGCGAGAGACCCGGCATCTCTATATAGCGCGCCCCTCTTACGCGCGGCGCGTTCGCCCGCGTCAGATCCCACAAGTCATCCTGCGGATTGAGGATCAGCGTGTCGTGGGCCAGTACATCAAGCGCGGATTGCAGATCGTGGCGGTAGACCGCGTCATAGCCCCAGGGCGCTCTGGACCCACAGCGCAGATTTTCGGTCAGCGATTCGTGCAGCCAACTGGTATCGACCCGCGCGTCCGACAGCGACCGCATGAGCGCCCACATGCGTTGCAGGTGCGATCCATCCTCAACCGGCATGGGCCAATGCGCCAGTGCAGCACGTTTTTCGGTGCGAACGGCAGGCTCATAGGCTGCGACCGAAACCAAAATGAGGCGGCGCACCTGCCGGGGCCTCAGATTGGCCATCGCCACGGCAATCGACGAGCCGGTATGATAGCCCAATATATCGACCATATTGTCGGCGATCAGGCCATTGGCGGCGATCCGATCGACCACGCCGAACATCGCGTCGGCATGGTCCTCGATCGATGGTGGCGCGGGCGGCGGATCGCTGGCGCCATAGCCCGGTGTATCGGGCGCAAACGCTGTCCGTCCCGGTGCCAGATCCTTCATCAGCCGCTCATAGATCCAGCCTGACTTGGGCGTGGGATGCAGCATCAATAGGGGCGGTGCAGTGGGTTTTCCCGCCAGCCGCACATGGACCTGGCCCCAGCGACCGTCGATATAGGTTTTGGCAATCATCGTAGGTAGTTCAGCCGGAAGCGCCCGGACGTATGCGAAGCGAGGTGTCGCAATTGGTCAGTGGCTCCACACCATTGGCGGTGACCAATATCTGGTCCTCGACATGCAGATTGCCCCAGCCGATCTCATAATAGGGCATGTCGAGCGAGAAGATCATATTCTCCTCGAACACAAAGGGGCCGTTGCCACCGGGAAGGGTCGGCCCGATCGGAATCTTGTGGTCCGAATGTTCAAGGCCAATCGAGTGGGGCGTGGCGAAGAAGAAGCCGGGAAAACCGGCCGCCTGCACCGCATCGATGACCGCGCTGGTCGCTTCCTGTCCGGTGACGCCGGGCTTGACCACTTCGAGTACGGTTTTGCAGCCGACTTCCAGCGCCTTCATGCGCCGGACCAGTTCTGGCTTGGGTTCACCGCACACCGCTACGCGGCCGAGGTCGCCCAGATAATTCTTATACTCGCACAACCCATCAAAGGTAATGCTCTCCCCCTCCAACACGGTGCCCATGGCATGATGGGTGCCGTTCTGGCCGGTGTTGAGGTAGATCGCCTTGCCGCCGCGCTTGGCGACTTCGACATTGTAGAGGGTGTCGAGGTCGTCGCGCGGCATCCCGACCTCGATCGAATCCAGTACGACTTCGAGTGCCTCCTGGTTCATCGACGCGACCTTGCGCATCAAGGCGATCTCGGCAGGCGACTTGACCATGCGGATGTCACGGAAGGTTGTGGTGGCGTCCGTCACCTGCACGTCTGGCAGACCGATCTCCTGCAACCATGGGCCAACGCGCGGATCGTCGGATCCCAGCTTGCCAGCGGGCAGCCCCGCCTCCACAATCGCCTTCTTGAGCGCGTAAATGGCATTGACCGAAGCATTGCCCCGATGGCTCTCTTGAAACAGCAGATATTGCTCATCGCGCGGCGAGAGCGTGTCGTGGTTGATCGGCCATTTCATGCCATATTCGACATGCTCGGGATCTTCGACGTCGGGATCGAAATCGCGACGGTCGAGATAGATGGGGTGCACATAGCTCTGGATACTGGGCATCCAGGTTAATTCGGGCTTGTGGAAGAAGCGCACATGCTCGACGCCGGTGACGATCAGCGCGGGCGGCGCGGTTTCGTCGCGCGGCAGGAACGCATAATTGTAGAAGGTACGGCGCATCCGCATCAGCGCGCCCCAGTAGTCGGACAGGTAATAAACATTGATCGGCGCGGTGGCGATCAGCCCGTCCAGCCCTTCCCGATCCATGATTTCATGGGCGCGGGTCTTGTTCAGCAGCATGACGGACTCCCGATGATCGAAGGAAAAAAGAAACCCCGGCGATCCTGGTCTGGATCGCCGGGGCATCGGGAAGGATCAGAAGCGGACCGCGCCCCTGACGCCGATCGTGGCGCGTTCGGGTGCCGCTAGGACGATGGTGTTAAGGCCTTGAGCCACGCTGCCGTTTGGATTGGTGTTTCGCAGGACGTTCGACGGCGTCTTGTCGTCGAAGATATTGCGGCCGAAAAGTTCCAGCGTATATTTCCCCGTACTGGCGCCGATGCGGATGTTCACACGGCTGGCCGAGTTGATCCATGCCACATTGGCGGCCGTGGCATATTGTTTGCCGGTATAGATGTAATCGATACGGACAATGCCGGTCCAGTCGTCGTTGATTCTGGGCTGGTAGTTGATCGCCGCCGTACCGCTATATTCGGGGTAGCGTTCCATGGTGTTGCCAACCGGATTGATGATGCCGTCGATAGCGACGCATTCCGAACAGGCGACGTTGCGGATGTCGGTGGCCGCCCAGTTGAACGTCCCCTCCAGTGTCAGGTCATTGGTCGCCTGAAACGCCCCTTCCAGTTCCACGCCCCAGAGATTGGTCGATCCGTCGGGGAAGGTCAGCGTCGCCGTAGAGGTGGTGGTGCCCGTCAGATAGGCGATATTCTGGTTAATCTGGCGGTTACGCCATTCGCCATAATAGACCGCGCTCAGCACCCGCAGGCGACGACCGAAAAATTCGCCCTTCAGGCCTGCTTCGTACATCGTCAGCTTTTCTTCGTCGACCGCAGTCGGGATTTCGCGCCCGGCGTTGGTGGTCAACTGGGCCTGGATGGCGGGGGAGAACAAAGCATAGTTGGTGTTGAAGGTGCCAGGACGCGTGCCGCGCGACCAGGATGCGTAGGTCGATACTGTCGGCGTGATCTCATAGTTGAGGATGACACGCGGGGTGAAAGACTTGAACGTCTTCGCCAGATTGGCGGACTCGGCGCCCGTCACGGCTGAATAGCCGATATGGTTGACCCGATCCCACTGGTAACGGGCCTCGCCACTCAACTTCAGGCCATCCAGCAGTTCATAGCTGGCCGAACCGAACACTCCGAAGGTGCGGGCGCGATAGTCGGTCGGCGCCCCCAGATTGGTCGGCGTGGCGCCCCGCGACGCGCGGGTGAAAAAGTCGATGCTTTCCCAATAATAATTGCCGCCGACCATATAGGTGAACTTGCCGTTGTCGGGCGAGGCCAGCCGCAACTCAGCCGAATTATTTTCGATATCATAAGGCAGATAAACGGTTGAATAATAGCCGGTGCCATCGGGCGGACGATTATAGGTATCTGTCAGCGCAGCCCACCGGTTGCGGTTGTGCGAGAAGGCGGCGGACAGGGTGTGATCGCCCACTTCCTGGTCGATCATCAGCCGTGTCTGATAGGCTTTTCGTTCAATGCCCAGATGATCGATGAAGTCGGCCGGGACCGTCGCCCCGACTGCCGGATTGGTGACGCCGCCAAAGTTCAGGCTGCCCCCCCGATCAATATTCTGCGCCATCTTGGACGGCACGATATTGCCGACATTGCCACAGATATAGTTAAACCCGGTGGTGCTCCCTGCGGGCACGCGACCGTTGCCGCCCGCATTGCAGTTATAATCCGCTTCGGTCAGCAGCGCCTGCGCCGAAGGACCGTCGCTATCTTCCCAATAGGTGGCATAACCGCGCACGGTCGTCGTTTCGGTCGGCTTGGCGATGAAGCTGAAATCGATCGACTGGGTGTCGCGCTCGCCCAGGCGACCGCTATACCCAACATTCTCATACTGCCCGTCGGTGTGATAATAGCGACCAGCTAGGCGCACGGCGAGCTTGTCCTGGACAATCGGCCCCTCGACGCTCGCCTTGGCGTCGATGCTGTTATAAGAAGAATAGGAGATATCGACGCTGCCCTTGACCTCTTCGAGCGAGGGTGCACGGGTGATGAAGTTAATCGCGCCGGCAAAGGTCGAGCGACCGAAATAGGCGCTCTGCGGTCCCTTCACGACTTCGACCCGCTCGATATCGCCCATGCCCGATGTCGCGCCACCGGGGACCGCAACGCCATCGACGAAGATGGTGACGGCCTGACGATTGGGCGAGTCACCGGGATACATACCGCGCATCGAGATCGTCTGGAAACCGCGATCGTTCCGGTTTGCCGAACTGTTCTGATAGCGCAGGCCGGGCACGAAATCATTGAGTTCGTTGAGGCCGGTGACGCCGCGCTGGTTCAGCGCGTCCCCACTCAGCGCCGTGATGGAGACGGGCACGTCGATCAGGTTCTCACCCCGCTTGCGAGCGGTGACGACAATTTCGGCCATGCCGCCGGTCGATGCGCTATCTCCGGCGCTGTCCTGGGCCAAAGCCGGGATGCTGGAGAGGGCCAGCGCGGTGCCCGCAGTGGTGACGCACAACAGTGCCTTGCGCGATAGTGACGACGGAACCTTTGGGGTCGTAAACATGTTTCTCTGCTCCCTGCGCTGAAAAGACTTTTAAAGTCTCCTGCGAACCCCCGGGCACATCTTCTGCGGCTCCGGATTGTTGATGCGATCATCCGCAGCGAGGGGCCTTTCCGTCCAGTACCGCCATTCGATTATCCACCTGCCGGAGAGTTATAGCTCGTTTGTCCGACAGGCGGTCAAGAGCAAGCGGGTGCTGGCCTGATGTCCGCGCCATGCCGATCAAACACTACCGGCACGGACGTCGGACAAGATGGAGCGGGCATTCCCATGCGAGCCGAGATCGACAGGATAAGCCTTTTCGCCATGCCTATGGGCAGTGGCGCGCACTGCGCTGGATGGCGTCACCCGCTGGCCGGCGAGAGCCGCCTGCACTCTATAGGCCATTATCGCGCCATCGCCCAGATCGCCGAGCGTGGAAAATTCGATGCGATGTTCCTTGCCGATGCACAAGGCTTTCGGCCGATCGCCGGGCGCGACGCCTATGCCTGCGTCGATGCGATCAGGATGGACCCGGTGACGGTGCTGAGCGCGGTCGCGATGGCGACGTCACGGCTGGGCCTGATCGCCACCCTCTCCACCAGTTATAACGAACCTTATTCAGCGGCCCGCCGGCTGGCCACGCTCGATCATATCAGCGAAGGGCGAGCGGGCTGGAATGTCGTCACATCAACCACCGAGAACGAAGCACATAATTTCGGACGCGAGGGCCATTATGGCCATAGCGAACGCTATGCCCGCGCGGCCGAGTTCGTCGATGTCGCCAAGGCCTTGTGGGACAGTTGGGACGACGACGCCATTTTGGCAGATCGGACCGACGGACGCTATTTTGATCCAGACAAGGTGCATGCCATCGCGCATCAGGGAACGCATTTCAGTGTCGCCGGCCCGCTGACCATGGGGCGCCCTCCGCAAGGTCATCCAGTGATCGTACAGGCTGGCGCATCCGACGCGGGCCTGGATCTGGCGGCGCAGACGGCCGAGGCGGTCTTTACCTCTCATCCGGCGCTGGAAAGCGCGCAGGCCTTCTATACCGACCTCAAGGACCGGGTCGCCGCCGCCGGACGGTCGCGCGACAGCCTGAAGATATTGACCGCGATCCAACCGGTCATCGCCGACACGGCCGATGAAGCCGAAGCGATCACCCGGGAACTTGAAGCACTGATCCCGGCGGACCTTGCGATCGCATTGTTGCAAATGCAGTTTGGCGGCATAGACCTGTCCGGCTTCGATCCCGATGGCCCTTTACCCCCTGTCCCCGCCAACAATGCCTCACAGGGTTCGCAGAAGCGGATCATCGAACATGCCGCACGCGAGAATCTTTCGATCCTGCAGATCGCGCGACATATCGCGGCCGGGCGAACCAGCAAGACAGCAACCGGCACAGCCGAGCAGGTCGCCGACATGCTGACCCAGTGGTTCGCCGGGTCCGCTGCCGATGGTTTTGTCATCGCCGCGCCGGTCCTGCCCGACATGCTGGCCCGCTTCGTCGACGGGGTCGTGCCGATCCTGCAGGCGCGCGGCCTGTTCCGCACCGACTATGAAGGCACGACCCTGCGCGAACATCTCGGGCTGGCGCGCCCTGCCAGCCGCCATGCCGGACGGCCCGAGTTGCATGTGGAACCCGAAATCTGGCGGGAGGCCGGCCGATGAAGGTTTTCGGGCTGCTCCCCTATGTGGACGAAAGCGAAATCAAGCGCGCCACCGGCACGTTCGACCCGGCCTTCATCAAGACGCTGGCGCAATGCTATGACGCACTGGGCTATGAACGGGTGCTGATAGCTCAAAGCGCCAGTTCTCCCGACAGCATGACGGTCGCGGCGTCGGTCATGGCATGGACCAATCAGTTGAAACTGATGATCGCCCACCGACCCGGCTTCATCGCACCGACCATGGCCGCACGGATGCTGGCGACCATCGACCAGATGAGCGGCGGCCGGTGCGGCGTGCATATCATCACCGCGACCAACGATGCGGAGACGCGCGGTGACGGCGACTTCCTGACCAAGGACCAGCGCTATGCCCGCAGCCGTGAATATGTGGAGCTGCTGCGCCGGACTTGGGCTTCAACCGAACCGTTCGACCATGACGGCGACGCATATCGCGTCGAGGGCGCGAAGACGATGATCCGGCCCTACGACGAGTCGATTCCGATCTTCTGGGGTGGGTCTTCGGGTCTGGGCATCGCCTATGGCGGCGAATGTGCCGACGTCTACGCCTTTGCCGGAACGACGCTGGAACGCAGCGCCGCGCTGATCACGCAGGTGCGCGCCGCCGCCGAACCCTTCGGCCGCAAGCCCCGCTTCCTGATGTCGATCCGGGTCGTGATCGCACCAGACGACGCAGCGGCGTGGCCGCGGGCCGACGCTATCGTCGCCGACATCCGGTCGCAGGGCGGCACGTCGAAGAAAGGCCTGGGCAGCGGCTCTGATGGAAGCGCCGCGCGCCGCATCGCCGAAGCGATGGCAGCACGCTCGACCGCCGACCCCTGCCTGTGGGGCGGGGTAATCGAGGCGACCGGCGGCACATCGCACGCGATGGCACTCGTCGGCGGCCCCGATCAACTAGTCGAAACCTTGCGCGCCTATGAGGCGATCGGCGTGGACGATGTACTCCTACGCGGGTTCGACAATCTGGCGGATGCCGAGGCGGTCGGGCGGTTGCTCATTCCCAGGTTAGGCTGAATCGAGTACCGCGCCGCGCAAAGCCTCCGTCACGATCCGCAGCAACGGCGTCGGCACGGCGACCGCACGGCGCAGCATTAGGCCAGCCAGATAGTCGAACCGCATGTCGGGCAGATCCAGCGGCGCGAGACGCCCCGCCGCGACATCCGGCTGCGCTTCGGAACGGGGCAGCATGGCGACGAGATCGCCCTGCATCGCTACCTGGCGAACCAGCGGCAGGTGCGCACTATTGAACGCCTGTTGCGGCGCGGTCAGCCCCAGTCGGAAAAACAGACTGGCGAAGCGATAGGATAAAGACAGTTCGAACGGGATCGCCCATCGCTGGTCGGCGACCTCCTGCACTGTGACCCTGCGCCCCAGGAGCGGATGGCCCGGCCGGACATAGGGTTCCAGAATGATGGTCGCGAGCGGCTCGAAACTCAGTTCCGCCGTCTCCCGCTGGCCCGCGCGCAGGAAGTCCGGGATCAGGCATAAGGCAGCGTCCAGTTCTCGCGCCATAAGGCCAGCGGCCAGTATCTCACGTGTGCCGGTGCTGACCTGTACATTGAGTTGCGGCGCGCGGGCGGCAAGCAGGGCCACTGCGCGCGGTATCGCATGATCCAGGAAATTGGGCGATACGCCGATCCGCACCTGCCCTTCGGCCGCCAGATGGCTGGAATCGAGTTCGGCGATCGCCCGACTGGCTTCGTTGAGAATCGAGAGAGCATGCGGCAACAGCTTGTCTCCCGCCACGCTGACCAACGCGCCGCGCGGTCCCCGCTCGAACAAGCGGGTTCCCAGTTCCGCCTCTAGCAGGGCAATGCCACGCGTGAGCGCGGGCTGGCTTATGCCCAGCCGCCGGGCCGCCCGACCAAAACCACCCTCCTGCGCGACGGCGACGAACTGTTCGAGCCTCTTGGTATCCATTGTCTCTACTCATAACCAATATGCATGACTTTATGCACGACTTGCGGATTGTCTCAAGGCGCAAGTACATGGCAGTCGGGAAGCATGACCCTATCCCCTCGCCCTTCGCTTCCCTCGCGTGCCAAGCGCCGAACCCTCGTGCCCGGCCAGTCACCTTCCGAAGAAAGAATGCTGGCCATGATCACGGCGCTGGCCTCCGAACTGGCGGTGACTCGCGAACGGCTGGACAGCGTAGAGCGGCTGCTGGAAGCAGCAGGCGTGATGGAGCGAACTGCGGTCGAGGGCTTCGCCCCTGATGCAGCGCAGGCGGATGAGCGCGACGCCATCCGCCGCAGGGTGATCGCCCATGTCTTTGGACCGCTGCGCAGCGACATCGACCGCCAGGAGGATGCACGATGATTCACCCCATGTTACCGGGCACGACCCATGACGAGACCGCCGCCCAATTGTTCGTCCGTGATTTCAAGCTGTTCCTGGCCGAGGGCGTGGAACCCGGCCACCGTGCGCGGGCCGAACAGCTCGATCCGGGCGTGAGAATCAATGCGCGCGTCGAAACGGTCTATCAGAAGCTCCATGACGATGAAGGGTTCCGGGCCTGGGCGAGCCTGCGCCGCACGTCGCAGGAGATGCTGTGGGCGAGCGTCAGCGAGAGCGTGGCGCGGCAGGCGGACGCATTGGAAGCGCTGGCCGCCGCCGCCCCGGATATGGGATCGCTGACGCTCGATCCCGATTTTGTGCAGCCCGACTATCTGGAAGCCGGTGACGTCCATCTGATGCCGGGCGGCTATGCCCATGACGATGGGACTGTGTTGCAGGGCGCGGTGATGGATCGCGGGGGCGCGGTCTATATGCTGGGGCGCAATGGTGGCCTGATGAACGATGTACGCGGGCACACGGTCGCGGCGCATGTCTTTGCGCTATATCCTGACCTTGAACCTGGCCATATCCTGGAACTGGGTTGCGGCGTTGGTGCAAGCCTGATCCCCGTCGCGGCCGCCTTTCCCGACGCAAAGGTCCATGGGATAGACGTTGGCGCGGCGATGCTGCGCTATGCACTGGCCCGTGCGCGGCATCTGAGCACAAGCGTGCATCTGGTCCAGGGCAATGTCGAACAGGCCCCCTTCCCCGACGCTAGCTTCAACTTCGTATTCTCCAGCGTGCTGCTGCATGAAACATCGCCTACGGCGATCACCCGCATCATCGCCGAAAGTCACCGGCTGCTGAAGCCCGGCGGGGTCGTCGTCCATCTTGAAGTGCCCAATCGTTATGACGAGCTGGACCTGTGGGGCAAGATACGAGGCGAGATCGAAGCCGATTACAACAATGAGCCAAACTGGAAGGCCGCGATCAGTGCCGACTATCGCGCGTTGCTGGCGCAGGCGGGATTTGAGGATATCGCTGTCGGCTATCAGGCGGCGACATCGGCGCCGGCGCGGGGCGCGGGCGGTTTTTCGGAGAAATCGATGGGCACTTTCCGCTCCTGGTTCGTTGCGTCGGCGCGTAAATAGGGACGCGCTGTGCCAGGGTTGAGCGATAGCCGGACGCGAAACCGGGGGCGGAGGGTCGCGCCGCTTGTGGTCGGCGCCGCTACCTTCATGCAGGCATTCGACAGCAGCGCGATCATCGTCGCCTTGCCTGCCATGGCGCGCGATTTCGGTGCACCAATATTGTCTCTCAACCTGGTCGTGGTCGCCTATCTGGTTGCCGCCACTGCGGCCTTGCCGGCCTGCGGATGGGCGGCGGATCGTTTTGGCGCACGGCGCGTATTTCTGTTCGCAGTAGCGGGATTTGGATTGTCCTCGCTCGCCGCCATGCTCGCGCCCAGCTTTAGCTGGCTGATAGCAGCGCGAATCATCCAGGGCTGCATGGGCGCGTTACTGCTGCCGGTTGGCCGGATCATCGTGCTGCGATCCGTGCCGCGTCGGGAATTCGTCAGCGCATTGGCGATGCTGAGTCTGCCGATCATGCTAGGGCCATTGCTGGGTCCGACGGTTGGCGGACTCGTTGTTACCGCCGGGTCATGGCGTTGGTTGTTTGCGATCAACATATTAGTGTCGATCGCCGGGCTGTTCGCTGTGCGCCACTATGTTGAGGACCTGCCGGGCGAAGATCCCCGGCCGCTCGATATGGTCGGGCTGCCCCTGATCGCCGCAGCGCTGATCGGAATCAGCTCTGGCATTACCGCGTTCACTCACCAAGGCACGTCGCCCGCTGTGGCCGCGCTGCTGCTGGCCGCGGGGCTTGCCTGCGCCGCGCTTTATGGCTGGCACGGGCGTCGGCATCCCCAGCCGGTGCTGGACCTTCGAATATTCCGCGTGCCATTGCTCGCCGCGACCAATGTGGGCGGGCTGTTCCAGCGGATGCTGGTCGGTGCTGCGCCCTTCCTTCTAACGATGCTGTTTCAGCCGGGGTTGGGACTGGATGCGGCAACTAGCGGCGGACTGATCTTCGCGAGCGCATTCGGCGCAATTCTGGGTCGGTGGCTGCTCCC
Source organism: Sphingobium aromaticiconvertens (assembly GCF_037154075.1). Taxonomy (NCBI): domain Bacteria; kingdom Pseudomonadati; phylum Pseudomonadota; class Alphaproteobacteria; order Sphingomonadales; family Sphingobiaceae; genus Sphingobium; species Sphingobium aromaticiconvertens. The sequence goes on from NZ_JBANRJ010000001.1 coordinate 62,338, forward strand.
GCCCCTGATCGCCCGTTTCGGGTTTCGCACCTTCCTGATCGGCAACAGTCTGGTGATGGCGCTGTCGATGGCGGTCTGCGCGTGGATCGACGCGGAGACGCCCTATGCGGTGATTATTATCATCCTGTTCCTGCAAGGGTTGATCCGCGCGGTGCAGTTGATGGGGCTGTCCGCCGTCAGCACCAATGGCACAGATTTGAGGTTGTAAATTAAGGAGGGTTTGGGCTTCGTCGTAGTGACGAAGGAACGAAGATGAAGCCCAAACCCTCCTTGAAAAATTCGCCGACAAAGGCCCCTGCTGAGCGTGTTGTGAAGGATATCCGGCGGCAGACCCGGCGCCATTTCTCAGCCGAAGACAAGATCCGTATTGTGCTGGACGGTCTGCGCGGCGAGGACAGCATCGCCGAGTTGTGCCGCAAGGAAGGCATTGCCCAAAGCCTGTATTACACCTGGTCGAAGGAGTTCATGGAAGCGGGCAAGCGGCGCCTGGCCGGTGACACCGCCCGTGCTGCGACCACTGGCGAGGTGCAGGATCTGCGCCGCGAGGCCCGTGCCCTGAAGGAATGCGTGGCCGACCTGACGCTGGAAAACCGCCTGCTTAAAAAAAGCATGATCGCGGATGGGGGCGACGACGAATGAGGTATCCCGCATCCGAAAAGCTCGAGATCATCCGGATCGTCGAGCAGTCGCACCTGCCCGCCAAGCACACGCTGGACAAACTCGGCATCCCCCGCCGGACGTTCTACCGCTGGTACGATCGCTTCGTCGAAGGCGGGCCGGAGGCGCTGGAAGATCGGCCATCGGCGCCGAGTCGGGTGTGGAACCGCATCGGCGACGATATCCAGGGCCAGATCGTCGAGATGGCGCTGGATTACAGCGAGCTGTCACCGCGCGAACTGGCGGTGCGCTTCACCGACGAGAAGCGCTACTTCGTGTCGGAGGCCACCGTTTACCGCCTGTTGAAGGCCCACGATCTGATTACCAGTCCGGCCTATGTGGTGATCAAGGCCGCCGATCGCTTCCATACCCAGACCACGCGTCCGAACGAGATGTGGCAGACCGATTTTACCTACTTCAAGATCATCGGGTGGGGCTGGATGTACCTGTCGACCGTGCTCGACGACTTCTCGCGCTACATTATCGCCTGGAAACTGTGCACCAACATGCGCGCCGAGGATGTCACCGACACGCTGGACCTGGCCCTTAAGGCTTCCGGCTGCGACAGCGCCACCGTGCTGCACAAGCCCAGGCTGCTCAGCGATAACGGCCCCAGCTACATCGCGGGCGAACTGGCGGAATACATCGATGCCCAGAAGATGAGCCATGTACGCGGCGCTCCGATGCACCCCCAGACCCAAGGCAAGATCGAGCGCTGGCACCAAACCCTGAAAAACCGCATCCTGCTGGAAAACTACTTCCTGCCCGGCGACCTTGAGGCCCAGATCGAGGCCTTCGTCGAGCATTACAACAACCAGCGTTACCACGAGAGCCTGAACAACGTGACGCCCGCCGACGCCTACCTCGGCAGGGCTCCCGCCATCATCAAACAGCGCGAAAGGATCAAGCGAAAGACCATCGAATATCGGCGCTTGCAACACCGCAGGCTCGCCGCTTAACATCAACCCCAAGACGAGGCCCGCACTCCGCTAATTTACGACGCGACGTGTGCCAAATGTTCTGACGACGGACAGCCGGTCGGCGCGATCACCACCGGCATGGCAATCTTGCGCCCCAGCACCTTGGTGGAAAGATCTGGACGCCGCTCTGTCGAGCAGGCACGCGGATCGAAAAAAACGCGCGTAAAGGCCAGTTCATTGGCGAAGGCGGTAATCTCCGCATCCTTGCCGCCCTCGACATAATGATAGACGGCGGGCGGCAAGCGGCGGCGAGCGATCTGCCGCGCCTGCTCCAGACTGGAAAAGTCGATCCGACGCCCGGTCATGGCGACACATAAGCGACGATGGCGTCACCCGCGCTGAGGCTGAGCGACCGGTGCCCAGCCGCCGCGACGACAATGAACTGCCGCCCGCTGCGCCCCAAATAGGTCATCGGCGTCGCATGGGCGGAATCCGGCAGCGCCGCCTGCCAGACCTGTTTACCGGTCCGGGTGTCGAAGGCGCGAAAAGTCTTGTCGACCGATGCGCCCACGAAGCTGAGACCGCTCTTCGTCACAAGCACTCCACCCAGTGCGGGCACGCCCATCGGGATCGGCACGCCGCTGCGCAGGCCCATCGGCCCGGCTTCCTTGCCGGTGCCGAGTGGCCGGGACCATAACAATTTGCGGGTCTTCAGGTCGATCGCGCTGATCCGGCTCCACGGCGGCTGCTGACACGGCACGGCCAGGGGCGAGAGGAAGGGCTTCGTCATTTCGCCATAGGGCGTTCCCTCCATCGCGTTGATGCCGCGCAAGGCGTCCAGCCCTTCCCGGCCCCGCCCCATGGCATAGGCCCTTTCCGCCAGGGCTTGCTTGCGCGTGTAGAGTTGCGCGCGATTGGCGAGATGCTCGGTCACCGCCACCAATACGCCGCTCTGAGGATCGATGGAGATGCTGCCCCAGTCCATGCCGCCAAGGAAACCGGGATAAGTGATGCTGGGCGTCAGGCCGGGCGGCGTCATCGGCCCGTGATAGCGGGATTCGACGAACTTAATCCGGCACCACAACTGGTCGAACGGGGTCAGACCCCACATCATGCGCTCGTTCAGCAGGCCGCCAGCCAGCGAAGGCATGTCGGTCGGATAGGGCTGGGTGGGCGACAGGCGCTCCTCCGGCGCGGCGCCGCGTTGCGGGGCCGGACGCTCCTCGACGGGCGAGAGCGGCTTGCCGGTGCGTCGGTTGATCAGGAATATCTCGCCCCGCTTGGTCGCCTGCGCCAGAACAGGGATCGCCCCGCCCGTGCCCGGAAGATCGAACAGCACCGGCTGCGACCCGATATCATAGTCCCACAGGTCGTGATGGACGGTCTGGAACACCCAGCGCCGACGCCCGGTCGCGATATCCAGCGCCATAATGCTACTGGAAATTTCCTCGTCAAATGGTCGCCGTTGCGCGCCGAAATAATCGGGCGTCGCATTCCCGGTGGGGACATAGACCAGGCCCAGACTGTCATCATAGGCCATCTGCCCCCAATTGTTCGGCGTCGAATGCGTATAGGTTTCGCCCGCTGGCGGCAGGCCAGTGCGATCGGGATGTCCGACATCATAAGCCCAGACCAGCTTGCCGCTGACCGCGTCGAAAGCGCGGATGACGCCGGATGGCTCGCCCCAATATTGATTGTCGGGCAATGTCCCGCCCAGCACGATCAGGCCACGCGCGATGGTGGGGGCGGCGGTGTGGGAATAATAGCCATCCAACACCTTGCCGAAACCCTCCAGCAAGGAGACCTCCCCCCCATTGCCGAACTGCGCGCACAGGCGCCCGGTGCGCGCATCCAGCCCAATCAGGCGGCCATCGACCGTTGTGGTGAAGATGCGTTCGGCACAGGCGCCCGTCGCATCGGGCACGCGATAATAGGCGACGCCCCGGCATGACAGAAAAGGCGTATGGCGCGCAACCTTGGGATCATAGCGCCAACGCTGCTTTCCCGTTTCAGCGTCTAGCGCGACCACGGTGTTGATACCGCTGCACGCATAGAGCGTATCGTCGATCTTGATTGGCGTGACCTGCAACCCGCCCGCCTTCTCATCGCCGAAACGGAAGGTCCATGCGGGCTTGAGTTTGTCGACATTGTCGGGCGTTATCCGGTCCAGCGTGCTGAACCGGGCGCCGGCCATGGTGCCGCCAAAGGCGCTCCAGTCCGCGCCCGCGCCGGGCAGCGACACTCCGCCGCCCGGCACGATGCCGCGATCCTGGATGACGAGGCTGTTGAAAGCCAGTCCGAGCGCTGGCACCGCAATGGCCGCAAAGCACAGGGCCGCCAACGCGGCACGCTGAACTGGCAATGTCAGCGACGGGCCGCCCGACAAGCCCCGGCGCGCGAAGGGCAATGCTATCCACAGGCCAAGAAGGTAGAAAAGGCCAAGGCGGGGCGCCATCGGCCAGGGGTCGAGCCCGCCCTCATACAGCGTCCAGCACAGCAGCAGCACGAGCAGCAGGCCATATATCCACAAGCCCCAACGGCTACCTCGCCCCAGCGTGATGGCGCTCGCTCCCGCCAGCAGGCCCCAAAGGATGTAAAGCGGCGAACCGCCGGCAATCGCGAGCAGGATTCCGCCAATGCCCAGCGCCAGGCCGACGAGCAGCAGCACGAGCGCAAACAAATAGGGTGGCCGCGCCGTCCCGCTCTCGGCATATTTTTCCGATTCGCCCGCTGCCGCCATGTCCCGCTCCCTAAGCTTAGTTTTATCAATGTTCTATTATCGAACTATTGTGCGTCAAAGTTCCACGCGATCGCAAGAGAGTCAAGAGATCGCTCTTCCCTTGAAGCACCCAATCGAAAATAAATGCAGCAGTGATGGATTATTCCGGCCCCGCCAGCATCGCCGGGAGGCGGCGCGACATGATACGCTCAGCATCCGATACGATCCGGTCGATCAGATCGGCGCAGGTCGGTATGTCGTGGATCAAACCCTGAACCAGTCCGCCCCAGACGATACCGGCATCAACATCGCCGCTTTCCAGCGCGTGCCGCCCGCCCGCGCCGCGCACCAGATGCGCAATGTCGTCGAAGACGGCGCCGGGCCGCCGGGAAATCTCGATCACCTCGTCGGATACGCCGGTCTGCACCACGCGGGCGGTGTTGCCGAACTGGCGGAAGATGAGGTTGGTCGACCGCTCGTCATTGGCGACCAGCAACTGTTTGATAGTGTCGTGGATCGGCGCCTCTACCGTGGCGCAGAAACGCGTGCCCATGGTGATGCCCTCAGCCCCAAGCGCCAGCGCGGCGACAAGGCCACGTCCGTCGCCAAAGCCGCCGCTGGCTATGATCGGCACGTCGATGGCGTCGGCGGCCGCAGGGATCAGGATCAGGCCGGGAATATCGTCCTCGCCCGGATGCCCCGCGCATTCGAAGCCATCGATCGAAATCATGTCCACGCCCATACGCACGGCCGACCGGGCATGTCGCACCGCCGTGCATTTGTGGATGACGGTGATCCCCGCCGCCTTGAACGCGTCGACATGTTCCTGCGGCTTGTACCCGGCAGTCTCGACGATGCCGACACCCCCATCGATGATCGCCCGGCGATATTCGGCATAGGGTGGCGGCGAAAGCGTCGGCAGAATCGTCAGGTTCACGCCAAACGGCCGGTCGGTCATCGACCGGCAACGATCGATTTCCCGGCGCAAATCGTCCGACGTCGGTTGGGTAAGTGCCGTCAATATCCCCAGCCCACCGGCATTGGAAACCGCGGCTGCCAGCTCCGCGCGCCCGACCCACTGCATACCGCCCTGGATGATCGGATGCGCGATCCCCAGCAATTGCGTAACGCGGGTGTGGATCATGCGTCCGGTGCCTCCTTCTGGCGATGGGAAGGCATGCCGTCGAGCAACAGTACCTTTGTCTCTAAATAGGGCCGCAATCCCTCGATTCCGCCCTCGCGACCGACACCGGATTGTTTGAAACCGCCAAATGCGATGCTGAAATCCATGCGGATCGAGTTGTGGCCGACCGTCCCCGAGCGCAATTCCCGTCCCGCAGCATAGGCCCGGTCGATGTCGTTGGTGAAGATCGATCCGTTGAGGCCGAAGGGGCTGTCGTTGGCGATGGCCAGAAGATCCGCTTCGCTGTCGGCCGGGATCACCGACAGGACAGGACCGAATATTTCTTCCTGCGCAATCGCCGATCCGTTGTCGACATGGCCAAAAACAGTGGGCTCGACATAGAAACCGCGATTGAGATGCGCCGGTCGGCTACCGCCCGTACCCAGGGTAAAGCCGTCCGCCTTGCCCTTTGCGATATAGCTCTCCACCCGCTCGCGCTGTCGCGCGGTAGAGAGCGGCCCCATGCCGGAAGCCGGGTCGAACGGGTCGCCGACCTGCACCTTGCCCATTTTGGCGCTCAGTGCATCCAGCAGTTGATTGTGCCTGTTTCGGCTGACGATAACCCGCGTGAGCGAAGCGCACACCTGCCCGGTCATGTCCGGCGCGGCCGCGGCTATGGTGCGCGCGGCAGCCTCTACATCATAATCATCCATGATGACCGCCGCCGACTTGCCACCCAGTTCCATCGTGTAGCGCGCCATCCGCCCGCCCAGGATCGAGGCAATCTTCTTCCCGGCGACCGTCGATCCGGTGAAAGCGATCTTGTCGATGCCCGGATGGCGGACGAGCGCTTCGGACGGACCGCGATCGGCCGTGACAACATTGACGACGCCGGGCGGCAGACCCGCCGCCTGCGCGATTTCGGCCATGAGCAGAGCATGGCCGGGCGCCTCCGGCGACGCCTTGATGACTACGGTGCAGCCGGCGATCAGCGCCGGCGCGAGCTTGAAAGCGATGAGCGAGATCGGGCCATTCCAGGGAATGATGGCCCCCACCACGCCCACCGGCTCACGGACCAGCAGGCCGACCTTCGCGCCGGAAAAGGTGCGGTGTTCCTCTTCGAAGGGAAAGCGCGTCGCCAGACCGGCATAATATTTGTAGAGGCCACTGACCGACGCGGCGTGGGCCGTGGCCGTGCTGTGCAATATGCCCATTTCATTGGGCCAGATATAGGCGACGTCGGCGGCGCGCTCTTCGAGCAGGCGGGCCATTTCCTTCATATAGCCTGCGCGCTCGACATGGGTCATGCGCGGCCACGGCCCGGTGTCGAACGCCTCGCGCGCGGCGGCGACCGCGCGGTTGATGTCATCCTCTCCCGCCGCCGCGACGCGGACGAACAGCTCCTCCGTCGCGGGTGCTATGACGTCAATGGTCTCGCCGCTCGACGAAGCGACCCATTCGCCGCCGATGAACAGCTTGTCGGCATGGCTGAAGGGCAGGTCGCGGGGTGCCTGTGTCATGATCTTCTCCAATTTTCGTTAGCCGCAGCGCCGATCAGGCCTGTCCGGCCTTGTTCAGACGCTCGGTGACGGCGTCCTGGAACATGCGGATCTGCACTTCCATGCCGCCCAGATGGACTTCCTTCATCACCCCGGACCGCAGCCCCTTGTCGCACATCTCGGCCGCCCAATAATCCTCCTGCCCAAAGGCGCGATCCATCAGGTCGAACGAACGGCGCATGCGATTGGCGGTCTTTTCGTCGGCGGGGGGGCCATTGATGAGCATGTAATAATCGACTTCGCACTTGTCGGTGGCGACCGGCCGGACGATGCCCAAGCTGACGAATTCCGGGCTGGCGACGATGATGCCGTTGGGGAAGGGGATGTAGGAGAACACCATCATCTTGCGCACATCTTCGAAATCGTTCGAAATCTGTGCCTTTTCGAAATTGCCGCGATGCGCCGCGTTGCGGATGTGCGGGCCGATACGGTCGATGACATTCTGGGAATCAACGAAGAAGCGCGCCAGGGAATCCTTGTGCAGGCGCGTCACATGATAGCTGTCGAGCATGGAGTCCATGACCAGCTTCCAGTTTGCGCCCACCTTGAAAGTGGTGCGGTCATAGACCTGCATCCGGCCCAGGCCCAGTGCGTCGAAATCGGCCTCCAGTTCGCCGCGAACCTGCGAGAAATCGGGCGGATTATCGGCATCGAGGCCGACCCAGATCAGCCCGCCCGCCTCCACGCAAGGCAGCGGAAAGAGGCCGAGATCCTTCTTTTCCAGACCGGGGAACGTCTCAGCCCGCGGCATGCCGATCAGGGCGCCGTCCATGTCATAGGTCCAGGCATGATAGGGACATACGATGCGTCCCGCCTTGACCGGATCATCGGACACGCACAGCTTCATCCCGCGATGCCGGCAGACATTGGCAAAGGCCTTCGCCTCCCCGTCCTTGTTGCGGGTGATCAGTACCGGCATGCCGGTCATATCGATCCGGGTATAGCTGCGCGCTTCGGGCAGCAGCGCCGACGGACAGGCCAGCACAGGCTCACGCCGGAAGATCGTCACCATCTCCGCGTCGAAGCGGGCGGGGTCGATGTAGTTGGCGGCCGGGAGGGTGTCGCGGACCTGCGGGAATATGCAGTCGGCCAGTTCCGGCATCGCGTTCAGCAGGCGCTGCTGGCCTTCGGTAAGAATGGTGTTGGTCGTAACCTGATCCATGATGTTCTCCATCAGACCGCGTTGAGTTCTGGGGCATTCAGGGTTGCGATGCCTTCCTGGCTTCCGTCGCCGGACTGCATCGCGAGCGACGGGAAGGCGAGACGCGCCACCCGTTCCTTATGCTCGACGCTGTTGCCGAACATCTGCTGGTTCAGCTTGGCGCGCTTGAGAAAGAGGTGACACACATGCTCCCAGGTGAAGCCGATGCCACCGTGCAACTGGATGACGTCGGCCGCGAGCGCGGCATAGACGTCGCAGCAATAGAATTTCGCGCTGGCGGCAAGCGCCTCCGCCTCCACCTCGCCAGAGGCGACAGCTTCCGCGGAATGGCGCGCCAGCGCCGTCGCCGCCTCCAGCAGCACCTTCCAGTTGGCGGCGCGATGTTTGAGCGCCTGAAACGATCCGATCGGACGGCCAAATTGCTCGCGCACGCCCATATAGTCGATCGCCCGCTCCAGCGCCGCAGCGGCGCCCCCCACCGCATCACAGGCCAGGGCGACATCGGCATGGCTGCGCAAAGTAGCGATCAATGTGTCGGACAAGGGGATAAGGTCCCCCGCCTGCAACGCGACGTCGGTCACATGGACTTCGCCAAGACTGCGGGTCAGGTCGATCGCCGAACGCCGCCGCACCGACACCCCATCGCTGCCAGCGCGCAACAGCGCGAGCGCCAGTGTGCCATCCGCCTGGGCGACCGGCAACAGGAAGAGCTGCGCCACATCGGCGAATGGCACATGGTCGTAACGTCCGCTCAGGCGATCGTTCGCTATCGCCGGTACATTGCCTAGTGTGGATGGAAGCAGGATCGTCGCCATCAGTTCGCCCGTGGCGACGAGGGGTAGCCATTCCGCCTGCTGGTCGGGAGAGCCACCCTGCCCGATCGCCTCGGCGGCGATCAGCGTCGTCGCCGGCACGGAGGCAAGGCTCCGTCCCAGTTCCTCATGCAGCACAGCCACATGCCCGGCACCCAGTCCAAGCCCGCCGAAGCTTTCGTCGATACCAAGCGCCAGCCAGCCAAGGTTCGCCATCTGCGTCCACAACTCACGGTCGACGGGACGGCCTTCCTCGTCCGGAATATCGTTCCCCACAACGGCGTGATGCTCGTCCAGAACCTGCCGGATCGAATCGCGCAGTTCGCCAAGTTCGATGCCATGTTCTTCCATCGCCATATCCTTACGCCACCCGAACGCGCGTGTCGGCGGACACATCGATCGGTGGCGCCGTATCCGACCACAGCCGACCGGCAATATCGATCGCCGTCGCATAGACGCCGCCAGCCTCCGCCTGTAGCGCGCGGACCCGGTAGGTCCAGAAATGCAACAGATGTTCGGTCGTCACGCCCATGCCGCCATGGAACTGGTGCAGGTCGAACAACAGTTTCTGGATGCCCTGCTGTGCATGGCAGGCCGCGAAATCGGCATGACCCGGTTCGCCGCTCCACGCCGCGCGCATCGCCAGATAATGGGTCGCCATCGCGAAAGCCTTGCACTGCACCAGCCGGTGCTGGACGGCTTGAAAAGCGCCTATTGGCTTTCCGAATACATGCCGCTGCTTCACATAATCCACGGTGAAATCAATCGCGGCCATCGACGCGGCGGCGATCTCGATGGCGATGGCGACGCGCCACCATTGCCGCAGGGCCGCACCCTGTCCGCGCAGATGTCGCGCCGACGCGAGATCGGGCGTTGTGGCAAAGCGGCCATAAGGATAGCCATAGATGCTCTTGACCGGCTCCACCTGCCCGGCCTCTACCGGCAAGATCGCAACATCCTCACCCATGTCGACCAGGACGGTGCGCGCGATGGTAAGATTGCGATGCGCCTTGTCCAGCTTGCGCACATCAACCAGCGCGACCGGCCCTTCCAGCTTTTCGCCAGGCAGAACCATCGGCGCGACCAGCCCCGTTGCCGATGCCTCCACCAACACCGGCAGCTTTGCCGTTTCGGCCACCACGAGCGCCGCTTCCAGCGCACCGATCTGGTGCCCCGCATCCAGAAAGCCGCTGTCGGTCAGGATGCCCTGAAGCGCGGCACTGAAATAGCTGTAGCTGAAGCGTTCCGCCTGCGGCATCTCGGCATGATCCTGCAAAATCGATTGCAGGGCGGAAACCAGGGCTTCCTGATCCTCGGTATATTGAAAGTCCATAGATCAGCCCCGCGGCAGGCCCAGGCCGTTAACGGCGACCAGGTCCAGTTGGATTTCATTGGTTCCGCCGGTCACGCCCGCCGGAATGTTGATACGATAATAATCCTCCAGCAGGGGATCGCCCCCCGCCAGCGCATCCGGCAAGAATTCCGCCAGGAAATTCATCAGGTCCATGACCGCGTCCAGCGACCAGATGCGCGAAAGATTGGCGTCCGTATTGGGCGGCAACTGCCTCACCCGCTGATCCACCACCAGATAGGTAAGCATCCGAGCACCCTCAAACTTGGCGGCGATCATGCCCGCACGCGACTGGACGATGGGATCGTCATCATAACGCCCCTCATCCTTGAGCTGCTCAACCGCCAGCTTCAAGGCTTCCAGCCCGACATGATAGCGCGGCACACCCACCCGCTCATAGGACAGGGCATGGGTGACGATCTTCCACGCCTCCCCTTCACCGCCCACCCGGTTTTCCACCGGCACGCGGACATCGGTGAAGAAAACCTCGTTGAGATGCCCATCCTTTATCAAGCCGGGGAAGGACGTCACCGACACGCCGGGGGTGTCCATGGGCACCAGCAGGATAGAAATATCCTTGCGCGACGGACCCGTGCGCGCCAGCAGGAAGCACCAATCCGCCTTGCGGGCGTATGAGGTCCAGATCTTCGATCCGTTGACGACATAATGATCGCCATCGCGTTCCGCACGCGTACGCAAAGACGCCAGGTCAGTGCCGGCATTGGGTTCCGAGAAGCCCTGACACCAGATCACCTTGCCGCTGGCGATGCCGGTGACGTGTTGCGATTTCTGTTCTTCGGAACCATAACGCATCAGCGTCGGCCCGATCCAGTTAACATTCATATATTGCGGGCCACGCGGCTCGCCCGCCGCCTTCATCTCCTCGCCCAGGATGAAATGGTCCCAGTCCTTGCCGCCACTGCCGCCGAACTCGCGAGGCCAGTGCGGCACCAGCAGGCCGCGCTCCGCCAACTTCGCGCAGAATTCGCGCGAGAAATCGATCTGGAGATCCGAGGCATAGCTTTCCGGAACGTATTTCTCGTCCCAATCGTCCGGCAACAGGTCATCGAGCGCCGCGCGCACGCGCCGCCGATATTCTTCCTGTTCCGATGTCCAACCAAACTCCATTATACCACCCTGTCGATTATGCGGCCATCAGCTCGCGCTGGCCAGTTTGGGTTCACGCGGAAGATCGAGCGCGCGTTCCGCGATGATGTTGCGCTGGATTTCGCTGCTGCCGCCGGAAATGGTCCAGGCCCAGGAATAGAGATAATCCTGCATCCAATAGCCGGTCTCATTGCCGCCACCCATCAGCACAGGTTGCAGATATTGCGCCTTCGCCCCGCCCAGCGTCACGCCCAGCTCTGTGAAGTCGCGCAACAGGTCGCTGTAATAGACCTTGATGATCGACGGCTCGACCCCGGCGCCCGCCCCTTCCAGCACGCGGGTAAGCATGTTGTTGACCAGCAGGCGCAACGCCTGGATGCGCGCGTAGATATCGACCAGCCGGCGACGGATTTCATCGTCATCGATCAACCGCCCACCCAGCGGCGATGGCGATTGCGCCGCGTCCAGAAGCATCTGAAAACCATGGCGCATACGCTCGGCCAGCTCCAGGATGGTCAGGCCGCGCTCAGACGACAAAGTCGATTGCGCCACCGCCCAGCCGCCATGTTCCGGACCGATCAGATTTTCGACCGGTATCTCGACATCGTCGAGGAATATTTCGTTGAAATGCGACGCTCCGGTGATCTGCTTGATCGGCCTCAGCGACACACCGGGGGTCTGCAGGTCCAGGATCATGTAGGATATGCCGCGCGCCTTGGTCGCCGCCGGATCGGTGCGGGTCAAAAGCAGGCAATAGCGCGCGTGATGCGCGTTCGACGACCATGTCTTCTGGCCGTTGACGATATAGCGGTCTCCGCGCCGTTCCGCGCGACAACGCAGGCTGGCAAGGTCGGACCCGGCATTGGGCTCCGAAAAGCCCTGGCACCAGATTTCATCGCCGCTCAACACTGCGGGCAGATGCCGCTGGCGCTGCTCGTCCGTGCCCCAGGCCAGCAACGTCGCGGGAACATGATAGAGGGCGATGAAATACAGGATCAGCCGGGGGGCACCGGCCCGCGCAATCTCCTCATAGAGGACGATCTGCTGCGCGAAGGAAAAGCCGCTGCCGCCCCATTCCGCCGGCCAGTGCGGCGCGCCATAGCCGCCGTCCATCATCCTGCGGAACCAGAATTTCTGGAAGGCGACATGCTCTTCCTCGGAGGCGCCGGTCATCCGCTCGTGCCAGTCGGCCGGAAGGTTGGCTTGCAACCAGCTCCTGACCTCCTGCCGGAAACCTTCAAGATGCTTCAACTCATTGATCATATAAGCCCCTGAGCACTACTCCGACCTTCGTTCCATATGTCATACGCACCTTCCGCTCGACCGGCGGTGTCGGAAACCAGCCGCTCCCAAATTTCGCATGCGCCTCATGCAATCGCCGCTCCTTCCAATACCGGTTGGAAATTGCCCATCCGGAGAAGGGAGCAGCCTGGCGCTCGCTTTTTAATTTGTGCGATTAACGTTCGCGTGTTCTATATAAGATCATTGGGTCGTTTTATGATGCTTGTCAAGCGAGAGCCGAACAAGGAATCGGCCGAACCGATCCGGATGGACTTCACCGATGGCCACCCCGAGAAAACCATGTGCGAACAGCGCAAAAGGATAATGCGAAATGCGTCTGGGAATCGTTTCCGATATTCATGGCAATGCCATCGCCCTGGAACGAGCCATCGAAAAAATGGGCGATATCGATCGGCTTGCGTGTCTGGGTGACGCCATCGACCAATATCGCTTTTCCAATGAAGTGGTCGGGCTTCTCAAGGAACGGGACGCCCTCACCATCTGGGGCAATCATGAAGAGATGTTCTTCAGCCCGCTTCATCCCCGCGCCCGGTCAGCCGAATGGATTGAACCGAATTTGCTGGAGTGGCTAAGGACGCGCCCCCGCCGCCTCGATCTGGACATTGGCGGACAGCATATCCTGCTGACCCATGCGACAGGCTGGTCCGACAGCTATGATTATGTTTTCCCGCATAGCCCGGACTTTGCACGGTTCGGCGAATGTGACAGCGATATGGTGCTGTACGGGCACACCCATCATCCGGTCCAATGCAGGGTGCAGGACATCGTTGTCATCAATCCCGGTTCGGTCGGCCATGGCCGGCTGGTCGATGACAGTATCCTGCTGAGCTGCGCCTTGCTCGATACCGACAGTGGCGAGGCGGAAATATTGGATTTCTGCCTCGCCGATGGCTGATGTCTGGTTTAGCCCTGAGGCTTGTCCCATTGCAGATAGAGGTCGGACAGCGCCGCCACGCCGCCCGCGCGCCATTTCGCCTGCGTCCCCGGCTTGATCCAGAAGCGCGGAATGCGCCGCGTCCATTCCTGGACCATGATGCGCATTTCCATCCGGGCCAGGAAGTTGCCGATGCAGATGTGCGGCCCCGTCGAAAAAGCGAGGTGGTTGCGATTGGCGCGGTCGATGTCGATCTTGTCCGGGTCGTTATTCTTGCGATCGTCCATGCCGCCCAGCATCAGCGGGCACGACACCATGTCGCCTTCATGGAAATGCGCCCCGGCCAGTTCGAAATCCTTTTTCACGATCCGGGTCTGCTGTACGATCGAACAGCGCCGCAACGCTTCTTCGACAAAATTCTGGGTGCAATCCGGATCGGCAACCAGGCGATCCTGTAGATCGGGATGCAGCGCCAATTGGCGGAAGGTGAAGCCCAGCGTATTGGCGACGGTATCCAGCCCCGCTATAAACAGCAGAAAGCCGATCGACTGAAGCTCATCGTCGCTCAGCGGGCGACCTTTCACCTTTTCATTGACCAGTTTGGTCATCAGGTCGTCGCGCGGATCGGTCTTGCGCTTCTCAAACTCGTCCCACATGACCTTCATCATATGTTCCTGCAACGCGATACGGCGTTCCAGCGTGGTATGGCCGAAATATTCCAGGACGATGACGCGGAATTCCTCGAACCGATCAAGCGGCAGGCCCATCAGTTCCATGAATACCGATACCGGGAAAGCGGCGCCGACGCCCTCGGCGAATTCGCATTCGCCCTTGTCGATGACGGCGTCGATCAGCCGGTTGGCCCATGCGCGCAGCTTCGGCTCCATGGCCCGGATGGTCTTGGGATCGAAATGCCGCATCAACGCCATGCGGAATGGCAGATGATCGGGCGGATCAAGGTTGAGCGGGATCATCACATAGGGGCTGTTCGACTTGGGTATGTCGAGTTCCCGATTGGAGAAATGCTCGGTATCGCGCAGCACCTGCTCCATCAGGTCATAGCGGGTCACGACCCAGAAACCGCCGTTCCGCGGGGTGTAGAAAATGTCCGGTGCTTCAGCGTGCAGGCTGCTATAGCCTTTTTGCAGGTCGACTTCGAACCGGCGATCCATGAAATGATCGAAATCGAAAATCTGCTCGTCTTTGACATAGGCCGGGACAAGTTCCCGTAAGGATTGATCCGTCATATTCCATCTCCTTCGGATCGGGTAACGGCCCGACCCCATGAATGTACCCGAAAACCAGCCCTTGCGGCGGGTTTGTCAATCGCTCCTGCCGTCCACCGCATCGTCCAGAATGAGGTCAGCGCCGCGCCATGCCAACGCCATTGCGGGCGCCTGCGTGTTACCGGCGAGCATGAACGGAAAGATGGAGGTATCGGCGACCCGCAAGCCGTCCACGCCGCGCACACGCAGCCGGGGATCGACTGGCGCACCCTCATCCTTCCCCATCTGGCACGTGCCGCAGGCGTGATAATTACCATAGCCGAAGCGGCGATGGGCCTCGGCCAATTGCGCGTCACTCTCATAATGTGCGCCGGGCCGGGTTTCCTCGACGACATAGGGAGCAAGCGCGGATTGCCGTACATAGTGGCGGGCATGACGCATCAACGCCAGCATATGCGCGCGATCTTCCGGCGCGGTCGCGAAATGGGGCGAAATAATCGGCAGCTCGGTTGGTTTGGCCGAGCGGATCATCACCGTGCCGGTCGATGCGGGACGCAACATATAGGCACAGATATTCAGTCCGCCGAACGGCTCCACCCGTAATTTCGGGCTGTCATAGTCGAATGTATAGGGCGCGATCAGGAACTGGCTGTCGAGCCTTTTGCTGTCAGGCAATAGTTTGAACCAGGCGCCGATCTCATAGGCCGCGCTCGTCATCGGGCCAGTATGGCGGACGGCATAGCGCGCGGCGTTACGGAACAAGCGCCAGCCCTGGAACTGGCGGTTCTCCGATGCCTTGTCGCGTACCCGCCACTGCATGACGATACCGCGATGCTCGCGCAGATTGGCGCCGACACCGGGCGCATCCTGAACAACGGCGATGCCGAGCGACTTCAGATGCTGTGCCGGGCCGATGCCCGATCGCTGGAGGATCGCCGGCGTCGCCAGCGCCCCCGCCGCCAGGACCGTGTCCCGCGACGCCCGATAGGCAACCGCCTGACCATGGCGCGTGCCGCAAACACCCGTCACCCGACGTCCTTCGAACAACAGCCGATCAACGACCATGCCGGTTACAAGGGTCAGGTTGGGCCGCATCCGGACGGGGTGAAGCAAGGCCGTCGCCGCGCTTTCCCGCTTGCCGCGATAAATCGTGCGTGGTGCATAGCCGACACGCTCCACATCGGCCGGATCGTTGACATCCTCCCGATTGGCATAGCCCATCTCCACACCCGCGGCGATCGCGGCATCGGTCAAAGCCGTCCGATCCGTCGGCATGGTGACATGCAGCGGCCCATGGTCACCGCGCGTTTCGGCAGCGCCCAGTTCATGCTGCTCCAGCGCCTTATAGGCCGCGCCGATATGCGCCCAATCCCAGTCGCTGCTGCTCAGCTCAGCCAGCGCTTCATAATCCGACGCCTGGCCGCGCACATACATCATGCCGTTGATCGCGCTGGAACCGCCCAGCGTCCGGCCGCGCGCCCAATATTCGCCAGCATCGTTTGACGCCGCTTCCGCCTCCGTCATGAACGGCCAGATCAGCTTCAGATTGCCGATGATCTTGGCCAGCCCCTTGGGCATATGGATGAGCGGATGAGTATCCGGCCCGCCCGCCTCGATCAACAGAACGCGGTGCGCAGGGTTTTCCGACAGCCGATTCGCCATGACGCATCCGGCCGATCCCGCGCCAACGATGATATAGTCGAACGCCTCGCCAACGGCCTGTGCGCGCGCCTCGCTCATGGGCGAACGCCGGATTTTACGCTGCGAACCATCAGGCCAGGCATGTCTTTCTCCCGCGTAAGTCGATTATCGCTCATACGTGCTTTTATCGACTTACGCGGGCGAGGAGGCCGGCGTCAAGCGTGCGCGGTCATTCCTTCAACGACAGCGCATCATCGGGCGCGCGATCATAGTGCTTGCGCAGGTCGCGCTTCAATATCTTGCCGGACACGGTGCGCGGCAAGGGTGCGCCATGCTGCACCAGGAAATGCGGGCGCTTATAATCGGCCAGTTCGGCGCGGCACCGCGCCTTGAGCGCCGCCATGTCCACGGGCCGCGTACCGTTGGCGACGATCATCGGCACCTCGCCCCAGCGACTGCTGGGCACGCCAATGATCGCGAACTCCTCCAGACCCGCTATGCCCGCGATCACCCGCTCCAGTTCCGCCGGATAGACGTTGAGGCCGCCGGATTTCAGCATGTCCTTGCTGCGATCGACAACGCGCAGAAAGCCTTCCTCGTCCAATATCCCGGTATCGCCGGTACGCAGCCACTCGCCCATCATGGTGCGGGCGGTTTCTTCGGGCTTGTTCACATAGCCCATCATCACCGTCGGCCCGCGCACTACGATCTCGCCAGCCTGACCAGCCTCCAGGAAATTACCCTCCTCATCGATGATGCGCAGGTCCATGTTCATCAGCACACGGCCGGCCGATCCAAGTTTACGCTCGGCATCATCGCTGAATAATAATGTGGCATGCCCGGCCGTCTCGGTCAGGCCATAGGCCTGCCGGATCGGCACCCCCACATTTTCCCAGGCCCGCAGCAGGTGCAGCGACGCGCCGCCGGTCACGACATGGCGCAGGTTGGAAAAGTCGGACGTGGCGAAACGCGGGCTTTGCGCGATCCGCTCGAACAACAGCGGAACGGAGGACCATGCCGTGATGCGTTCCCCGACCAGCACGTCGATCAGCGCCTCCGGATCGCTGGTCGGGCCGATGACGGTCGTCGTCGCACCCATCAATATGCCCTCGCGCAAAAGCTGGCACATGCCCCATGTATAAGCGAGCGGTAGCGAGACGAGGATGCGATCGTCGAAGGTCAGGCCCGAACTGAGCGCACAGGCAAGCCCGGATTCGCGGATATTCCCATGGCTGAGCATCGCCCCCTTCGGGAAGCCGGTCGTGCCCGACGTATAGCAGATCAGCGCGATATCATCGGCCGTGACATCGACATCGGGCGCATCCATGGCCTGCATGCGCAAATCGTCGAGCGGCCTATATCCCGCCACCTGCTCGGTTGAGAATATCTGCACATCGGGACGCTGCGCGACGACCTCGGCCAATGCATCCAACAGACGATTGTCGGCGACGACGAGCGACAAGCCCGCATCCGTCACGGGATACAGCATTTCCGCCGGGGTGAAGCGAATGTTGAGCAACGTCACCGATGCGCCGATCCGGAACGCGGCGAACAGCAGTTCGATAAACTCCACGCGATTATGCATGAGGATGCCGATCCGGTCACCCTTGCCAATCCCCATCGCATGCAGTCCGGCGGCGATCTGTTCGCTGCGGTCGCGCAGTTCGGCCCAGCGCACCTGTTGCCCCAGACAGGTGATCGCGACACGATCAGGCCACCGTGTCGCCCAGAAGCGAAGCGCCTGATACAAATTCACGCCCTGCATCATCCTTCTCCCGGCATGACTGCCTTATAAATGCCCTGCTTATAATTGTCCGGCTCATAATGGTCAGGCCGGGCCTTTATACGCCCTGATCCAGATCCCTGGCCAATTGATGATGCAGATGCTGCGCCGACACTTCGTTGCGGCCATAGCGGAAAGTCCCGCTAGGCCAGGCATTGGCATTTTCCTGTATCCACACTTCCATCGGCCAGTCTTCATTGGTCGCTGCAGTGCTCAATATCTCCCAGCTCTTGTTGATCCGCGCTTCCATGTCCGGGTTCAATATTTCGGGCCGGACGAGAAAACGGATTTTCACCGTACATTCGGACGGGTTGGCCGATGGCCACACGGTCCAGAATTCCACATGATCCGGCGCGCCGATCACCATGGCATTGGGATAGACCATCAACAGCGACGCGACATATTTCGAACTCGCGCCCAGATCCTCGCCCGACGCGATCAGCGCCTTGAGCTTGGTACGCGGCTGGAACAATTTACCGTGGCGGCCAAATTCACGGAACACCGCAATGTTGGTGAGCGTCCGCGCGCCCACATTGCCGGGGCCGGGATGCAGGAATTGCGCGTGCAGGCTGTCGATCGCGCCGTCCATCACCAGCTTCCAATTGATCGGCAGGGTGAAGCTCTTGTCAAGATAAACGACCGCATTGTCGAGGCCCCAGGGCGCGATCTGCGCATTCACCTCCGGGCCAAGATAATCCGCGACGCTGCAGTCGGACTGGCCCGACAGGTCGATGAAGATCAGGCCATGATGCACTTCGGTCCTGATTTCATCCAGCTTCGTACAGTCGCGATCTATCGGCCCATAGCTGTCCTCATAGGGCAGCGGGCGAAGCGTGCCGCCCTCGCTATTGTAGGACCAGCCATGGTAGCGGCACATGAAGATGCGCTTGCGGCCCGCCTCTTTCTGTTCAACGCGCCCGCCCCGATGCTTGCACATGTTGCGGTAGGTGACGACCGATCCGTCGTCCTGGCGCGTAATCAGCAGGCCGACCCCCAATATCTCGCGGGTGATGAAGTCGCCGGGCGTCTTTATCTCCGACACATGCCCGACGATCAGCGGCAATGTGCGCATCAGCGCGATTTCCGCCTGCGCTCGCTCCACACTGACGAAATGGTCGATCGGCACGTGCAGTTCGCTGTCCGTCATGTCGGTGCTGTTGTTGCGCACATGGTCGATCAGGCGCGCAACCACATCCTCATCGAGTGAAACACTGGTATCGGCCGGTCGCATCATCCTGTCTCCATCCTGCTGGTGTCCCGGCGCGATCCGCCTCACACGCTTCACACAGGTCGATTCATTGTCCTGCCTTATCCAAACATCGTTTGATTATGGTGTCAAGGTAGGCGCCTTATGAAGATCAGGCATATTGACAGCCAACAGGACCAATGATCTTAAACGAGCGGCGTTTTCGGGCGCATCGTCCGTCCGATCTTCAAACAAGAGACATGATGTGGCCAGACCCAAAGAAGCCCTGATATCATGCGAATCGGTGATTGCTGCCGCTATGGCGATCATGGACAGCGACGGCTTCGAAAGCCTCAGCCTGCGCCGCCTGGGCACCGACCTGAAGGTGAATTCGGCCTCGCTTTACCATCATTTCAAGAATAAGGAGGACATCTTGCTGGCGGTCGCCCGCACGGCGTTGCGCGACATGCAATTGCCGCCACTGACCGACGACTGGCAGAAATGGATCAGCGAAAATGCGGTGATCTATCGCCGGTTATTGATTGCCCGCCCCTTCCTCATCCCGCTGATGCTGAACGGCGTACGACCACGCACGCTGGCGACCGCGATTACCGAGGCGAAGCTGACGGAGGCCGGCGTACCTTCCCATATGCAGGCGGAAATGATCTTTGCCCTGGACACCGCGGTGATCGGCTCCGCATTGGTCAGCATCGCCACCCAGAAAGAGCTGAAAAATACCGCGCGCAAGCCTCACTTCGATCATGAAAAAGTGCTGCGCGGCACGATCACCGCCCTGCTGGCCAGCCTGATGGACGAATTCGCGCCCGCCGTCTGGCGTCGCCGCAAGAAAGCGAAGGCACCGGAAGACCGGCCCGTCACCAGCCGCACCAAATAAACGTCAGGCCGGCGGCCGGGGCCGTTTATAGGTGCCGCTACCGCGCAGCACCGGTCCCTGCGATCCGTGCAGGATGGTTTCGACAAAGCCCAGTTGGCGCGTGATCTTCACCACCGATATCCGGCTTTCGATCCAGTCGCCCATGGCCGCGCCTGCCAGGAAGTCCATGGTCATGGTGATGGTCGGGGCCGATCCGACAATCCCCTCCGCCGCTATCAACCCCCGGGCAAGGCACAGGTCGACGAAGGTGGCGAGCATACCGCCATGACACACAAGGCGCGGATTGCAGTGATGCTGCTGCACGCGAAAACCCAGTCGCGTCGGCTCGCCTTCTCCCAGTCCCTCGTTCCGCATGAAAAAGGGGCCGACATAGTGCGTAAACGGCCCGGGACGGTCCATCGGCTCCCATCCATGCTCTTCTGGCGGCGACCCGTCTCGACCGTCGCCCGCGTCTTGTCCCGCCATGCACATTTCCCCTTTTCGATCAGCCATGCTGTTTGCCCGAGCATGGACCATCGCCTGTTGACACGGATCGTTCAAGGCTGAATGTTTCAATATAGGCCATATGGACGATAATTGAGCAACGGGAGAGATGATGAGCATCGAGCAACAGGAAGTGCCCCAGACCAATGCGATTGTTCTTGGCGCGTCGGTCAAGGACGGCACGGGATGGGCGACCGCCACGCGATTGGCGGGCATGGGCGCGCATGTCACCGTCGGCGCGCGCCGGATCGCGGGCGTGTCGGAACTGGCCCGGCATATTGGCGGCCACGCCATTGCCTGCGATGTGACGGTGGAGGCGCAAGTCGAGGCCATGGTCGCTGCAGCCGTCGAGACGGCGGGCGCGGATCTGGACATTGCCGTGCTGGCCGCCGGCGAAGGGGTCAGCGGCACGATCGACGCCATCCCGGCAGAGGAGTTCGAACGGTGCCTGGCCCTCAACTATGTGGGTGCGGTCTATTTCGTGCGACATGCGGCGCGACGGATGAAGCCGGGCGGCAGTATCGTCCTGATGAGCTCGATCGCGGCAACAAATCCATGGCCGGGCTATTTCGCCTATGGCTGCGCCAAGGCCGCGCTTCAGATGCTGGTGCAATATGCGGCGCTGGAATATGCCCCGCGCGGCATCCGGGTCAATGCAGTCTGCCCCGGACCTGTCGCTGCATTGCCGGGCGCACAACCCATGCCCGCGGCAATCAGCCAACTGATCGACGGCGCCATGCCGCTGCGTAAACGGGTGACGCCGGACGAGGTGGCCCAGGCCGTCGCCTGGCTGGCAACCGGCGCATCGTCCACGACCGGAGACATGATCCATCTCGATGGCGGCCTGCACCTTGGCCGACCGCCCTATCCTGAAGAAATCAAGGCGGCGCTGGCGAACGGGCGGAAGGAGGCTCCATGACGATGCTCGATGGTCCCTCCACCACCAGCGGGCGGATACGGAATACCGCATTCCCCCGGATGACGATCCCCCTATCGGTGCGCAATATCGCCTGCACGAACCCCAATTTGCGGGTGCGGCGCAGGACGGCGACGCGACTTTCCACCCAGTCGCCCAATTGAGCGGGGGCAAGATAGTCCAGCGCCATGTTGATCGTCGGCAGGTTTCTGGCGATGCCTCCCGTCTCCAGCAGGCCATTGGCCATCGCCGTGTCGAGGAAGGTCGCCAACATGCCGCCATGGCACACATCCAGGCCATTGCAATGATGGCGCCCGATCCGCATTCCAAAGCGGATCGGCTCGTCAGCGTCCAGACCATCGCGGGTCATGTAGATCGGCCCTGACGCGTCGATAAACTCCCCGGCGGTCAGCAGGTGGGTCCACTCCATTCCGGAAGGAGGACCGATCATGGCACCGTCATGCATAAACCTTTCCTCCCGGCTCAGCCGCCGAAACGATAACGCAGGGTGATCGTATATTTGCGCGGTTCGCCCGGCGTGTGGCTGGTAAAGCCAAGCCCATTGAGATTGGTCGTGAGCAGGCTGTATTTCCGGCCCGTCAGATTCGTCACCGTCGCGATGATATCCACATTCGATCCCATCACCGAGTTCCAGCTCGCGTCGGCGTTCAGCAGGGTCCAGCCCTGAACCTCGGTAAAGCCCGGAACATAGGCGTCCTCGCCGTTGAAATCGGAAATATGATAGAGCGATCCGCCGATCGACAACTCGCCGGACGCAGAATCGATGGGCGGGCGGACGCGGGCGCCGATCGTATAGACATTGCGCGGCGCACGGGCGAAGGGCGTATCGGTCAGATCCTGGCCCGCCGGGGTGATGAAACTCGTGAATTTCGCGTCGGTGTGATTATAGTCGAGCGTGAATTCGATCGCCGGGATCGGCCGAAACAGAATCTCGGCCTCGATGCCGTTAATGCGGGCGCTACCAGCATTGGTCGTCACCGCCTGAACCGGGGTAATGCCGGGATCGGTGAGGATGCGCTGAATATCCTTATATTTGGCGTGATAGACGGCCAGATTGGTGCGCAGGAACGCCCGGCCGAACCGCCAGTCGGCCTTTGCGCCCAGTTCGATATCGTCCACGGTTTCGGGGCTGAATGTCCGGGCAAAGCCTGCCTGGGTCGACGCCCGCGACCCGAAGCCGCCGCTGCGATAGCCATGACGGTGCGCAATATAGATGAGTTTCGAAGGCGCGATCTCATAATCCAGGCTCAGATTATAGGTCGGCTCCGAAAAGGAGGCGCTGCTGGACACGATGCAGCCGCTTAACGGCGGCAATATCTCGGGCGTCCCCGGATTACCGTCGTCATCGATGGTGAAGCGGCAGCCGCTGCGCAGCCGGTTGCGGATCACCGCCTTGCGCTTGTCCTTCGAATAGCGGAGGCCAGCCGTGAATTTCAGCCCGTCCAATATTTCGTAACTACCCTGTGCGAAAGCCGCATAGCTGATATTGCGCCCTTCGACATCGGTGACCGAATAGGACGGCCCCGGATAATCCACCACATGTTCCGGCTCTATCGCCCCCGGATCGACCGCCCCAGCATAGGATTCCGCCTGTAGCCGCCCATGTTCGCGGAAATAATAGAGGCCCGCGATCCAGTCGAAGCGGTTGAAGCTGCCGATCACCTGAAATTCATTGCTGAACTGGTTGGATCGGTCGCTGCGTTCCTGCGGGAAAAGCGAGGATTCGGTGCCGTCGAGATCGTCACGAAACGCGTCCTTCACCCCGCGCCAGCCGATGACATTCTTGATGGTGATGGTGTCGCTGACCGGCACCGTCAGCGTGTTGGACACGCTGTGCGTCTCGATCCGGTTGAACACCGGGGTACCGGCGGCGATGCGATAGA
This sequence comes from Sphingobium aromaticiconvertens, assembly GCF_037154075.1. Classification (NCBI taxonomy): domain Bacteria; kingdom Pseudomonadati; phylum Pseudomonadota; class Alphaproteobacteria; order Sphingomonadales; family Sphingobiaceae; genus Sphingobium; species Sphingobium aromaticiconvertens. Next base: position 85,958 of record NZ_JBANRJ010000001.1, read on the forward strand.
TGCCACGTGCCTGTTGCTCCGCGAGCAAATTCTCGATCGGCCGAAACCCCCGCGCCGCGCGATACGCCGCCTCGTTGAACGATCCGTTGGGATTGGCATGTTTCAGGAAAATGCCGGAACTGCCGTCATTTTCATGGAAATACTCATAAGTGGTCAGTGATTCCGCGCCGCCCGCCATATTGATCAACAGCGACGCGCGCACCGCCTGCTGGTCGATGCCATCGACATTGCGGCCCAGCAGCTCGTCATAGACATAGCCGTCATTTTTGAGCGTGGTGCCCGCGATCCGGAACGCCACCTCCTCGCCCAGCGGTATGTTCAACATCGCCTCTGTATTGAAGGTATCGAACCGTCCCAGCGTCACGCTGGCCATGCCCTCCAATTTGTTGGTCGGCTTGTTGGGGCGGATGATGACCGCGCCGCCCGTGGTATTCCGCCCGAACAAAGTGCCCTGCGGTCCGCGCAGCACCTCCACCGATCCGATATCGAACAGCGCGCTGTTGATGCCCTGAACCCGCGCGATCACCATGTCGCCGACATAGGTCGACACGGATTGATCGCCCAATATGGATATTTCCTGCTGGCTAAGGCCCCGTATCGAGAAATTGGGTTGCGAGCGCCCGCCGCCCTGACTGGGGACGGTCACCAGCGCGGGCGCCACCTGTGAAAGTTGCGAGACAGAGGTGATGTTGGCGCTGCGCAGTTTTTCGGCGCTGACGGCAGTGACGGCAAGCGGCACATCCTGCAACCGCTCATCCCGGCGGCGCGCATTCACGATAATGTCCTCGCTCGATGCTTCGGCCTGCGGCGCGGCGCGTGTCGGCTCCTGCGCGAATGCGCTGTTGGCCGCGCCCAGCGCCAAAGCCAGTGAAAGCAGGCCCGGCGTCTTCCCCTGACGATATGCTTGAATGTCGCGCTTCATCTTCACCCTCTCCTCGATTTCGCTCCGGCCTTCTTGACCGCGAGATGCCTGTTTCGGTCTGTACACGCCGTCATTGCCCCTTCAGCGGGACGGACAATCACGACTTAATCAATCGTCAGTCGGTTATTACAGCCACGGCAACCCCTAGCCGACTCCCTTCCATAACGTTCGTTTATCGAACTATAGGACTTAAATCGCACAATCTTCTTTTTCCACAAAACTGTCAATGGGGAGCGTCCGAATTGGAAAATCGCGCAATGTTTCAATTTTATCTTTGTTTTCCAGTACGTTATTTTTCTGCACGATGATCCTTTCCGCCTTTCTCCGCCCGAGAAATTGCATCGCCACCCGACAACCGCCTTTTTCTCTCGAACACCCCATTCTTGACTTATAAACCAAACGATGATTGGCATGGCGCATGAGTGCGCGGGAGGATGGCCATGACTCGATATGATCTGCTGAAGGGTGTAACCGTCGTGGAGGTCGCGCAACTTGGCCCCAGCGCGCTGGGCGGACATCTGGCCGACATGGGCGCGCGCGTCATCAAGGTGGAACAGCCGCCCCTAGGCGATCCCATCCGCCATAACGGCGCCATGGCGATCGGCGATCCCGAGGGGGTCGGCTTCCTGCATCTGCGCTGGAACCGGGGCAAGGAAAGCATCGCCATCGATCTTCACGATCCGGACGGCGCCGCGCTGTTCCGGCAGATTGCAGCATCAGCGGATATCGTGATCGACGGCCAGCGCGCGGGCGCGCTCGACAGGCTGGGGCTTGGATTCGATGCCTTGCGCAGCGCCCGCGCCGATCTGGTCTTCTGTTCGCTGTCCGGCTTCGGCCTCAGCGGCCCTTATCATGCGCTGGGTTCCCATGCTCCGGCCTTCGACGCCTTTGGCGGGCTGGCGCGCATCGCCCCGGATGAAAGGCCCGGCGAAGGTCCGGTCCAGCCCGCCATCGGCATGTACGCCATGGGCCTCTATGCCGCGATGGGCGTGCTGGCGGCGCTGACGCGCGCGCGTGCCACCGGCGAAGGCGCCCTGATCGAAGTGGCGGCGGCGGACGCAGCGGCGAACTGGAGCGCGGATACGGTCGATGCCGCGCTCAACGCGGATCGTTGCATGCCCCGCGCCGGTTTCGCGGACAGCGAGGGACGCATGTTCCACTGGCCGCGCATGGCGCAATATGCCGCGCAAGATGGCAAGGTCATTTTTTTCCAGGCCTATAAGGACAAATTCTGGACCCGCTTTTGCGACGCCATCGACCGTCCCGACCTGCTCGCGATGAAAGCCGGACCGGATGGCCCGGCAGCTTATCATGAACGATTATGGTCGAGCTTGAAGGCGATCTTCCGCACGCGCGATCGCGCCGAATGGCTGGCCCTTTTCGCGGACGAAGCCATTCCGGGGCATCCGGCGAACCGGCCTGATGAGGTTGCGCAAGACCCGCACTTTCTGGCACGCGGTTGCTTCTATGACAGCCAATCACCCGCAATGGGGCCGCTGCGCCTTACCGGCACGGCGGTCAAGATATGGGGCCAGGCATTCGCACCGGACCCGGCCCCCGCCATGGGCCAGCATAGCGACGCCCTGATCGCCGAATTCGCGCCGGCGCTGATTCAACAGATGACCGACCTGCGCGCGCGCGGCGTTGTCGCATGACCGGTCCCTCTCCAGCACGCGGATCGCGCCGCCTTCCCTCCGCGCGGTTCGTCGTGACGATGCTGTTTCTTGTCAGCGTGCTCAACTATGTCGACCGGCAAGTGCCGTTCATCCTGCTTGAATCCATCAAAGCCGACCTCGGCCTGTCGGACAAGCAGATGGGCTTTCTCAACGGCTTCACCTTTTCTTTCATCTATTCCACGGTGGCCATCCCGATCGCGATACTGGCCGATCGCTGGTCGGCCAAATGGGTGCTCAGCGGTGGGATGATCCTGTGGTGCGGCCTGACGACCATCGCCGGTTTCGCCCAGAATTTCGGGCAACTGGTATCCAGCCGCATGGGCGTTGCAGTGGGTGAGGCCGCCAGCCTGCCCTCCAGCCACGCACTGATCTCCGCACTGGTGCCGCCCGAACGGCGCGGCACCGCCATCAGCATGGTGTCGCTCGGCGTGCCGGTGGGGGCCATGGTCGGGCTGGCGCTCGGCGGCTGGCTGAACGATGTCGCCAACTGGCGCATCGCGCTGATCCTCATCGGCTTGCCCGGCGTCCTGTTCGTCCTCCTCTTCGCCTGGGCCATTCCCGACCTTCGCGCGCCCCGGCAAGCGCCCGGAAAGGCCTACTTGCTGGCCGGGCTGAAGGCGCTGGCATCCAGCCGGACGATGCGGCACCTGATCGCCGGCCTCTCCATCCAGGCGATCGGCCAGATCGCGATCTTCACCTTTACCGCTGCCTTCATCATCCGATCACATGGGTTAACCGCCAGCGAAGTCGGCATCACCCTAGGGCTGACCAACGGGGTATCGGGCATTGCCGCTCTGCTGTTGTCCGGATGGGCGACCGACCGGGCGGCCCGGCGCGATCCGCAAGCGATGCTGCTGCTGCCTGCCTGCACATTCCTCGCCATGGCGCCTTTGCTGGTCGCGGCCTATCTGGCGCAGGATATAGCGATTGCCGTGCCGCTGCTTGCTTTGGTGAATTTCTGCGCCGTCTTCTACCTGCCGCCTGCCTTCGCCACGGCGCAACGACTTGCCCCACCCGAAGCGCGGGCGCAGGCTTCGGCTTTGCTGGTCGTCGGCGTCAGCATGGTCGGCGGCTCGATCGGTCCCTTCCTGGTCGGTGCGCTCAGTGACGCGCTGGAGCCAAATTATGGCGTCGAGGCGTTGCGCTATAGCTTGTGCTTCACCGCGCTTCCCACTTTGTGGGGCGCAGTCCATCTTTTCCTGGCAAGCCGGACGTTGAGCAGCGATTTGGTCGACCACCAATCTTGAGGATTTCCCTGCCATGACGAACAACAAACCAACCGTCGAAACCCGTCGATGGACCATGGCGGACGGTCGCGCCATCGTCGGCGATACAGGGGGAGATCCCGCCGCACCGACCGTCGTCCTAATGCATGGCGGGGGACAGACCCGGCATTCCTGGGCAGGTGCGGTCGATGCCCTGCTGCGACAGGGCTATCATGTGATCAATTATGATGCAGCAGGCCATGGCGACAGCGACTGGAGCGAGGTCTATACCCTCCATAGCCGATCCTCCGACCTGATGACGATCATCGAGCAGGCAAACGGCCCGGTGGCGCTGGTCGGCGCATCGCTGGGTGGGGCTACGGCGATGAGAGCCGTCGCGCATGGTTATCAGCCCGCCGCTCTGGCGCTGGTCGATATCGTGCCAAGGCCCGACCTGCGCGGCGTCAAGCGCATCCGCGATTTCATGCTGGCGAACAGCGATGGTTTCGCGTCCCTTGACGCGGTTGCCGATGCGATCGCCGCGTATAATCCGCATCGCCCCCGCCCGCGCGACAATGGCGGCCTGATGCGTAATGTTCGGTTGCGCGACAATGGCCGATATTACTGGCATTGGGACCCTCGCATTCTTGCGACCGACCTCGATGAAGAACTGAAGGAATTCGAGGATGTGGTGGCCGGACTGCAATCGGCACGGAATGTTCCCCTACTGTTGGTTCGCGGACTGGCCAGCGACGTCGTCGACGACCATGGTATAGCGGAATTGACGCACACCATGCCGCACATGGAAATATGGGATGTGGCAGGCGCCGGGCATATGGTCGCGGGCGACCGCAATGATGCGTTCAATCAGGGCGTTCTCGACTTTCTGTCCCGCACCATGCCTGCCTGATCCCGGCTTGACAGCAGAAGCTGTCGAGGTCAGCATGTTCGCATAAAATACGAATGGACGATAATCGCCCACTATCGGAGATGATTATGCAGCAGACGATATTGGCGGACCTCGACATTCACGCGCCCGACGCGCGCGAGGGCGCGGAAACGATATGGGCGCGAATGCGCGAGGCGGACGGGCTGGCCTTCATGCCGGGCTATGGCGGTTTTCATGCGGTCGCGCGCCATGACGACCTGATGACCGCGCTGCTTGACCCCCGCCTGTTCGCGTCGGGCGGCGGCATTACCGTTCCCGCCCCCGACGGCGTCCGCAGCCCCCATATCCCTGCCGAGATCGACCCGCCTTTTCATCGCAGCTATCGCGCCCTGCTGACACCGTATCTGACGCCCCAGAAAGTGCGCGAGCGTGAACCATCGGTCCGGCGGCTCGTCACCGGCCTGCTCGACGGCATCGGCGACGACCTGCGATTCGATTTCGTCGAGCGGGTCGCCCGCCCCCTGCCCGTCCTGGGTACGATCGACCTGCTGGGCCTGCCGGTGGAGGACGCCATGTTGCTCGACGGGCTGGTGGTCGAACTGCATGAGGAAGTGGCGACGGGCGTACGGACCGGCGCCGCGCAGAAGCTGACCGACTATGTCGAACATGTCATTACCCGCCGCCAGCCACAAGCGAGCGATGCCAGAGCCGACCTGCTTTCCTCGATCCTGTTGGGGACGGTCGATGGGCGCGCATTGACGCTGGACGAACAGGTTTCGATGATCCGGCTGTTCCTGATCGGCGGGTTCGACACCACCGCGATCGCCCTGGCGACGGCGATCTGGTGGCTCGCCGAACATCCCGCCGACATAGCGCGCCTTCGCGCCGACCCTGCCCTGATCGACAGCATGATCGAGGATGTCGTGCGCTTCGCGTCGCCCTCCACCTATTTGCGGCGCACGGTCACGGCGCCGGTCGAACTGGGTGGCACGCAATTACAGGCGGGGGACCAGTTGCTGCTGGCCTTTGGCGCCGCCAACCGCGATCCGGTCCGGTTCGACCGGCCCGATGATATCGTCCTTGATCGTTCCCCCAATCCCCATCTGGGTTTTGGCGCAGGACATCATCGCTGTGTCGGGTCCTTCTTCGCCAAGCTGGAAATGCGGGTGGCGGTGCAGGAAATACTGGCTCGCTACGCGCATTTTCGGCTCGATCCCGATCAACCCTGCCGGATGGGCTCCGGCCTCAATCAGGGCATCACCTTTCTGCCCATGGTTTTTGAGCGCCCTCGCTGAAACGACGATGCATATCCTTATGCACGGAATTCATTTATCATTTGATGCGACTTCCCGCCTCTGTTTCGCAAAGCCGATTGCAGGGCGTGAAACTTACCGCTATACGATCTTCGACCAAACGTTCTATATTCGACCATTCTGCTTGGCGTGAATGGTGCTGGCCGTTGGCGGGCCAAAGGGAGCTGAAATGGAGTATAAGTTCGAGCAAGTGAAGATCGTGGGCGGAATAGGCGCCGACGACGAATTTTGGCGCGGGCTGGAGCGCGGCGAATTCTGCCTTCCGACATGCGCTTCCTGTGGCACTTGGATGTGGCCGGCGCATTTCCGGTGTGGCGCCTGCGGCGCGTGGGAAATGCAGTGGAACGCGATCGAACCGCGCGGCACCATCTTCACCTGGACACGCAGCTGGTATGCGTTCGACCGGGTGTCCGAACGTACAGCGGACGTACCCTATGTATCGGCAGTGGTGGAAATTCCCCATGCCGGCGGCGCGCGGGTGATGGGCATATATGAAGGCACCGACGAAGCGCTGCGCATTGGCGTCGATGTCGTCGGCCACATCCTGCCCCCATCGGAAAAGACGAAGGGATACCCGTCTATCGTCTGGCGCCCAGCATCATCTGGCCCGGTCGCATGATGCCGTCGCCAAAGATTTCTGAAGGATATTTATGATGTCGAAGTTGCGCGGCGCAGCCGCCGTGGTCGGGATCGGCCAGACGCCCTATTATAAGCGCGGAGCCTCTCCCCATCCAGAGATCAAGCTGGCGTTGCAGGCCATTGTCGGTGCATGCGAGGATGCCGGGATCGACCCCACGGATGTCGACGGCTTCATTTCCTACGCTTCTGAACGCAACGACGCGCAGAAATTAATGTCCGCCCTGGGCACGAAGGAAGTTCGCTTCGCCTCGCTCGCCTGGATTCATGGCGGCGGCATTCCCGGTGCGCTCAGCATCGCGGCCATGGCCGTCGCCACCGGGCAGGCCAATGCGGTCGTGGTGTATCGGTCGATGGCCGAAAGCAGCACCCAGCGGCTGCGCGTCATGGTGGCGCAGGGCGACACGGCGGCGCAATATCTGGTGAACGGCCTGGAATCGCCGGCACAGATCCTGGCTCTGCGCAGCCAGCGCATGATCGAAAAGCATGGCGTTCCGCGCGATACGCTCAAGGCGATGGCCCGGGCGACCTATTATCATGCGCGCAACAATCCCCGCGCCTATGGCCGCAATACGGTGCTGGACGACGAAACCTACGACAATGCCCGACTGATCTCCGAGCCTTATAATCTGTTCGATTGCTCGCGTGAGAATGACGGCGCGTGCGCGGTGTTGGTGGTGTCCGCCGAGCGCGCACGAGACCTGCCCCGGAAGCCGGCCTATATCCTCTCCGCGCCGATGGGCACATTGAATGGTGGCGGCGCGCTGGAAGAGAATATCCGGCCCTACAGCTTTGCCGGACAAGTCGGCGTCGCGACCCGGATGTGGGCCGAATCCGGCTATGGCCCGAAAGACGTCGATGTCGCGCAAATCTATCAGAACATGACCGGCATGGGGGTCGGCTCGCTGATCGACCATGGATTCTGCACGACGGAGAATGCCGGTGAGTTCATCACCTTCGACAATCTGATCGTGCCGGGCGGGTCGCTGCCGGTGAACACGTCGGGCGGCGATTTGGCGGAAGGGTTTATTCACGGCATGGGACTGGTCGCCGAAGCCGTCCGGCAGATACGGGGCGATTCCGTCAATCAGGTTCCGGGCGCGAAATTGTCGCTGATGACGGGCGGCCCCGGCGATACGATGAGCAGCACTGGCCTGCTTGGTAGCGAAGAGACATTATGACCCATTCCACTTCCAGACATGAAAGCCGCTAAATGTCATTCACCGTTGCCAGCGCTCTCAAATGGTGGGCGCGTGATATCCCGGACACTATTGCCCTCAGCGTCGATGGCGATGCGGTCAGCTATGCACAAATCCATGACTGGTCCGCCCGTGTCGGTCATCATCTGCTGAAAAGCGGCGTGCGCCCCGGCGACCGGATCATGATCGTGTCGCTCAATTCGCTGCCCTATGCCCTCCTGATTCTGGCGATGGCGCGGATCGGCGCGATCGGCACGCCCTTGACCTTCCGCTCCAGCGCGGCGGAGATCGCCGAGGCGGTCGCGAATTTCGATCCGGCCTTCCTCTTCACCGACAATGATCGCGAAGCCGTCGCCATCGACGCGCTGGGCGATCACCGCACCGGCATATTGCGCAACCTGAGCGAGATCACCGCGTTGCGCGAGGGCGAGCGGCACGACCTGCCGCTGATGGCGGACGAAAATGCGCCGATGTTCGTCATCGCCACCAGCGGATCGACCGCCAAGTCCAAAGGCGTGGTCCAGACCCAGCGCGGGGTCATGACCTATGCCTGCGAATTTGCGGTGATGGAACCGCGCTGCGGCAAGGGCGCGCGCTTTCTCTCGCTCGGGCCGTTCAGTTCGCAGTCGGGCTATCTGTTGTTGCTGCAATTCCTGGCCACCGGCGTCAGCATCTATATGGAAACCAAGTTCGAACCGGAGCGCGCTCTGCGCCTGCTGGTTGAAAAGCAGATCACCATGTTTCTGGCCGTGCCGATCTTTTTCGAGCGGATGGCGGCCCTGCCCGCCTTTGCCGAAGCGGACCTTTCCCACCTTTATTTCGGCCAGATCGCTGGCGCGCGGGTGAAATTGTCGCTGCTCAAGGCATGGCGCGACAAAGGGGTTATCCTGCGGCAGGCCTATGGCTGCACCGAAGCGGGGGGCGGCTGGGCGGCGCGAGACGATACCGCCGTCATCACGCCCGAAAAATGTGGCCGTGGCGGCCTGTTCAACGAATTCGCCATCGCTGGCGAGGATGGCGAACTGGCGCCGCCCGGAACCGTCGGCGAGATCCTGTTCCGGGGCTCCTCGCTGATGGGCGGCTACTGGAACAATGCACAAGCGACCGCCGACGCGCTCAAGGACGGGTGGTTCCACACCGGCGACCTTGGGCATGTCGACGAATTCGGCAATGTGACCTTTGTCGACCGGCTGAAGGACATCATCATTTCAGGCGGCCTCAACATTTCGGCGGCCGAGATTGAAAAGGTGATTGCCGAAGTGGACGGCGTGGAGGAAGTCGCCGTCATCGCGGCGAATGATGACATGTTCGGCGAGACGCCCATGGCCGTTATCCATGGCGACAAGGCCAAGCTGTCGATTGCCGATATCATCGCCCACTGCGACAGTGCGCTCGCGAGCTACAAAGTGCCACGCTATGTGACGCTGGAAGATGAGCCGCTGCCTCGCCTCCCCTCCGGCAAGATATCGAAGCCCGCGATTCGCGCGCAATATCATGATGCAGCGGCACGACTAGAGCGCGTGCGCTAACCAGCAAAAAGGATAATATATGATAGTTTCGGGATGTTCCGCCGTCGTGACCGGCGGGGCCAGCGGCCTGGGCGAAGCGACGGCGCGCGCATTGGCGGCAGCAGGCGTCAAGGTCGCCCTGTTCGACCTTAACCGGGAGCGTGGCGAGGCGGTCGCGGCAGAGATTGGCGGCCTGATGTGCGAAGTCGACATCACCAGCGACCAGTCGGTCGCCGCAGGCTTTGCAAAGGCGCGCGCCGCCCATGGGCAGGAACGCATCCTCATCAATTGCGCGGGACGTGGCAATTCGTTCAAGACCGCATCGCGCAATCGGGAAACCGGCGCGATCGAAACCTTCCCGATGGACGGTTTCGAAAAGGTCATCCTGCTGAACATCGTCGGCACCTTCCGCTGCATCACGCAGGCGGCGGCGGGCATGATGACCCTTGATCCGCTGGAAGATGGCGAGCGCGGCGTCATCGTCAACACCGCTTCCGTCGCGGCGGAGGATGGCCAGATGGGCCAGGCCGCCTATGCCTCGTCCAAGGCGGCGATCGTCGGTCTGACCCTGCCGGTCGCGCGCGACCTGATGCGCGAGGGGATTCGTGTCAACGCGATCCTGCCGGGCATTTTCGATACCCCCTTGTTCGCCACCGCCAAGCCGCAGGTGAAGGAAGCGCTGGCCGCCAACGTTCCCTTTCCCAAGCGTCTGGGCAGCCCGGCGGAATATGCCAGCCTAGCGCTGGAAATGTGCCGCAACAGCTATTTCAATGGCGAGGATGTCCGCCTTGACGGAGCATTGCGCATGGGGCCGCGCTGATGGCCTATGACCATATTAGCGTCGAGCGGGACGGGCCGGTCACGATCCTCACGCTCAACCGGCCCCAAGCCCGCAATGCGCTGCATCCGCCAGCGCATTGGGAATGCCATGCGGCGCTCAATGCTTTCGAGGCGGACCCCGATCAATGGGTGGCGATCATCACCGGGGCCGGGGATCAGTCCTTCTGCGCTGGCAACGACCTTAAATTCCAGGCGAGCGGTGTCGTGCCGGTGCTGCCGCCAACGGGATTTGGCGGGCTGACCAGTCGTTTCACCATGGTCAAGCCGGTCATCGCGGCGGTGAACGGCTATGCGCTGGGCGGCGGGTTCGAAATCGCTCTGGCCTGCGATGTCTTGCTGGCTGCGGAAACAGCCACGTTCAGCCTGCCCGAAGCGCGGATCGGCATGGCGGCGCTGGCGGGCGGTTTGCACCGGCTGCCCCGGGCCATCGGCCCGCGCCGCGCCATGCAGATGATCATGACGTGCGAGCGGGTGTCCGCCCAACAGGGACTGGATCTGGGCTTCGTCAGCGAAGTTATCGGCGAGGAAGGCGTGCTTGCAGCAGCAAGGCGCTGGGCGGCGGAAATCTGCAAGGCAAGCCCGCTGGCTATCCAGGCCGCCAAGCAGGCGATGCAGCATGGACTGGATCGTCCGATCGCCGACGCCATGGTCGCGCAATGGGGATGCCAGGCGATGCGCGACCTGCGGACGTCGGAAGACTGGCTGGAAGGCCCCCGCGCCTTCGCAGAGAAGCGCGCGCCGGTGTGGAAGGGGCGTTAAGCCCCTCCCTTTTTTTTTTCAGAACAGGCCCTGATAGGCGCCGCCGTCATTGACGATATTCTGGCCGGTTACATAGCCCATCTGGGCGGCGGCGAGCATCGCGATCAGGTCGCCGACCTCCTGCGGGTCGGCGATCCGCGCCGCCGCGCAACGCTGTTTCACTTCATCCTCCACCACTTGATAGGCGACGCCGCGCGCTTCGGCGCGTCCCCGCAGGGCGGTCTGAAGCGCCTCGGTATTCACCAGGCCCGGAAGGACGCTGTTGATCGTGACATTATGCGGCGCGACGTCCCGCACCAGCGACGCGATCGCCCCGGCCAGCGCCAGCCGCGCGGCATGGGAATGGCCGACGCCCGCCTGCGGAAACTTGATGAAGTTGGCCGAGACATTGACGATCCGCCCGAACCGCCGGTCCATCATGCCGGGGACATAGCCATAGATCAGGTCCAGCGCCGAAAAGAAATGGGCATCGAACCATCGTTCCCACGCGGCCCGGTCGAGCGAACCAAAGGGTTCGAATGTTTGCGGCACCCCGGCATTGGCCACCAATATATCGCAAGACGGCACGGCAGCGAGCAGCCCGGCCCGGCCCTGCTGACTGGTGAGATCCGCCGCATGGAAATCGACGATCGCGCCCGTCTCCCGCGCCAGCACATGCGCCGCTTCCTCAAGCGTCTGCGCCGTGCGCGCGACCAGCGTCACACGGGCGCCCTCCTTGGCCAGCCGCCACGCCGCCGCCCGGCTGATACCGCGGCTTCCGCCGCACACGATCGCATGTTTCCCCGCTACGCCGATATCCATTGTATTTTCCTTTCTAATCAGGATGTCCGTCGCCACGGACGATCGACAACCGGCGCAGTTCCGCCGTCGCGATTACCCAACCAGACGGTGATGACACATAGCTTTCATGATAATGGCCCGCCCCGCGCAGGATCAGTTGCCCGTCACGATCGCGCAATTCATCGGACATCGCCCAGACGCCACGCGCATTGAAAATGTCGATCAGCGCGATCTCGGGCATATGGCACTGATGCAGTGTGTGGATATTTTCCACGACGCTGCGGATGCGCGCGACGATCGCCGCACGACCGTGGCTGATGCGCGGTTCCGGCAGGGGCGGCTTCCATTGCCCGGTCCATGGATCACGTACCGATCCGCCGAACCGGTGATGAAAAATCGCATCGGGCGCGAAGACGGAGGCCAGCCCCGCCCAATCCTTCGTGTCGACGCAGCGGCAATAGCGCGCCTTTAGCTGGCGAATATCCTCCAGCGCCATCAGCCGATCCAACGCACCGGTCATGCCCGGAACCTCAGGTCGAGCCGGCTGCGGGCGTGATACCGCATGGTAAAGGCCAGCATGGCGAAAACACAGGGCAGCACCACGGCCGTAATGATCGATAACGACACCGACATCGGGTGATCGACAAAGGTCAGGCTGTCACTGATGAAACCGGCCAGCACTGGTCCCAACCCCGTTCCGAACATGGCCGCCACCGCCGACATCACCGCCAGCGCCTGCGCGCGCAGATGAGGGGGCGTCACATATTGAAAGGGCAAGGAGGACAGGCTGGTGACCGAACTCAGCAGGAACAGCGCAACCCCCATCAGCGCCAGTTCGAGCTGGAAGGATGAACCGAGCAGCCCGAACGTCCCGATCGGCCACATCAGCGCCAGCATCAGCATCATATAGCGCAAGATCGCCCGCACCGGGTCAGCCCCCCCGCGCAGGCTGATGAGGACACCCGCAGAGATCGTGCCGCCCGCACCGGCGACCAGATAGATCGGACCGAACAACGTGCCCATGGTGGCTTCATCCACGCCCTTCGATCGCATGATCGCTGCGGGTAGCCATGTGACATAACTGCTGAGCACCGTCATCAACACGCCCATGGCCATGCAATAGACCCCGGCCACCCGCCATTCCTGCCGGAAGAACAGCATCAATTCACCAAAGCCCTTCCGCTGCGCGTGGCCGGACGGGCGTCTGTCATGGATCAGCAGTAACAGTAGCGCCGCGATCAGGCCGGGTGCACCGACGATCAGGAATACCCATTGCCAGTCATCCAGACCGGACAGGATCGGCAGGCTGGAACGATCCCATCGGCCAATGGCGGCATAGAGCGCCCCGCCACCTGCTAGGGCGAAACCGCCACCCAGAAAGGGTGCAAGCATGAACATCGAGGTCGCGGTGGCAAGCCGGCGGTTGTCGAACCGATCAGCGAGCGTCGAAAGGGCTGCTGGCGGCAGCCCGGATTCGCCGGCCGCGATGCCGATCCGCGCCGCCAGCATCTGCCAGAAATTACCGGCAAAGGCGCAGGCCATGGTCATCACGCTCCAGAAGGTGACGCAGGCACTGATCAGCCGCGAGCGCCGGGTCCGGTCGGCCAGCCAGGCGAGCGGCAACGATGCCGCGACATAGAAGAAGGAAAAGCTGATGCCCTGCATCAGTCCGAACTGCGTGTCGGAAATATCGAGTGCGCGCTTGATGGGTTCGATCAGCAGACTGATGATCTGCCGGTCGATATAGGAAAAGGTGTAACAAGTCGCCAAAAGCGCCGCGATAAGCCAGTTGCGCCAACCAGCGCCCGTCGTCGACGCCCCGGCCTCACCCACATGTTCGCTATCGCTCACAGACATCCTCTCCAACGATATCGCTGGACAGGATATCGATTATCATATTCGAACATTAGTTCGATAATTGACGAATATGCGAAGAGGGTCAACCGTTAAACGGCAGTGAAACCAAAGAGTCGGGGAAAGCCGTGGGGCAGCGTTCTCCGCTGCCCGTCCGTTTACGGCAGGATCGCGCCCAGTTGCGCCCGCGCATCCAGCAGGGCCGGCAGGATTTCCTCGCGCAGGCGATCAATCTCCGCCCTCACGGCATGAACGCCCACCGTTATCGCGGCGACGGTCTGGCCAGAGAAATTGGCAATCGGCACGGCGATGGAGCGCGATCCTATCTCCATTTCCTGGTCAATGATCGAATAGCCATTTTCGCGCACACGCTTCAGTTCGGCCATGATGTCCGACACCTTGGTCAGTGTGTGGTCGGTTATCGCGGGACGCTCGCTGTTCGTCAGGATCGCCTTTGCCTGATCGATCGGCAATGCTGCGAGCATGACGCGGCCAAGCGACGTGCAGAAGGCCGGCAACCGACTGCCCGCATGCAATCCGGGCCCCATGATGCGATGATGTGCCGCGCGCGCGATGTAAACGACCTCATGCGCGTCAAGCACGGCCGCCGAACAGGATTCGTGCAGCGTGTCGGAAAGTTGATCGAGGGTCGGCTGGATCAGCCTGGGTAGGGAAGCGGCCAGATAGGAATGCCCCAGCCGCAGGATGCGCGGCGTCAGTTCGAAATAACGGCCATCGGTCGTGGCATAGCGCGCTTCTACCAGCGTCAGCAGACACCGGCGCGCCGACGCCCGGTCAAGGCTGCTGAGGCGCGCCACCTCCGCGATCGTCAGCGTATTGCGCCCCTGACCAAAGGCTTCGATCACGGCCAGCCCTTTGGCAAAGCCGCCCATGCGATCGACATTTTGCAGATAACGACCTTCCGGCAGACTTGCTTCCTGCACGTCTGCCCCTGCCTTGGCGATCTTGGCTACCACTCGTCTTTCACTCCCTATACCAGTTTCACACTCAATGTGCGATTATTGACCAAATCTGTCACATGGATAGGCATGGCGTCAAGCCATAGGGGGATTGACAGCGGACCTGTGATATTAGAAAAGGTCGAATATAGAACATGTGGATCACATTCGCTCATATTTCTACTATTTATGGGTCTCGCATGTGTTCCCACGGGTAATTTTCTGAACCAAGGAGCATGATTTGGAAGAGGTCTGGATTATCGATGCCGTGCGTACTCCGCGGGGCATCGGCAAAGTCGGCGCCGGTGCACTGGCCGACATCCATCCGCAGCGCCTGCTCTCTACCCTGCTGATCGCGTTGCAGCAGCGCAACGACCTGAACACCGCCGATGTCGAGGACGTCATCGCCGGCGTCAATACGCAGCAGGGCAAGCAGGGCCTCAATCTTGCCCGGATGGCAACGCTCGACGCAGGCTATGACCAGCGGGTGCCCGGTTTCTCCCTTGATCGATTCTGCGGCTCGGGGCTGACCGCCCTCAACCTCGGCGCGATGGGCATCATGTCCGGGGTTCAGAATGTGGTCATCACCGGTGGCGTCGAATCCATGTCCCATGCTCGAACGCTATCGCGCGAATTCATGATGGATTCCGGCAATCTGGCGCTCCGCAAGCGCATCCCCCAACCCCATCAGGGCATTGCCGCGGACCTGATCGCCACGCTGGAAGGAATCGGCCGGGCCGAACTGGATGCCTTGGCGCTTCTCAGTCAGCAACGGGCGGATATGGCCATTCGCGAGGGGCGCTTTGCCAAAAGCCTGATCCCGGTGCTGAACGATGCCGGTGAAGTGGCGCTCGACAGGGAGCAATATCCGCGCCCGCAGACCACGGCGGAAGCGCTCGCCAAGCTGAAGCCAGCATTCCCTGACTTTTTTGATCGTGTTGTCGACGAGGAAGGCAACAGCTTTGGCTCGCTGCTGCGACTTGCCTATCCAGATGTCGACATCAACTATGTCCATACCGCCGCGACCAGCTCCGGCGTGGTGGATGGAGCAGGCGCGCTGCTGCTGACCTCTCCGGCCTATGCCAGGGCCCATGGCCTCAAACCCCGTGCGCGCATTCGCGCATTGACGACCGTTGGCGACGACCCGACGCTGATGCTCAACGGTCCTGTTCCAGCCACCCGCCAGGCGCTAGCACAGGCTGGCATGGAGATTGGCGACATCGATCTTTTCGAGGTGAACGAAGCCTTTGCCGTCGTTCCTCTCAAATTCATGCGTGACCTCAATGTCGATCAGGACAAGGTGAATGTGAATGGGGGGGCCATGGCGCTTGGCCATCCCATCGGCGCTACCGGTGCGATTCTCGCTGGCACGTTGCTGGATGAGATGGAACGACGGAATCTCTCAACCGGCCTTGCAACGATGTGCGCCGCAGGCGGTCTGGCGCCCGCGACCATTATCGAACGTATCTGACCCCAATAATCGGATAAGGAAGACGTGCCAGTGTCAGCTTCGCATAGAACGGCCATCGTCACGGGCGGGGGCAGCGGAATAGGAGCGGCAACCGCGATCCTGCTTGCACGGGAAAACTGGCGCGTCATGGTCGCCGATATTGATGAAGCGGGCGGCCAGCGCATTGTCGATGCCATCCGGGGTGCAGGCGGCATTGCCGATTTCATGGCGACCAATGTCATGCACGAAGACAGCGTGGCTGCGCTGGTCGAAGCGACGCTGTCCAAATTTGGTTACCTCGATGCGGCGGTCAACAGCGCCGGTGTCGGGCAGAGAGGCCAATCCATCTGGGAACTGGATGCAGAGGCATGGGATCGCTGTCAAGCGATCAACCTGAGGGGAATATTCCTTTGCATCAAGCACCAGTCCGCCGCCATGATCCGCCAAGGCAGCGGCGCCATTGTCGCGATATCCTCTGCTGCAGCCACCAAAGGCTTGATCAACAGCGCCGATTATTGCGCGGCGAAGGCGGGCGTGACTGGTCTTGTGCGTGGCGCAGCGGTAGATTGCGCGCCCCATGGCGTACGCATAAACGCGCTGCTGCCTGGCGCAACCCGCACGCCTCTCGCCGAACGATCCAGCACTTCAACCCCAGGCCTGGCAGGCACTTTGCGCATTCCGTTGGAGCGCATGGCCGAACCGGAAGAGATTGCAGCAACAGCAGCCTGGCTTGTTTCGGATGCGGCCTCTTATGTCACAGGCGCCAGCATCGCCGCCGACGGCGCCATGAGTATTGCATAAAATGAAGGGAATATAGCGGGATGAACGATAGGTCGCCGATGAATGCCGGAACGGAACGACTGACCGGACGGATCGTCATCGTGACCGGGGCAGCTTCCCGTTCCGGCATTGGCTTCGCCACTGCACGCCGCATCGGCGCCGAGCGGGCCATCGTCATCCTGACGGACCTCAACGGCTTGGACGTCGAGGCTCGCGCCGCCGAACTCCGCTCGATGGGCATAGCGGCAGAGGGCATCGCACAGGATGTCACTGACGAGCAGGGATGGAGCGACCTGATCGCTGACGTGGTCGACCGGCACGGCCGGCTGGACGGTCTGGTCAACAATGCCGGCATCGTCATCCTTGCACCTGTAGGCGAGCTTTCGCTCGATGACTGGAACAAACAGGTCGACGTCAACATGACCAGCGTATTCCTGGGCTGCCGCGCGGCCATGGGACATATGCGGCGGATCGGCAATGGCGGCGCCATCGTCAATGTCTCGTCAGTCGCTGGGCTGGTGGGCATGCGCCGGACGGCGGCCTATTCGGCCAGCAAGGGCGGGGTCCGTCTGATGAGCAAATCGCTGGCGCTGGAGGGCGCTCCCGATGCAATTCGCGTCAATTCGGTCCATCCCGGCGTCATCGAGACGGATATTCAGAACGGCGCGCGCAGCGGCAGCCCCTCCGATTCAGCAGCGATCGCGGCGGCCATTCCCCTTGGACATACCGGGCGCCCCGACTATCTGGCCGATGCCATTGCATTTCTACTGTCCAGTGATGCTGCCTATATCACTGGAACAGAATTAATCGTCGACGGAGGGCTGACGGCGCAATAGCCGATTATCCCTTCGCCGTTCAGTAAGTGGCCTGCTGCCGGTTGGGTGGACACCAAGATACGGTGTTTATCAGACTGGAGGACATGAATGGAGCGTTGCACAGCAGGAGCCTAATGGGCGCCCCCATTTTCAAGCGCCGCCCATGATATGCGAGCTGGCTCAGGCGGTCAGTGCCACGATCTTCAGTTTCGCTCGGGGCCTTCGGGCAGGCTTCCCCACTTCCGTCACCGTCGCCGTCTGGGCCGGATTGGCTTTGGGCCAATACTGCGCGCCACGTCGGATCGATATTATGGGTCGAGCATCCGTTACGCACTTACATCTCAACATCTCTGAAAATGCAGCAGATCCTGCATTAAAAGCGGAATATGGAACCGCCTTATGAGCGAAAAATAATACGGCTATTTTGAACCAATCTTTCGCCTTGATTGCGCAATCTGTAAAAACTCAATTACAATCCACATTCGCAATACAGCGGTCAACAAAACCGCTGCCGTAGCCTCGTATGAATCTGCGATAACGATCGCAATAAACTGAAATTCATAGTTTTTGCCGACGAATTTTTAGATTCGTGCTTTTTGGAATTAGCGCACGGGCACAAAAACGGCATAAAAGGGCGCAATCGAGCTTTTAGAAGCTCAGGATCAGCATTTTTATCTCGAATCCACGCGATTTGACGCCAATCGTATAAATTTTACCGTTTTATATCAAACACTTGGCTGGGGCGGCAGGATTCGAACCTGCGCATGGCGGCATCAAAAGCCGCTGCCTTACCGCTTGGCGACGCCCCAGTAGTACAACGCGGTAAGCGCATATAACGTCTGTTGCGGGAAAGGAAACCCCGACAACGCACTTGTCCGCCGCAATGACGCTATAGCCAGAAGCGCCGCGCCACGGCATGGTGCATTCCGCTCTCCGTTCGGATACTCAACCGCGACACGCACCCTATGACCACATCCAGTTCCCCTACAGTCCATTCCCATGTCACCCCCGCCTCCCCGCTATTTTTGCGTGAGGATGAGGTTCGGCGCGGCATCGAAATGCTGTATTTTGGTTATAGCGCGCTCATGCAATCCATCGAGCAGTTGCTGGAAGCGCAGGGGCTGGGCCGCGCCCATCATCGCGCGCTCTACTTCATTTCGCGCAAGCCCGACCTGACCATAGGCGAATTGCTGCGCCTGCTATCGATCACCAAACAGTCGCTGGGACGCGTCCTTAACGACCTTATCGAACAGGGCTATATCGAAACGCAGCCGGGCGTGCGTGACCGACGACAGAAGATGCTGCGCCTGAGCAGTACGGGCAAGACACTGGAGGCCGAACTGTTCCGCGCCCTGCGTGAAAAGATGGCAACCGCATATGGTCAGGCAGGCCAGGGGTCGGTCACGGGTTTCTGGCGGGTACTCGAAGGGCTGATCGCGAACGGCGACCGGCAGATGGTGCTGGGGTTGCAGGCGCGCTAAGATCGGTTAGCGGACTGGCTCGATCGTCTCGCTATGTTCGATCAGGTCGATGACGTCGTCGATCAGCGCGCGCATCGCCTCGCGCGCCTTGTCCGGATTGCCCGCTGCGATCGCATCGCGCACGGCGCCATGGTCGCGCACGCTGGCGGTTCGCCCCTTGATCCGATTCGTAACACGGATCGATGTCCGCAATGCCGTGTCCACAACATCGCGCAATTGCCAGTAAAAGGGATTTTTCGAGGCCCGCAGAATCGCGACGTGAAAGGCAATGTCGGCCTCCAGCGGTTCATCCTCACCGCGTTCTGCCGCCTCCATCCGCTCAAGCCCCGCCGATATGCGACGCAGATCATCCGCATCCCCCAACCGCGCGGCAAAAGCCGCAGCCTCCGGCTCGATCGCGATCCGCAGTTGATTGAAATCACGCAGCAACTCGATCGAAAATGTGCGCTCCAGCATCCAGCGCAGCACGTCCGCATCGAACAGGTTCCAGGAGGAAGATGGCTGGACAATCGTGCCCTGCCGCGGGCGAGCGCTCAGCAACCCTTTCGCCGTCAGCATTTTCACCGCTTCGCGCGTTACCGACCGACTGACGCCATAATCCTTCGTCAGGTCCGCCTCCGTAGGGAAAGGCCGTGTGGCATAATAGCCAGTCACGATCGCCACACCCAGGCTTTCCAGCATACCATAGGTCAGGTTGCGACCACGCTGACCGCGCCCTTTCACTGATCCCCGCGCAGAAATTATCGTCGTCATATCACCTTCCTGAAACGGATGGACGAGAACGTCTCGCTCCGCCGAGATGCAATATAAATCATATTATCGTATTTTTTAATATGAAAAATCTTCATCAGATCGTCAGTGACGTCCCGCCCTTCCTAACGCAACTTTTGCGACGGTCGATGATTGTTACGAGCATATTTCGATTCCAACGGAGGAGTGCCCATGAAAAAGATCCTGCTGGCCAGCCTGGCTATCGTCGCAACCACCGGTCTCGCCGCCTGCTCTGAAAAGGCGCAGGACAGTATCGAAAATGCGGGTTCTGCCGTCGGCAACGATGTGTCGCGCAGCGTGGATACGGCCGGCGACAAGATCGACCGGGGCCTGGATGAAACGGGTCAGGCGATCGAAAATAGCAGCGCGCGTGCGGGCGCGGCTGCGGATCGCGCGGCTGCCGATGCCAAGCGCGAAGCGGCTGAGGCAAAGAAAAATATCGGCGGGGCATTGGAAGGTGCCGGGCGCGACCTCAAAAATGATTGAATGACGGACGGCGGGGTAGCGCATGCTGCTCCGCCGTCAGAAGACCACGTTCCGTACAAACCGCACAACAGCTGCGCCCGCATTCACGAAACTATAGGGGCGATCGCTGCTGAAGATCAGAAAATCGCCGCGCTCCACTCTATGGGTGCCCTCCGCCGCTTCCACGGTCAGATAACCCTCAACGACATAGAGCATCTCGCTCCAATTGGCCGCATCCGCCTCTGCCGGATAGCGTTCGCCGGGCGCGAGCGACCATGTCCATAGTTCCACCTCGCGATGAGCCGCGGCGGTCCCCAGCAGCGTGGCGCGACTCTGCGCATGCTTTCCTTGCCAGGCCAGGCTTTCGATCCGGCGGTTGTCGGGCGCGTCGGGCGAGCGCACAATCTCTGAAAAACTCGCTCCCAGAGCGCTGGCCAGCCGGTCCAGTGTAGACAGGCTGACATTGGCCTCGCCACTCTCGATCCCGACGATCATCCGACGACTGATGCCTGACAGGTCTGCGAGCGCATTCTGGCTCAGGCTCGCCGCTGCGCGCAGGCGTCGCGTGTTGCCGGCGACATGGGCCAATACATCAGGCCTTCGCCCGTCGGCGTCATCCTCTTGACTGTGCAGTATAGTGCTCATAGGAGGTGTGCATTATGTTGCACAATGCCGAACAAGACAAGCCCGCATCCTCTCGCCTGATGATCGGAAAGCCCGAACTGGCGCTGATTGGTGTGACGGTGCTGTGGGGCGGCACATTCCTGATCGTGCACCATGCGATGCGGGAGTCGGGGCCGCTGTTCTTTGTCGGGCTGCGCTTCGCCACGGCGGCGCTGGCGACGCTGTGCCTCGCCTTCGGCGTCATGCGCGGGCTGACAGCACGGGAACTGATCGCGGGCGCATCGATCGGCCTTGGTATCTTCATCGGCTATACGCTCCAGAGCTGGGGGCTACAGACGATCCCCAGCAGCACCTCGGCCTTCATCACGGCGGCCTATGTCCCACTCGTCCCGATACTCCAATGGCTGATTCTGAGGCGCCGCCCCCGCCTTGCAAGCTGGATTGGCGTCGCGCTGGCCTTCGCGGGCCTGATCCTGATCGCGGCCCCGCGCGCAGGGCTGACGCTTGGCCGTGGCGAGATGCTGACGGTCATCAGCACGCTTGCCATCGCGGTGGAGATTATCCTCATCAGCTTGTGGGCGGGCAAGGTGAACGTCCTGCGCGTCACCGTCGTGCAACTTGCCGTCACTGCCCTCCTCGCCTTCGGCCTGATGGGCCCCGCCGGTGAGACAATGCCCGCCCTGTCGCCCTTCATCCTGATTGCTGCCACGGGCCTTGGCCTGATGACGGCGCTCATTCAACTGGTGATGAACTGGGCGCAACGCACCGTGTCACCAACCCGCGCAACACTCATCTATGCAGGTGAACCGCTCTGGGCCGGGATCATCGGTCGGATGGCGGGAGAACGTCTGCCGGGCACTGCGCTGATCGGCGCGGCCTTCATCATTGCCGCCGTCATCGTCAGTGAAATCCGCTTCGGCAGGCGCAAGCCGGAAAAGGCCGCGGCTGCCTAGCCCCGCGCCATCGCCTCACCCCGGTCGCGCGCGGCGGTCAGCGTGTCGATCAACAGCCGCACCAACCCATCGTCGGCATCCAGAACATTCATGCCCTCACGGGTCATTCCGCCGGGGCTGGCGACACGATCAGCGAGGATAGCCGGGCTATCGGTCGCCGCAGCCGCCATCGCCGCCGCACCTTCGACCGTCGCCAGCGCCATCCGCGCCGACTGGTACGCAGGTAGCCCCACGGCCTCGCCTGCCCGCGCCAGCGCATCGACAAAGCGAAACAAGAAGGCCGGACCACAGCCCGACAGCGCGGTCACGCTGTTGAATTGTGCCTCCTCACCCATCCATTCGACCAAACCCAATGGCCCAAGCAATCCATCGGCCATCGCCCGCCCATCGGCGGACGTCCGGTCATCGCTGAACAGGGCGGTCACACCCTTGCCGATGCCGACGGGCAGGTTAGGCATGGCGCGGATCACATCGTTCGACGCCGGGAAATAACCACGCAGTTGCGCCAGCATTGTGCCCGCAAGGATCGAGACAATCGCGACGTCGGCGCGGCATAGCGGCGCAAGACCGGCTGCCACATCCGCGATCTGATAGGGTTTCATGCCCAGCAGGATCACCGTCCCTTGCGGAAGCGTGTCGGGGTAAGCCGTGACCACCGCCACGCCGGGCGCCACAGGCTTCCCGCTCGGTCGCAGCACGGTCACGCGCGCGGAATCAAGCCCGCAGTCCAGCCAGCGGGCCAGCATTTGCCCCGCCATATTGCCGCAACCGACAAGGAAAAGATGCGGGGGGAAAAGATGCGCGGGAAAGCGCGGCGCCGATGGACCATCCGTCATAGTCTTACGCCCCCCTCAGGCTTCGCCGCGGGTTTCGATCAGACTCGCGGAAATCGCTTCGGACGGGCTTTTGCCGCCCCACAGCACGAATTGGAACACCGGATAAAAGCGCTCGCATTCGTCGATCGCTGTCTCGACCAATATCTGCGCCTGATCCAGCGTCAGCGTGCCCCCCGGTCCCAGCAGCGCGCCATGGCGGAACAGGATGATCCCGCTCGACGACCATAGTTCGAAATGGCCAAGCCACAATTGCTCGTTGATCAGGCCCAGCGTCTCGTAGATCGTAGCGCGCTTTTCGTCAGTGACGCGGATGTCCGGCAGCGCCAGCAATTGCAGCACCTGATCCTCGTCACGCCAGATCGCGCGCAGTTCATATTCCGCCCAACTGCCCTGCGTGGTGGCGACGATCTCGTCCTCACCGGCATGTTCGAAGGTCCAGCCATGCGCCTCGAAATAGGCGGCGAGCATGTCGATCGGCGCTGCTTCCTGGCCGGATTGTTCGAATTCGTCGCTGTCCATCATCGCCTAAATGTGCCGTAATCCCTGATTCCTGACCGGATAGCACCCCATTGGCCGAAAGGACAGGATGGAAACGGCGCCGGGCAAGCGCCCCACAGGGAAATAACGGGCCGTTCAACCAGCCGCGTCGGGTTTCGCCTTGGGCTTGCGGACGCTCTTGGTCACGACCGGAGCTTCCCGGCCTTCCAGCGCGTCTACGCGGGCCTTGAGCAGTTCCACCTCTTCCCGTGCGGCGGCGGCGAGTGCCTTGACCGCATCAAACTCCTCGCGCGACACGAAATCCATGCCGCCCATGAACTGGCGCGCCTTCTCCCGCGCGTTGGTCTCAAACTCGCGACCCATGCCCGCCATGGTGCCAGCAGCGCCGTTCACCAGCTTGGCCAGGTCGTCGAAGAAGCGGTTTTCACTCTGCATGATCGTGACTTTCCTGTGATACTTTAAGCCTGCAAGTGCCTTATCGGCACACTACACTATATCTGGGTACGCAATGCAGGCGCTACAAGGGTTTGCGCGCCCGGATTGAGGCGGCCGATCTCATAGTTGAGGAAAGAGGCAAAGGCCAGCCAGGCGACATAGGGCAACAGCATCATACCCGCCGCCTTTCGGATGCGCCAGAATAGCGCCGCCGTGACGGTCACAACCACCAGCAGCAGCAGGATCAACGCGAGCGCATCCCCCACCTGATGCGCGCGGAAGAACAGTGGTGACCAGAGGAGGTTGAGTATGAGCTGTCCCAGGAACAGGGCAATGGCGAGGCCCCGCATACGCGCCCCACGCGCATGCAGGATCATGGCAAAGGCCAGCGCCATCACGATGTACAAGATCGTCCAGACGAAGCCGAACACCCAGCCCGGCGGCATCAGCGCCGGCTTGTCCAGTGCCGCGAACCAGCGATTGGCATAGCCGCTATTGGCTATCTTGCTCGACAAAAAGCCAAGCACAACGACCATTGGCACCGTGAACAGCGCCCAGCGCAGATAAGCGAGCCGCAACTGGCCCCGGGACGCGATTTCGTTCATCGGCAATGCTGCTCCAGCTTCACGTCATTCAGCGGCGTCGGGCGACTCCTTGAGTGCCGAATCCAGCTTTCGGCCCACGGTTTGCGGAGAAACGGTGCGTCCTGCAACCCGTGAATAGAAGATCGGGATCAGGAATAATGTAATCAACGTCGCCAGCGACACGCCAAAGACAACGACAACACCGATGCTCTGGCGCGAAGCCGCCCCGGCCCCGCCCCGGATAACCAGCGGCACAGCACCGATAACCGTCGCGATGGAGGTCATCAGAATTGGCCGCAGACGCCTTGTCGCCGCCTGCCGGATCGCTTCGGCGATCTCCAGCCCCTCGTCGCGCAACTGGTTGGCGAATTCGACGATCAGGATGCCGTTCTTGGCCGCCAGCCCCACCAGCATGACAATGCCGATCTGGCTGTAAAGATTGACCGACCCGCCCGTCAGCGCGAGGCCCAGCACCCCGCCCGCTACCGCCAGCGGCACGGTGGCGATGATGACGCCGGGATGAATGAAGCTTTCGAACTGAGCGGCGAGCAGCAGGAAGACGATGATGATGGTCAGACCAAAGACCAGCCAGATCGACCCACCCGTCTCCCGCAATGACTGGCTTTCACCACGATAGCCGATCGCCAGGACTTCAGGCGCCTGCTGCGCCTGCGCTTCAAGGAAGGCCAACCCTTCACCCAGGGAATAGCCCGGTGCGAGCGCTGCGGTCAGCGTGATGGCACGCAACTTGTTGTAGCGGTTGAGCTGACGCGGTCCGGCCACCTCTTTTATGGTGACAAGCGCAGAGAGCGGCACCAGCACGCCGGTCCGGCTGCGCACCTGAATCCGTTCCAGGTCCGCATTGGTCCGGCGGCCTTCATCCTCCGCCTGCACCAGCACGCGATATTCCTCACCGCGATCGACATAGGTGGTGACGCGCCGCGAACCGAGCAGGCTTTGAAGCGCCTGGCTGACGTCATTGACCGACACGCCCAGGTCGCCAGCGCGCTGCTGGTTCACCTCGATCCGCATCTGCGGCTTGGTTTCCTTGTAATCGCTGTCCAGGTTGATGAGGCCGGGGTTCGTCGCCGCCGCCGCCATGATGCGGTCGCGCGCAGCGACCAACCCTTCATAGGTGGACCCGGCAATCACCATATTGACGGGCAGGCCACGTCCACGGCCCAGGCCCGATCGCGGCGCGGCATTGCCGCGTATGCCGGGCTGCTGCGCGATCGTCTTGTTGATCGTATCGGCGACCTGCGCGGTGGTGATGGTGCGATCCTCCCATGGCCGCAGGAAGGCGATGACGTTGCCGCTGTTGAAATCGTCGCTCGTGCCAAAGCCGCCAGGCGTGCGGATGATGAGGTTCTGGACCGTGCCATCTTCGCGCAGCGGCGACAGATCTTTTTCGATCTTCTGCATATAGGAGAGCATCTTGTCGAAACCGACACCCTCCGCCGCGCTGATCTGGCTGTCCACAACGCCGGTGTCCTCCGCCGGGGCAAGTTCGCTGGGGATAACCATGAACAGGCCCCCTGCCACCGCCAGAAAAGCAGCGACGACCAGCAACGGGATCAACGGCTTGCGGATCGCCCGGTCGAGCCAGCGGGAATAGCTGCCCTCCAGCCGCTGGAACTGCCTGTCGATCCAGTGCGCGAACCGTCCACGCGCGCTGTTCTTGAGCAGTTTGGAACACATCATCGGCGCCAGGGTGAGCGAGATGAAGCCTGAGAAGGCGATCGCCGCCACCATCGTGATGGCCAGTTCCCGAAACAGCAGGCCCGTCTGCCCGGCCAGGAACATGACCGGCACGAACACCGCGCACACGACCAGCGTGGTGGAAATGATCGCGAAGCCGACCTGCCGCGTACCCAGAAAAGCCGCGACCAATGGATCTTCGCCTTGTTCGATCCGGTGATAGACATTTTCCAGCACCACGATCGCATCGTCCACGACCAGACCGATCGCCAGCACGAACGCCAACAGGGTCAACAGGTTGATCGACAGACCCATCAACCACATGCTGGCGCAGGTCGCGAGCAGGCAGATGGGCACCGTGACGGCCGGAATTATGGTCGCCCGCACCGAGCCCAGAAACAGGAAAATAACGATGATGACCAGGACCGCCGCCTCAATCAGCGTGTCATAGACATTGTCGATCGCACGGCTGATAAACAGACTTTCATCCGATCCGATCGCGACCCGCATCCCTTCGGGCAGATCGAGCGTCTTCAACATCGCCTTGGCCTTGTCCGCGACATCCAGCGTGTTCGCGCCCGACTGGCGGACGATGCCAAGGCCGATCGCGGTGCCGCTGTTGGACCGGAAGGAACTGTAGGGATTTTCCGCCCCTTCCTCGATCCGGGCGACATCGCCCAGCTTCACCTGATAGCCGTCATTCCCACGGCCAACGACCAGATTGACGAATTCGGCGGGAGTCGCAAAGGGCCGCTCGACGCGCAGCGTCTGGTTCTGGTCCTTCGATTCGAAACGACCGGCCGGTAGTTCGACATTCTGGGTCCGCAGCGCCGCTTCGACATCCGCAGGAGTCAGGGCAAAGGCCGCCAGTTTTTCGGCATTCAGCCAGATTCGCGTCGACGGTCGCGCCTCCCCGCCGATATTGACCCGCGCCACGCCATCGATCGCGGAAAAACGGTCCGCGATATTACGGTCGATATAGTCGGAAATCTGGATCTGCGTCCAACCGGGACGGGAAAAGGCCAGGAACAGGATCGGGCGGGAATCAGCGTCCACCTTGCGGATTTCGGGTGCCAGCGCATCTTCGGGCAAATCCTCGACCGCCGAGCCGACACGGTCGCGCACATCATTCGCGGCTGAATCAATGTCGCGCGACGGATCAAATTCAATGCTGATGTTCGACGTGCCGTCCTGCGAACTGGACGTGATCGTCTGGATGCCCTGCACACCCGCAATCGCATCCTCCAGAAGCTGGGTGATGCGCGTTTCGACAACCGAGGCAGCCGCCCCGGTATAGGTCGTCTCGACCGATACGACCGGGGGATCGGTGTCGGGATATTCGCGCACCGACAGGCTGATGAACCCGACAACGCCGACGATGCAGAGCAGGATGGCGATGACCGCGGCGAAGACCGGGCGGCGGACAGAGACGTCGGAAAGCTGCATGGACCCGCGCCTTTAGCGCGACGTGGCGGCGGACGAACCGCCTGCGCTACGGCCAGAACCATCCTTGGGCTTTTCCCCCGGCAACCGGACGGGCGTGCCATCCGACAGCTTGACGACGCCATCGGTCACGATCGTCTGGCCGGCGCTTATGCCGCCGGTGATTTCGACAAGACCGTTCTGGCGAAGGCCCGTCTCAACCTTCACCCGCTTCACCTTGTGATCCTCGACCACGAAGACATAGCGATCATCGCCATCGCCCACGATCGCCAGTTCGGGCACGCCAAGCGACTGGCGCTGGCGCGCAAGGATGGTGACGGTCAGCAACATGCCCGGTTTCAACGCACGGTCCGCATTGGGCAGGATGGCGCGCACCCGCACGGCCCGGGTTGCCGGGTCGATGACGGGGTCGATCGTCGCGATGATGCCGGTGACGGGACGATCCGGCCAGGCGGCGGAGACGGCCTTGATCGGTTGTCCTTGCGCGATCAGCGGCAGTCGCGTTTCGGGCACGGTGAAGTCGAGCTTGATGCGCGCGATGTCGCTGATCGTCGCGATCGGCGTTCCTGCCGTCACGATCGCGCCGACCGACACGGTCCGCAGGCTGAGATAACCGGAGAAGGGCGCGCGAATGACGCGATCACCAATCGAGGCACGGGAAAGCTGCGCGTTGGCGCGGGCGGCGTTAGCCAGCGCCACCTGCGAGTCCAGGCTGGCGCCGGTGGCAAAGCCACGCGCCTTCAATGCTTCTATGCGCTTCAACTGCTGTCCGGCCTGAAGCGCCTGCGCCTCCGCTGCCGCCAGTTCAGCTTTTTCCTGCCCCTGCGCCAGAGTGGCGATGACCTGGCCCTTCTGCACAAAGCCGCCATCGGCAAAGTTGAGGGAAGTGATCTTGTCCGTGACAGGCGCCGACAATATGACCTGTTCGTTGGCCAGCGCGGTACCCACCGCCTCAACCGCTTCGGTAAAGGTTTTGGCCGCAACGGGCGCGGCTTCGACCAGCGCGGCAGGGCGCGCCTTACGTTCTTCTTCCTTGCCGCATGCAGCCAGGGACAGAAGGATCATCAATAGCGGGAGGGAAGATCGCATGGAGACGCGCTAACCGGCCTTTCAGGGCGACGCAACAGAGGCATTTGTCGCAAAATGTAATCGCATGGTCGTGGAACGAACGCGGATCAGTTATCCGCCAGACGCGCGGCAAGCAAGAATTCGACATTGCCCTGTGGTCCGGTGATGGGGCTGGGTTCTATGCCCGCAACCCGCCAGCCCAAATCCTCAATCCATTGCCGCACATCGGCGCAGACGCGCGCATGGATGACGGGATCGCGAACGACGCCGCCTTTCCCCACTTCCTCGCGCCCCGCCTCGAACTGCGGTTTGATGAGCGCCACCAGCCACGCGCCCGGTGCTGCGAAGCTCAGGGGCCGTTCCAGCACCTTGGCCAGACCGATGAAGCTGGCGTCGCAGACGATGATGCCCACCGGTTCGGGTACATGATCGGCCGTCAGGATGCGGGCGCTGGTCTGTTCATGGACGACGACGCGCGGGTCCGAACGCAATTTCCACGCCAGCTGGTTGGTGCCGCTGTCCACCGCATAGACGCGCGCCGCCCCGTTGGTCAGCAACACATCGGTAAAGCCGCCGGTCGAACTGCCCACATCCATCGCGACAAGCCCTGTCGGGTCGATGGCGAAATGGTCGATGGCATGCGCCAGCTTGATGCCGCCGCGCGACACCCAGGGATGATCGCGCCCCCGCACCTCCAGCGGTGCATCCTGCGCCATCTGCTGCCCCGCCTTTTCCACCTTCCGGTCGACGGTGAAGACCAGACCCGCCAGGATCAGCGCCTGCGCGCGGGCGCGGCTCTCTGCCAGGCCGCGGTCCACCAGCAGCTGGTCAGCCCGTGCCTTGGCCATCAGCCGACCAGCCCGGTCAAAGTCGCGGGCGTCAATATCTGCGGCAACACCTGCGCCTGCTTACCCGGCGCGTACCAAAGGTAGAGCGGCACGCCCGAACGTCCCTGCCCTTCAAGAAAGCGGGTGATCGCCGGGTCGGCGCTGGTCCAGTCCCCCACCATGACCGTGACGCCGCCCTTGTCGAAGGCTTCCACTGTTTCCGCGCGATCGATGGCGGCGGCCTCGTTCGCCTTGCAGGTCAGGCACCAGTCGGCAGTGAAATAGAGGAAGACCGGTTTGTTGGCCGCGCGCAATTGCGCCAGCTTGGCTTCATTGAACGGGATGGCCGCATCCTCGACTGCCGCCACGGCGGGACGACTGGCGGGCAACAGGGCCATGCCCGCGACCAGCAATCCCAGTGCCGCCACAGCCGCCACGATCCATCCGCCACGCCCCCCGCGCTGACGGCTACCCAGCCACCAGAGCGCAAAGCCCAGACCCAGCGCGACCGCCATCCCCAGCGTCATTCCCGGTACGCCGCGCTGTTGCCCCAACAGCCATGCAAGACCCAGCGTGGTCGCGAACATCGGCAGCGACAAGAGCTTCTGAAGCCGTCCCATCCACGCGCCCGGTCGTGGCAACCGCCGACGCAGCGCGGGAATATAGGCCAGCAGCACGAACGGCAGCGCAAGCCCCAGACCCAGCCCTGCAAAGATCGCAAGCGCCGCCGCCAACGGCAGCACCAGCGCCGCACCCATCGCCGCACCCATGAACGGCCCGGTGCAGGGCGTCGCGACAAAGGCGACCAGCACGCCCGTCCAGAAAGACCCCAGCATCCCGCCCCGGCCAGCCAGCCCCTGCCCGCCGCCGAAGGTCGGCAACTCGAACAGCCCGGCCAGATTGAGCGCAATGGCCGTGACGAGCAGCAGCAGCAGCAGGATAACGCGCGGATCCTGCAACTGGAATGCCCAGCCCGCAGCCAGCCCCGCCGCGCGCAGACCCAGCAACAGCCCGCCTAACGCCAGGCAGGCGAGGATGACGCCCGCCGCATAGGCCAACGCCTCCCGCCGCACGGTCCGCTCGTCGCCGCCCGCCTTGGCAAGACTCAGCGCCTTGAGGCCCAGAATCGGGAAAACACAGGGCATGACGTTCAGCAACAACCCGCCCAGTATCGCGCCACCCAGCGCCAGCAATATGGTCGCGGCGACACTGGCCGAAGCTGTGGCGGGAATCGTGCCGGGGCTGGCAGTCAACAGGAACCCGCGATGATCGCCCGTCCGCAGCACCGCGTTGACCGGACCGGAGACACCCTTGCCCGCGTCCGTCTCTATCAGGATCTGATCTCCCTGCCGCACGGTCTTTTGCGGGGCCGCATAGTTGGCCAGCCCCTCCGTCAGCGGATAGAGATACAGGTCATCCGCCGCCGCATCCGCCGGAAAGGGTATGGCGACCCGCAGCCTGCGACCCTCGATCGCATAGCTGGCCGGCGTGCCCAGCGGCCGGGGCAAATGCGATCGCCAGCTATCGAAGGTCGCACGGTCCGCCGCGCCGATCGTGCCGTCCCCTACTGTCAGATCCAGCGATAATTCGCCCTGTTCCGGCACGCAGACCTGCCGGGTGCAGGCGAGCCACTCAGCACGCACGCGCACGGGCAGCCGGTCGCCTGGTTTCGCCGTCGCGGGCACGGTCAGCGTCGTCAGCACCGCATAGGGGCCTTCATAGACATAATTCATCAGGCTGGAAATCAGCAGCGTCTCGGGCACCGGATAGCGCAACGCCCCGACCTTCGCGCCGGGCGGCAGCGTCCAGTCGGCGGTCATGCCCAGCCCCGCATCGCCCGGATTTTCCCAATAGCCGTGCCAGCCCTGCTCGGGCGTCATCGAAAAGGCGATGGTGACGCTGCTGCCGGGTGCGGGCACCCTACTTTCAGCCACCAACCGCGCGGCGATATGCGGCGTGCTTCCGCTCCCGAACGCACCGCCCGATGGAGCAGATTGCTGCGCGCTGGCGGATGACAGGCAGACAAAGGCTGCAAGCGTCATCAGAAGGACATGAAAAATCCGCATCGGGCCTCTGTTCGGGTGAGTGCTAGCGGGCTAGGTCCGGGGGCGTTCGCCGTCAAGGTCGAGGAGTCTTTCGTTTCATGTTCCGTTCCGTCGCCGCCGCACTGATGCTGGCAACTGCCCTTCCTCTCCCCGTTCTGGCCCAGGGCACGCAACCCGCCACCGCACCGGCCGGACCGCCCAAGCTGATCGTCGCCATTTCGGTAGACCAGTTCTCGGCCGATCTGTTCAGCGAATATCGCTCGACCTTCGAAGGCGGCCTCAAGCGACTGACGCAAGGCGCGGTCTTCCCCCACGGTTATCAGAGCCACGCCGCGACAGAGACTTGCCCCGGCCACAGCACCATCCTGACCGGCAGCCGCCCATCGCGCACCGGCATCATCGCCAACACCTGGTTCGACCTGTCGACCGCGCGGGAGGACAAGGCCGTCTATTGTGCCGAGGATGAAAGCCAGCCGGGCAGCAACAGCGGCAATTATGTCGCCTCCCCCATTCACCTCAAAGTGCCGACGCTGGGTGGCCGCATGAAGATCGCCAATCCCGCGACCCGCGTCGTGTCGGTCGCGGGCAAGGATCGCGCGGCGATCATGATGGGCGGGCCGACCGCCGATCAGGTCTGGTGGCTTGGCGGACCGCAGGGCTATGTGAGCTATAAGGGCATCGCCATCCCGCCACTGGTCGCGAAGGTCAATGCGGAGCTTTCAGCACGCCTCGCCCGTCCAAGCGCAGGGATGGAATTACCACAACAGTGCGTGGCCAAGGATTTCGCCGTCAGCGTCGGCGGCGGCAAGACCGTGGGCAATGGCCGCTTCGCGCGCGAGGCCAATGACTTCAAGGGCTTCCGTATCTCGCCCGAGCAGGACGCAATGACGCTGGTACTCGCCGCCGGTGCGATCGAGAGCATGGCGCTGGGCAAGCAGGCTCAGACCGACATCATCTCGATCGGCTTGTCCGCGACCGATTATGTCGGCCACACCTATGGCACTGAGGGCACCGAAAGCTGCATCCAGGTCGCCCGGCTGGACCGCGAACTGGGCGCTTTTTTCGACCGTCTGGATAAGCAGGGCATCGATTATATGGTCGTGCTGACCGCCGACCATGGCGGCCATGACCTGCCCGAGCGGCAGCGCGAAAATGCCATGCCGGACGAAAGCCGCGCCGACGCAGCACTGACACCCAAGGCGCTGACGGCGGCGATTGCCGCGAAAACGGGTCTGACCGGGAAAAAATTGATCTGGGGCGATGGCCCGGCGGGCGACCTTTATATCGACAAGGGTCTCACCGCCGCCCAGCGCAAGGCGGTGGAAACAGAAGCCCTTCGCCT
Source organism: Sphingobium aromaticiconvertens (assembly GCF_037154075.1). NCBI lineage: Bacteria > Pseudomonadati > Pseudomonadota > Alphaproteobacteria > Sphingomonadales > Sphingobiaceae > Sphingobium > Sphingobium aromaticiconvertens. The sequence continues at coordinate 118,613 of NZ_JBANRJ010000001.1, forward strand.
GTTGCGCGCCCACCCCCAGGTACAGGCGGTGCTGACCGGCGCCGAAATCGCAGCCACCCCCAGTCCATCCGGCCCACCCGAATATTGGAGCCTGCTGCAAAAGGCGCGCGCCAGCTATGACGCGCAGCGTTCAGGCGATCTGGTCTTGATGCTGAAGCCCGGCGTCACCCCGATCATCGATCCGACCAAGGGATCCGTCGCCACTCACGGCTCGCCCTGGGACAATGACCGGCGCGTGCCCATCCTCTTCTGGCGCAAGGCTATGCGTGGGTTCGAACAGCCGCGCGGCGTGGAAACGGTGGACATCCTGCCCACGCTGGCGGCGCAGATCGGCTTGCCGGTCGCAAAAAGCGAGATTGACGGACGTTGCCTCGACCTCATCCCGGGCGAAGGCGATAGCTGCGCGAAATAAAGGAACGGGTTGCGTCAGCCCCGCTCAGGCTGGCGCAACGAACGCCAGCCTGATTTCGGCGCGCAGCCCGCCTTCGGCCCGGTTGGCGAGGATGAGCTTCCCGCCCTCCTGCTTCACCGCCCGATCGACGATAGCAAGGCCAAGCCCAAGACCGCGGGTGTTGCGCTGACGCGCGGGGTCAAGGCGCGTAAAGGGCTTCAAGGCATCAGCCAGCCGCTGCTCGGGAATACCCGGACCATCGTCCTCGACCCGAATGACCACTTCCTCCCCCTCACGCGCCAGAAAGAGGCGCGCTCGCGTGCCATAATGTAGGGCATTCTCGACCAAATTGCTGACCGCGCGCCTTATGCTCATCGCCCGGATGACGACGTCCAGATGGTCGGGGCCATCATAGTCGGCATCCTGGTCCTGATCCTGGAAATTGTCGATGATAGTGGCCAGCATGACGGCCAGGTCGGTGTGAACCCGCGCCTCCGGATCGCGCTCGCCGCCCAGAAAGGCGAGGAGCGAATCGATCATCGCCGTCATCTCGCCAACATCCTGCGACATCGCGACACGCGGCCCCGTTTCGTCCAGTTCCTCCAGCCGCAATTGCAGCCGCGCCAATGGCGTGCGAAGGTCATGCCCGACCGCCGCCAGCGTTTCGGTCCGTTCCGCGATCAGGCGATGGATACGCTCCTGCATAACGTTGAAGGCGCGGATCAGATGTCGAATATCCTCCGTGCCCGCTTCCTGCACCTCGACCCTGTTCTGAAGGCCGATATGCTCGGTCGCATGCGCAAGTTCACGCAAGGGCGCCAGCGTCCGGCGGATGAGAAGCCCCCCCGCGAACAGCAGCGCCAGCACCGGAATGAGTGCAAGACCCATGCGGCCCAGCGTGAATTCCCATTTGCCGACCGCATGGTGCATCCCGAAATAGAGCCAACTGCCATCGGGCAGTTGCAGCCCCCCGTTGATTTCGGAATGGCGACCGGGCGAGGCCAGCCGCAGGCGCAGATTCGATTTGGCGAGCGAGGGTTCCCAAGCCAGGATCTGCCGCCGCATCTTGTCCAAATCCGGCGCAAGCGGCGGTGCAGGCAGTGACGCGGTCCAGTGGATTTCGTAGCGCCCGGTCGTCAGTTGCACCGCCATGGCGTGGCGCTCGTCACGCGGCGCTTCCTTCAACAGCTTGCGGGAAATGACCAGATGTTCGGCCAGCCGTTTGGCATCATCCTCCTGAAGCGAGAGGTGACTGGCACGTTCATAGATCAGCGTCCCGACCGCGAACTCCAGAACAAGCGTCAGCAGCAGGATGGCCATCAGGCGGCCCAGCAGCCCCAGCGAACTGCTGAAGCGACGGCTCAAGCGCGGCTGACCTCTGCATTGAACATATAGCCTACGCCCCGAACGGTCGTGATCGGCGCGGACGTTTCGCTGGTCGACAGCTTGCGGCGCAGGCGGCTGACCAGCACGTCGATGCTGCGGTCAGAACTATCCCCCATGCGTGTGCGCGACAGTTCGATCAGCCGTTCGCGGGCGATGACGCGCTGCGGATGGCCAAGGAAGCTGCCGAGCAGGTCGAACTCCGCCCCGGTCAACTCGACCACCGCGCCGCTGGGCGAGCGCAGTTCGCGACGGGGGAAATTGACGGTCCAGCCGGCAAAGCGTGCTTCGCTGTCCCGCGTCTCTTCCGGGCCGCGCTCAAGCCCTGCACGGCGCAGAATAGCGCGAATGCGGGCGATCAACTCCCGGGTGCCAAAAGGCTTGGCCAGATAATCGTCGGCGCCCAGTTCCAGCCCGACGATCCGGTCCGTCTCGCTGCCCCTGGCGCTGATGAAGATGATCGGCACGTCGCTCTTGCGCCGGATCTGGCGGCACAGGTCGATGCCGTTGGTGCCAGGCAGCATGACGTCCAGCACGACCAGGTCGACCGGGCCAGCGTCGAACGCCACCCACATTTCCGGGCCGGATGACGCAGGGCGCACCGCATAACCATGTTCCTGGAGCGCGCGGGCCGTCAGCGTCCGCAGCGGTGGATCGTCCTCGACCAGGATGATGGATGGCGCGGTCACAGGCGGAGTGTTGCCGATTGGAAATATTGCATGGCACAAGAGATAGTTGTCACCCACCCACCGGTCAACCGATGGGGTGCCCGAAGCTGCCGCAACGCAACCGCAGCAACAATTTGTCATGTTTTGGATATGCGGACGCCCGGACCGTCACCGGTCCGGGCGTCCTTTTCACGTTAGAACCATCAATCAGAAGGCCGCGGTGAGCGAGAAGACCACCTTGCCCCGTGCGATCGACGAACCGTCCGCGTCGGAGAAGTTGGGACGGATGTAGTTTTCCTCGATTCGGGCGATATCGGTATCGACATAGGCGACACCTACCGTCAGCGGCGTACCTGGAACGGCGACGTCCGCGCCGACCAGCCAGTCGAGATATTTGCCAGTGGGGGCGAGGCTGGTGCCGTTCGGGCCAAGGCCGGAATTACCGTTCGACCAGCCCAGATGCGCCTTCAGCGTGACCGGCGTGCTAGGCACGCTGCCGCTGACATCAGCCCAGACGTAGAAATTGTCTTCCTTGTCGCCCGGATTAGCGATGGTGCAAGCCGCATCGCTGCACCATTTGCCCAGTGCCTGCTGCTTGGGAGCATAGGCAACGCCGACCAGACCCTTTACCGGACCGACCTGGCTGGACAGCTTCACATAGGGTTCAGCGAAATCGGTCTTGTCGGCGCCGCTTGGATACATGTACCAGGTCAGGCCGATATCCAGCGTCGCGGCGCCCAGCGGAATGGCGTAACCGCCGAACAGGTCGAGTTCCATATTGGAGCCGCCGAACGTGCCCCAGCCAGACAGGTTGGATGCCCAGGTGCCCGCATAGACGCCGCTTTCATGGGTAACGGTGATGCCGCCCTGAACGGCCATGCCCTTGTCGGTCTGCGACACACCACGGAAGCGATAGTCGGACACGAGGCCGACGCTGCCCGATACTGTGATGGGACCAGCAGGTTCTTCCTGCGCGAAGGCCGGTGCGCTGGAAAGGAGTGCCAGTGCGGCGGCAGCAATTTTATAATTCATGAACATTCCCCTTTTGGAAAGAATGTTCCGTCCTGCGGCCAGCTAATCTCGAAATCTCGTTCCGGCTTCGAATATCGGCGGCTGACATCGGGATATTTCGCCCGGCTCGCTGTTGCAATGCACTTTTGTTGCACCTGCTAACAATGCCGGGCGGCTGTGGCATATAGCGCACGGTTTATTTCTAATATATTTCTGTATTATGTCTATTTGTAAATAGAAGGCCCGCGACCGGGCAGGTCGCGGGCCTCCAAAGGCGCTTCAGTTTGGTTCAGGATCAATGCGCGGCGAGTTGCTGCATCCGTCCCGTAGCGCCGAAAAGTTCGACCGGGCCGCCCGCATTGCGGCGGCGATCGACCCATTCACGCACCATTTCCGCGCAAGTATGATCGATATGGGACAGCCGCTCGACATTGAGGATGACCGGGCCAGCTGCGGGCAGCGATTCCAGCTTGGCCGACAGCTTGGGCAGGCTGAGGAAGGTGGCGGTGCCGTTCAGCGACACTTCATGCGCATCACCCGACGGCCCGTCCTCCATCTTCAGGCGCAGTTGGCGCAGATGGGGCAGCATCTCGATCAGCGACAGGCCGATACCCACCAATACGCCGGTCAGCAGGTCGGTCGCGACCACCGTGATGAGCGTTGCGGCCCATACGATCGCGGGCAACGGGCCATAGCGGTGCAGCAAGTGACGGACATGATCCACACTAACCAGCCGCACGCCAGTCACGACCAGGATACCGGCCAGCGCCGCCATCGGGATTTCCCGCAGCAACCAGGGCAGCAGCGCAACAAAGGCCAGGATCCAGGCACCGTGCATCATGGTTGACAGACGGGTCTTGCCGCCAGCCTGGACGTTGGCCGAACTGCGAACGATAACACCCGTCATCGGCAGCGCGCCAGCCGCGCCGCACAGCACGTTGCCTACGCCCTGCGCCCAGAGTTCCTTATTATAGTTAGTCCGCACACCATCATGCATACGATCGACCGCTGCGGCCGACAGCAATGTCTCGGCACTGGCGATGAAGGCGATGGCAATGGCCGTGGTCAGGATGGCCGGATTCATCATCTGCGCGATCCAGCCCTGTTCGGGCAGGGTCACGGCCGCAACGATGCTTTCCGGCACAACGACTCGCGCGACCGATAAACCGAGGGCGAAAGCGACGATCGTTGCCAGCACGACGCCGACCAGCGCTCCAGGCACCAGACGAAGCTGCGCGGGACGGAATTTCTCCCACCCCAGCATACCGCCGATCGTGACAAGACCGACGGCGAAGGCAGTCGCCGCATCCTGATTGCTGAGGCCGAAAAGCTGGCCGGGCATCGCAATGAGGTTGGCAAGGCCGCTCGCCAGCGGCTTGTCGTCAAACAGAACATGGAACTGACCGACGACGATCAGCACGCCGATCCCCGCGAGCATCCCATGGACGACCGCCGGGGAAATGGCGCGAAACCAGCCGCCGACGCGCGCAACACCCGCCACAACCTGAATCAGGCCTGCCAGCATCAATATCGGTCCCAGGGCCGAAAGCCCCTGTTCCCGCACGATTTCGAAGACGATGACCGCAAGGCCCGCGGCAGGACCACTGACCTGAAGGGGCGATCCCGCCAGCGCACCGACGACGATGCCGCCGATGATGCCGGTGATCAGTCCCTTCTCGGGCGGCACGCCGGACGCGATGGCGATACCCATGCACAGCGGCATCGCCACCAGGAAAACGACGATGGAGGCCGTGAAATCACGGCTGAAATTTGCCGTTAAACCTTTGAACATCCAGGTTACTCCGCCGCCTGGGCATAGCCCAGGTCGGCTGCCAGACGCTGGCCATGGGGCAGCGCGACGGGCAGCGGCGCATCTTCACGCAGCGGCATGAAACGACCTGTCGCGCCATCAAGGCCCAGCACCAGGCCGGCATGGATATCAACGTACCAGCCATGCAGCGCGATCTCGCCCCGCGCGATACCCGACGCGACCGAGGGGTGGGTCCGCAGATGGGCCAGCTGGACAACGATATTTTCCAGCGTAACCGCGTGTATCTTTTCCTTGTCGGTCAGATCCGCTGAGTAGCTTTCACGCGCCACCTTTTGCGCGGCATGGGAATGGCGCAACCAGGCGGCAACATTGGGCATGGACGCCAGTGCTTCTTCATGGACCAGCGCCTTCATCGCGCCGCAATCGCTGTGACCGCACACGATGATGTCGCGTACACCCAGCGCCATGACCGCATATTCAACCGTGGACGATACGCCGCCGTTCATGTTGGTATAGGGCGGCACGATGTTGCCAGCGTTGCGACATACGAACAGATCGCCAGGATCAGCCTGCATGATATGTTCGGGGACGACGCGCGAATCCGCGCAGGAAATCATCAGCGCCTTGGGGCTTTGCCCGTCACTGGCGAGGCGGTTGTAGAGTACGCTCTGGTTCGGGAAGACATGCTTCTCGAAGCTGAATACGCGACCGATCAGTTCGTTCATGGCATCGTTCCTAAATTGGTGAACCCGGCAGAGGACAGCCGGGTCATTGAAAACCAATTTACAGGAGCGCCTTTGCTGCAGCGCAGCGCTTTTGTTAAATAATGTGTCTGGAATGAACGGGCCGTTCAGCCCCGGCCTGCGAGCCGAGCCATATCGCCGGTCAAGCGTGCTCGACGGCCGCGCTGAACATATATCCCACGCCCCTGACCGTCACGATCGGCGCGGCAATCTTTCCGTGAGCCAACTTGCGACGCAGCCGGCTGATCAGCACATCGACGCTGCGATCCGACGATTCGGTGCCGCGCGATCCCGACATTTCCATCAGTCGCTCCCGCGCAATGATGCGCTGTGGCTGATCCGAAAGTACCGTCAAAAGATCGAATTCCGCGCCGGTCAGGGCCACAGACTCACCTGCGGGGTCCCGCAATTCACGACGTGTAAAGCTGATGTGCCAGCCATCGAAGCGCGCCTCCTGCCGCCGACGAACCGGCACCTGTGCGTCCCCTCGCCCCCGGCGCAACACAGCGCGCAGCCGCGCCAGCAGTTCGCGCGTCGAATAGGGCTTGGACAGGAAATCGTCGGCACCCAGTTCCAGGCCGACCACCCGGTCAACCTCCGTACTATTGGTGCCCACCAGTATGATGGGAACATTGCTGCGCTCGCGCAGTGCGCGACAAAGGTCCATGCCTTGCGGACCGCGCATCGCCGTATCAAGTACGACTGCGCTTACGTCCACATCATCGACCGCCTGCCACAGATCGTCGGCGGACATCGCATTGAGGGTACGAAAACCGCTATCCTCCAGCGTTTCACGGAGCAGCGCCCGTAAATCGGGCTGCCCTTCGGCTAGCAGGACGACGGGCGCAGCCATCATCGGTTCTCGGTCCGTAAACCAATGACCATCGGCCGGCCGGGGTGGCCGGGGCCTGGGAATTCGGCGCCTGAGAATGAAGATGGAAACATTGCGCGCATATCCTAGGCGGGCGGGGAGGATCGGGCAATGATCTACCCGGCGAGTCTGTCTCCGCCATTCGCCTATGGTAACAAACTATTGCTGTCGCGTCAGTTGTGCAGCGCAAACAGCGGTATCGACTGGGTCAGCGACGCCAGGCCCCCGCCAAGATCGGCAATCACCGCCGCCAGCCACCGCGCGTCCTCTGCCGCCCGATGCCGCGTCTGGACCATGGCGTCGGCATGATCGATCGCGCGCGCAATATGCATTTCGCCTACCCGCAATTCTTCCATCACGCTGGAGACATGGTCGATGGTGAGCGCTGCCCCGTCCCCCGCCGCCGCGGCAAGCGTGTCGAGCCAATATTGGTCGATCAGGCTGTCAGCCACCAGCCGATGCCCCTCGACCGCCGCCCGCAGTTCGGCCAGCACCTGCGCCGCCTCAACGCCATCGCGGGCGATCCCCTCACGGCTGAGGCCATGCAGCGCCTGCGCGCGCGCGGTCCAATCCCATCCCTGCCAATCGCGATGCGGCCGGATCAACCAGCTACGGCTTGTGATAGCGCCCGCCTCAATCCCGGCAATTCCCACTTCTATGGGATAGGATCGACCATGCCGGGGAAGACAAGACGCCTCGAAATCAATCGTTATGATGCTCAAGACCTGCTCTCCTTCATGCAGACTCGCACGGCCTGTCCTGTTCGCCCTTTTCGGCCCGAACTGTTGCAGGGCGATGTCATGCATGATTGACTAAAGGCTCGCGCTGCGATTTATCGGCAGGCGGGGGCTGCGATCCTCCCTTCAGGCGCAAGCCCAAGAATCGCGTCCGATTATGCAAAGGACGCTGCATGTCTGTTCGAATCCTGTCGCTCTCCATCCTCCTGCTTTCAGTCCCTTTGGTGGCCAACGCTCAGGAAAAGCAGGAAAAGGAAGACGGCCTCGTCCTGACCGGCAGCAGCCGCCTGCGCTACGAAGTTATCGATGGACAGGCGCGAACCGGGTTCGACAGCCACGACAGCCTGATGAATATCCGCACCCAGATCGCGGCTATCTATAATGCAGGCGGGGTACGTATTGGCACGGAACTGTTCGACAGCCGCGCCTATGGCGCCGACGCGGGCACGCCCCTCTCTACGAACGAAGTCAACGCGCTGGAATTGGTGCAAGCTTATGTCGCCGCCGACCTGTCCTTTGGCCAAGGGCACCAGCTCACGCTAACAGCGGGGCGGATGATGCTGAACCTTGGCTCGCGGCGACTGGTGGCTGCGGATGATTATCGCAACACCACCAACGGCTATACCGGCCTGCGCGCGGACCTGCGCGCGATGGACGGTGTACGCGGCACGTTTATCTACATGTTGCCGCAGAGCCGGCGACCGGATGACGCCATAGCCTTGCGCGACAACAAGGTGGTCGTCGATCGGGAAGGGTTCGACCAGGTTTTGTGGGGTGGCCTGTTGTCAAAGGACAAAGCGCTCGGCCCCGCCATGCTCGAACTGTCCTTCTTTCATCTGGGTGAACGCGATGGACCGGCCCGCCCCACACGTAACCGGTCACTGAACACGATGGGCGCGCGGATCATCGCCGAACCACTGGCGGGGCGCTTCGATTTCGAAGTGGAGGCGCTTTATCAGCACGGGCATGTGAACCGCAGCCTCGCCGCCGATGCGGCACGGCACGCGGTCAGCGCGACCTTCCTCCACGCAGATGTCGGATACAGTTTTGGCGGACGATGGAAGCCACGCCTGTCGATCGAGATCGACCGGGCGAGCGGCGACAAGGCTGGCGGGCGCTTTGGCCGCTTCGATCCGTTGTTCGGCATGCGCCGCGCCGACCTGGCGCCATCAGGCCTCTATAACGCCATCACCCGCACCAACATCCTGACGCCCGGCGTGCGGATAGAAGCAAGCCCCGGCAAACGTCTGGACGGTTTCATCACCTATCGCGCGATGTGGCTGGCGTCGGATGAGGATAGCTTCGCCACGACCGGCGTGCGCGACGCCAGCGGTCAATCCGGGGATTTTGCCGGGCATCAGATGGAGGGGCGCATCCGCTGGTGGCTGGTGCCAAAGCGGTTGCGCGTGGAATATAGCGGCGTGCTGCTCGCCAAAGGTCGCTTTCTCCGCGAAGCGCCTAATGCTCCGCCGGGGCGCTGGACCCGCTATAATTCATTCAACCTGACCGCCAGTTTTTGAGCGGCAATCAACGGCGGGCATCGGCGGCGCGCTTGAGGCCCTGTAGCTGCTGACCCAACACCCTATCGACCGCGCTGGCCAATTTGCCCGTCCCGCCGCGCACATAGCCCCCCACGACATAGGTCATGTCGATCCGCGTTCCCCCCGCACCCAGCGGTTTCAGCGTGAAGGTCAGCGTTCCGGTCACTGCCTCGGCCTGAAGCGGTCCCAGGCTACCGACGAGCCGAAGGGTGCGCCCCGGAGCAGCATGGATGACGCGGGCATGTTCGACTGAGCCTGCGAACAAGCCATCCTTCGCCGGCAACACCTCGCAAAAACAGCCGCCGATACGCGCATCCAGCGTCATATTGCGCGCATCGCCGCTATAGCTGTGATCGCTATTCCACCAGCGGCCTGGCTGCTGCAACAGGGCATAGATGGCTACGGAGTCTGCGGCGACATCAACGCCCTGCTCTATCGCGAAGCCGTCCTGCTGCTGCGCGGTCACGGTGGCCAGCCCGGCTGCGGGCCAGACCAGTGCTACCAGCATCAGTATTGGATAGCGCATGATCCCCTCCCGTTTTACGGCGAGAGAGGATTATAGCGTCAGGCGCGTGGGCCGTCCAATATGGCCGCGATGGATGTGCTCACATCTTCCATATCCGCCATTCCATCGACCCGGGACACGATGCCGCGCGCTTCATAGATCGGCAGGATAGGCGCGGTCTTGCCGCGATATTCGGCCATGCGGGTCCGTACCGTTTCTTCATTGTCGTCGGGGCGACGCTTGAATTCATGCCCATGACACTTGTCGCATTCGCCCTCGATCTTGGGCTGTTTGAATATATCATGATAACCCGCGCCGCAGGTGGCGCAGGTGAAGCGCCCGGTGATACGCTCGACCAGCGCATCCTCGTCCACTTCCAGTTCGATCACATGATCGAGCGTCCGGTTGCGATCCGACAGGATGGTGTCGAGTGACCGGGCCTGTTCCTGCGTCCGGGGATAACCATCGAAGATCACGCCGGTTTCGGGTGCCAGATCATCCAGCGCTTCGCCGATGATGCCCGACACGACCTCGTCGGGCACCAGCGCGCCCGCTTCCATCAATGCCTTGGCTTGCAGGCCGACTGGCGTTCCCGCCTTTACGGCCGCCCGCAGCATGTCCCCGGTCGAAAGCTGGACCATGCCGCGACTGTCAACCAGCCGCGTCGCCTGCGTTCCCTTACCAGCGCCCGGAGGGCCAAGCAGGATGATGTTCATGCGCGCAATACTCCCCTGTTCTGCGCTTCGTATACGTGCTGAATGCCCCTCCTTAGCGGAGGCGGCCCTTCAACTTGGCCTTCTTGATGAGATCGCCATATTGATGGGCCAGCAGATGGCTTTGAATCTGCGTCACCGTATCGACCGTAACATTGACCACGATCAACAGGCTAGTGCCACCAAGGTAGAATGGAATTCCCGCCCGGGCGATGGCGAACTCCGGCACCAGACAGATGAACGCCAGATAGGCGGCGCCGATCACGGTGATGCGCGTCAGCACGTAGTCGAGATACAGCTCGGTATTCTTGCCCGGACGGATGCCGGGAACGAAGCCCCCATTGCGCTTCAGATTGTCCGCCGTCTCTTCCGGATTGAACACGACCGCGGTGTAGAAGAAGCAGAAGAAGACGATACCAAGACCATAAAGGCCCATATAGACCGGGCTGCCGTGCGACAGATACTGATTGATCGTCAGCACGAGGTCGCCAAAGCGGCTCTCGCCCGCCACCGTCTGACCCGCGAATTGCGAAATGGTGAGCGGCATCAGCAACAGCGACGATGCAAAGATCGGCGGGATGACGCCAGCGGTGTTGACCTTCAGCGGCAGATGGCTGCGATCGGCCTGCATGATACCCTGGCGCGTCTGGCGCTTGGGATATTGGATCAGCACCCGGCGCTGCGCCCGCTCCATGAAGCAGATGAAGGCGATAAGACCAAAGCCCAGCACGATGACCGCAAAAATCAGCAAGCCCGAAATCGCGCCGGTGCTGCCCGACTTGAACAGGTTGCTCAGCGTCACCGGCAACTGGGCGACGATACCCGCCATAATGATAAGCGAAACGCCGTTGCCGATGCCCCGCGAAGTGATCTGCTCACCCAGCCACATCAGGAACATGGTGCCGCCGATCAGCGAAATGACCGCCGCCACGCGGAACAGCATGCCCGGATCGACGACCGCCTGCACGCCCGATTGCGCGCCATAGCTTTCAAGGCCGACGGCGATGAAATAGCCCTGGATGGCAGTCAGGCCGACCGTGCCATAGCGGGTATACTGGTTGAGTTTCTTGCGCCCGCTTTCGCCTTCCTTCTTGATGGCGGCGAGTTGCGGCGAGAGCGACGAGGCAAGCTGCACCACGATCGACGCGGTGATATAAGGCATGACGCCGAGCGCGATGAGGCTCATACGCTCCAGGCTGCCGCCCGAGAAGGTATTGAAGATATCCAGAACGCCGCCCCGCGTCTGGCTGTATAGCTGCGACAGGGCCGTCGGATCGACGCCCGGCAACGGCACGAAGCTCAGGAAGCGGAACACGATCAAGGCGCCAAAGGTGAACCACAGGCGCTTCTTGAGATCAGTCGCCTGGCTGAACTTAGCCAGGCTGAGATTGGATGCTAGCTGGTCGGCTCTCGATGCCATTACCTTACCTTCAAATCACGCGCGAGTCCGACCGATCGGACCGGAATCGCTCCCCATTAACGGCGTCGGGCCGTCATGTCGAACGGAGTATGCACTAGAGCGATTTCCAGGCGGAAGGAAAGGATGTTCCGCAAAGCCCATCATTCGATGGTTCGAAAATCGCCATGCACACAAATTAATCTGGCGTTCCGTGCCGATCCGGGCGGAACCCGCCGCACTATCGACAGGCTCCTGAAAATCGACAGGTTCCTGAAACACGCAACCCCGCTGGCCCATATCGGGCAGCGGGGTTGGTGTTACAAGTCCATCGAACGGCGATTAGCCCTTCTTGGCGGCCTTCGCGGCCTTGACAGTGCCCTTCTTGGCCTTCGCCTTTTCGGCTGCAGGCACAACATGGATCACGTCGACCTTGCCGCCAGCCTTCTCGACGGCTTCGATCGCGCCCTTCGACGCACCGGCCACGGAGAAGCTGACCTTGGCAGTCAATTCGCCCTTGCCCAGCAGGCGCACGCCGTCCTTGCCGCCGCGCAGCAGGTTCGCCGCCTTCAGCGTTGCCTGATCAAGCGTCGCCTTGGCATCCAGCTTGCCATCGTCAATCGCCTTCTGGACAGCGCCCAGGTTCACGATCGCATAATCCTTGGCGAAGATGTTGTTGAAACCACGCTTCGGGATACGCATGTGGAGCGGCATCTGGCCACCCTCGAAGCCGTTGATGCTGACGCCCGAGCGTGCCTTGGCACCCTTCTGGCCGCGACCAGCGGTCTTGCCCTTGCCCGAGCCGATGCCGCGTCCGACGCGCATCCGGCCCTTGCGGGCGCCATCATTGTCCTTGATGTCGTTCAGTTTCATATCGTGCACTCGCTTTCGCTTTGTTCGCGCTGACACCCTTGCGGGAATCGATGAGGAAGCGCTGACTAGCGCCTCCGCTTAAAAAACGAAAGAGGGGTTGCCCCCTCTCTCGCCTGTCTCTTCATGGGCTGAAGGCGTTTAGCCTTCGACCACTGCCACCATGTGGGGGAGCTTCTTGATCATACCGCGGATCTCCGCGCTATCCTCAAGCTCCACGACCCGATGCATCTTGCCAAGGCCCAGGCCGATCAGAATCTTCTTCTGGGCCTCGGGGCGGCGGATCGGCGAACCGATCTGCTTGATCTTGATCTTTGCCATGTTCAGTTACTCCGCAATGGCTTCGGCGTCAGCCGCAGCAACCTCGGCCGAGGCACCACCGCGACGCAGAAGGTCAGCGACCTTCTTGCCACGGCGCTGCGCCACCGACTTGGGGCTGGTCTGCTCGCCCAGCGCCTCGAAGGTCGCCCGGATCATGTTATAGGGATTCGACGTGCCGTTGGACTTGGTCACAACGTCGGCGACGCCCAGGCTCTCGAACACTGCGCGCATTGGACCACCGGCGATGATGCCGGTACCCTGCGGAGCGGAACGAACGGTCACCTTGCCAGCGCCGAAATGGCCCAGGCCATCATGGTGCAGCGTGCGGCCTTCCTTCAGCGGAATGCGAACCATTGCCTTCTTGGCAGCGGCAGTCGCCTTGCTGATGGCCTCAGGCACTTCGCGCGCCTTGCCGTGGCCGAAGCCCGCACGACCCTTGCCGTCGCCAACCACGACCAGCGCGGCGAAACCGAAGCGCTTACCGCCCTTGACGGTCTTCGACACGCGGTTGATGTGGACCAGCTTCTCGATCAGCTCTTCGCCGCCGTCCTCGTCACGGCTGCCGCCACGGCGGTCATCGCGACGGCCACGGCCGCCACGCTCGCCACGGTTGCGGTCGCCGCCGCCACGGTTGCCACGACCGCCACGGCCGGGACCGCGACCTTCGGTCGGTGCAGTCGCTTCGGCGCCCTCTACAGGTGCGCCGGCTTCGATGGTATTTTCATCAGCCATGCTTAGAACTCCAGCCCGGCTTCACGGGCGGCATCGGCCAGCGCCTTGACGCGGCCATGGAAAAGAAAGCCTCCACGGTCGAAAACGACCCTGGTGACGCCGGCCTTGGTCGCGGCTTCCGCGACGCGCTTGCCGACATCGGCAGCCGCTTCCGAAGTGGCGCCGGTCTTGCCGAGCGCCTTGGAACCGATCTCCTTGTCCAAGGTCGATGCGGCGGCAACGGTGGTACCCGCTGCGTCGTCGATGACCTGGGCATAGATATGCCGGCCGGTGCGGTGGATGGACAGCCGGGGCTTGTCACCCGAGCGCGCCTTGAGGGCGGTACGAACGCGGCGACGACGCCGCTCGAAGAGGGAAAGCTTTGCCATCTTACTTCTTCTTCCCTTCCTTGCGGAAGATGAACTCGCCGTCATACTTGATGCCCTTGCCCTTATAGGGTTCGGGCTTCCGCCAGCGACGAATTTCTGCGGCCACCTGGCCGACCTTCTGCTTGTCGATACCGCTGATCTCGACCGTGGTGTTATCCGGGGTCTTGATCTCGATCCCCTCGGGGATCGCGAAATCGACGTCATGGCTGTAGCCGAGCTGCAGCTTCAGGTTCTTGCCCTGCGCGTTCGCACGATAACCAACGCCGGTGATGAGCAGCTTCTTGGAGAAGCCCTCCGTCACGCCGGTGATCAGGTTCTGCACCAGCGTCCGCTGCATGCCCCAGAATGCGCGCGCCGCCTTCGTGGCGTTCGCAGGCTGGACCGAGATACCGTCAGCTTCTACCGTGTAGCTGATTTCGTCGCGCAGCGTCAGCGCCAGGGTACCCTTGGGACCCTTGACCGACAACTGACCGCCTTCAATGGTCGCGGTGACGCCCGAAGGAATCGCGACCGGCTTTTTACCGATGCGGCTCATCAGAACACCTCCGCAAGCACTTCGCCGCCGACATTCTGGTCACGCGCTTCCGCGTCGGACAGAACACCCTTGGGCGTCGAGACAATGGTGATGCCCAGGCCGTTGCGCACTACCGGCAGTTCCTTGGAACCCGAATAGACGCGGCGGCCAGGCTTGGACACGCGGGCAACATGCTTGATCGCAGGCTGGCCTTCGAAATATTTCAGTTCGATGCGCAGGCCGGGGTGCTTGCCGAGGACTTCCTCGGAGTAACCGCGGATATAGCCTTCGCGCTGAAGCACGTCGAGTACGCGAGCGCGCAGCTTGCTGGCGGGGGACATAACGCTGTCCTTCTTCGCCTGCTGCCCGTTGCGGATGCGGGTGAGCATATCACCCAGGGGATCGGTCAATGCCATGAGGTGATATCCTTACCAGCTCGACTTGGTGACGCCGGGGATCAGGCCTTTATTGGCCAGATCGCGCAGCTGAATACGGCAGAGCCGGAACTTGCGGTAATAGGCGCGCGGACGGCCGGTCACTTCACAACGGTTCCGAACGCGGGTCGGATTACCATTGCGGGGGATTTCAGCCATCTTCAGACGCGCCATCAGGCGGTCCGTGTCGTCAGCCGAGTTGTCGTCGGCAATCGCCCTCAAACGCGCATATTTGCCGGCATACTTCTTCACCAGCTTCTTGCGACGCTCATTCTTGTTGATGGAACTCAGTTTCGCCATGACTTAAGTTCTCTTCCTTAGCCTAAAGGTTGGAAAGAGAAGCGGGACCTGTTCAGGCCGCCTGCTTCTCTTCTTCCTGCGGGAACGGGAAACCGAACAGGCGCAGCAGTTCGCGCGCCTCGTCGTCCGTCTTCGCGGTGGTTGTCACGATGATATCCATGCCGCGCACCTTGTCGATGCGGTCATAGTTGATCTCGGGGAAGATGATCTGCTCCTTGATACCGAAGGCATAGTTGCCACGGCCATCGAAGCTCTTCGGGTTGAGACCACGGAAATCGCGAACGCGAGGCAGAGCGATGTTCACCAGACGATCCAGGAACTCGAACATGCGCTCGCGACGAAGAGTGACCTTCGCGCCGATCGGCATGCCTTCGCGCAGCTTGAACTGTGCGATCGACTTCTTCGCCTTGGTGATCACCGGCTTCTGGCCTGCGATCAGTTCCATTTCCTCGGCCGCCTGGGTGACCTTCTTCTTGTCCTGCGTCGCTTCGCCCACGCCCATGTTGAGCGTGATCTTCACGATCGAAGGCACTTCCATGACGTTCTTGTAACCGAATTTCTCGGTCATCGCCTTCGCGATCTCGGTGTCATAGAGCGCCTTGGAGCGCGGGATGTATTTATCAGCCATTACAGCGTCTCCCCGGACTTCACGGCCACGCGGACCTTCTTGCCGTCCTTGGTTTCAAAGCGGACGCGGGTCGGTTTGCCATCAGCGCCAGCCACCGCGACGTTCGAAATGTGCAGCGGCGCAGGCTTGCGGTCGATGCCACCCTGCGGGTTCGCCTGGTCGGGCTTACGGTGCTTGGCGTGGACGTTGACGCCCTCTACCAGAACCTTGTCGTCCTTGGGGAACATCTGAAGGACGGTGCCGGTACGGCCCTTATCCTTGCCAGCGAGCACGACGACCTTGTCGCCCTTCTTGATCTTAGCGGCAGCCATTACAGCACCTCGGGAGCAAGAGAGATGATCTTCATGTGCTTCTTGGCGCGCAGTTCGCGAACCACGGGGCCAAAGATACGAGTGCCGATCGGCTCCTCGTTCTTGTTGACCAGCACGGCGGCATTACCGTCGAAACGGATAACCGAACCGTCGGGACGACGAACGTCCTTGGCAGTGCGGACGATGACGGCACGGTGCACGTCACCCTTCTTGACCTTGCCGCGCGGCTGGGCCTCTTTCACGGAGACGACGATGATGTCGCCCACGCTGGCGAAGCGCCGCTTCGACCCGCCCAGCACCTTGATGCACTGGACGCGCTTGGCGCCGCTGTTGTCAGCAACGTCAAGATTGGATTGCATCTGGATCATAGATCCGGTTCCTTCTTATTTGGCCTACCGGGATGCCCAGAACGATTCTGGCCCGGCGGTTCCGAATTCGCAAAGCGACCGAAAGTATCTAAGCGAAGCGCGGGCCTGTAACCCTTCCGAAAGGAAAAGGCCAGCCCCGCGTCGCAATTAGATTCGAACAGTCAGTGACCTGGCCTTCAGGCCGCCGTTTCAGGCGACTTGTGCGTGTCCACCCGCTCGATGACCTTCCAGGTCTTGAGCTTGGAAATTGGGGCGGTTTCCTCGATGCGGACCGTCTCGCCTTCCTTGTAGGTGTTGCCCTCGTCATGGGCATGGTACTTCTTCGAACGACGAATGATCTTGCCGTAGAGCGCGTGCTTTACCTTGCGCTCCACGCGAACGACCACCGTCTTGTCGGTCTTGTCGGAAACCACAGTTCCCGTCAGCACGCGCTTGGGCATCGTGTGTTTCCTTTACTTCGCTGCAACCGAGCGCGAGCGCTCAGTCTGCAATGTCTTGATCTGCGCGATCGACCGGCGGACTTCACGAACGCGGCTGGGCTTTTCCAGCTGGTTGGTGGCCGCCTGGAAACGCAGGTTGAACTGCTCGCGCTTCAGGTTGTTCAGCTCGGTCGACAGCTCGTCGTCCGACTTCGTCTTTATGTCAGCAACGTTCGCCATCGCTTACGCTCCCAAATGCGAGGTGTCGCCGAGGCGGGCAACGACCTTCGTCTTGATGGGCAGCTTCATCGCGGCGCGCGAGAAGGCCTCTGCTGCGAGCGGACCCGGAACGCCGTCAAGCTCGAACAGGATACGGCCGGGAGCGACGCGAGCCGCCCAATATTCGACCGAACCCTTGCCCTTGCCCTGACGGACTTCGGCGGGCTTCTTCGACACCGGAACGTCGGGGAACACGCGGATCCACAGACGGCCCTGGCGGCGGATGTGCCGCGTGATCGCGCGGCGAGCCGCCTCGATCTGGCGCGCGGTGAGCCGCTCCGGCTCCATCGCCTTGAGGCCATAGGCGCCGAAGTTCAGTGCGGTACCACCCTTGGCATCGCCCTTGATCCGGCCCTTGAAGGCCTTGCGGAACTTCATTTTCTTCGGTTGCAGCATGACGCTATACCTACCTTATATTCAGCGCGCCGGGCGCACGCCGGAGGTCTGAGCCTCCAGCATAAGCCGGTCGGTGGCCATCGGATCGTGGCCAAGGATCTCGCCCTTGAAGATCCAGCACTTGATACCGCACACGCCATAGGCGGTGTGCGCTTCGGCTTCGGCATAATCGACGTTCGCGCGCAGCGTGTGCAGCGGAACGCGACCTTCACGATACCATTCGACGCGGGCGATCTCTGCGCCGCCCAGCCGGCCGCCGCAGGTGATCTTGATGCCCTCGGCGCCAAGGCGCAGAGCGCTCTGGACCGCGCGCTTCATCGCCCGGCGGAACGCAACGCGGCGTTCCAGCTGGTCGGCGATGCCCTGCGCGACGAGACGGCTGTCGATTTCCGGCTTGCGGATTTCAACGATGTTCAGCGACACGTCGGACGTGGTGAACGCGGCCAGCTTGCGACGCAGCTTTTCAATGTCCGCGCCCTTCTTGCCGATGATGACACCGGGGCGAGCCGCATAGATCGACACGCGGCACAGCTTGGCCGGACGCTCGATGACCACCTTGGAGATCGCTGCCTGGGGCATCGTCTTCATGATGAACTTGCGGATCTTGATGTCTTCCATCAGCAGACGGCCGTAATCGGCGCCTTCTGCGTACCAGCGGCTGTCCCAGGTACGGTTGATCTGAAGACGCAGACCGATCGGATTACTCTTATGACCCATGACTTACGCCTCCTCTTCCGCGGTCGCTTCACGCACGATGATGCGCACGCGGCTGAACGGCTTCAGGATCTGGGTCGACTTGCCACGGCCGCGAGCGTGGAAGCGCTTCATGGTGATGCTCTTGCCCACCGAGGCTTCCGCGACGACCAGCGAGTCGACGTCCAGATTGTGGTTGTTTTCCGCATTGGCGATGGCCGAATCCAGCACCTTGCGAACATCGACCGCCATCGCCTTCTTCGAGAAGGCGAGGATGTTCAACGCCTCTTCGACCTTGCGGCCCCGGATCAGCGTGGCGACCAGGTTCAGCTTCTGGGCCGAACCGCGAATCTGCGTGCCGACGGCCAGAGCCTCATTGTCCGCAACGCGGCGGGGGGATTTTTCCTTACCCATTAGCGCTTGCCCTTCTTGTCGGCAGCGTGGCCGGGGAAGAAGCGCGTGGGCGCGAATTCACCAAGCTTGTGACCGACCATATCCTCGTTCACCGAAACGGGAACGTGCTTGCGGCCATTATAGACGTTGAACGTCAGGCCAACGAACTGCGGCAGGATGGTGGAGCGACGCGACCAGGTCTTGATCGGCGCGCGGCCACCGGCATCCTGTGCCGCTTCTGCCTTCTTCAGAAGGCTGAGGTCCACGAACGGACCTTTCCAGACGGAACGAGCCATCGCGGATTACCTCTTCTTCTTGGCGTGACGCGAACGGATAATCATCTTGTCCGTCGCCTTGTTGTGGCGGGTGCGCGCACCCTTGGTCGGCTTGCCCCATGGGGTAACCGGATGACGGCCGCCCGAGGTACGGCCTTCACCACCACCATGCGGGTGATCGACCGGGTTCTTTGCAACACCACGGGTCAGCGGGCGCTTGCCCAACCAGCGCGAACGGCCGGCCTTGCCCAGATTGGTGTTCTGGTTGTCCGGGTTCGACACGGCGCCAACGGTGCCCATGCAATCCGAACGGATGTAGCGCTGCTCGCCCGAGGACAGGCGGATCATCACCATGCCGCGATCACGGCCAACCAGCTGGGCGTAGGTGCCAGCGGACCGGCAGAGCTGCGCGCCCTTGCCCGGCTTCATCTCCACATTGTGGATGATGGTGCCGACCGGCATCTGCCCCAGTTCCATCGCGTTGCCCGGCTTCACGTCGGTCTTCTTGGCCGCGATGACCTTGTCACCAGGCGCAAGGCGCTGCGGCGCGATGATATAGGTCTGGGTGCCATCGGGGTAGTTGACCAGCGCGATGAACGCAGTGCGGTTGGGGTCATATTCCAGACGCTCGACCGTGCCTTCAACGTCCCAGAGGCGACGCTTGAAGTCGATGATGCGATACTTCTGCTTGTGACCACCGGCGATACCGCGCGAGGTCACATGACCCTTGTTGTTGCGACCACCGGTCTTGCGCTTGCCTTCGGTCAGCGCCTTGACGGGCTTGCCCTTGTGCAGGCTGGACTTGTCGACGAGGATCAGGCCACGCTGGGCCGGGCTCGTCGGGTTATAGTGCTTGAGTGCCATGTTCCGCGCCTCAGATACCGGTGGTGACGTCGATGGACTGGCCTTCGGCCAGCGTCACGATCGCCTTCTTGAAATCCGAACGCTTGTAGGGCTTGCCCTTCCAGCGCTTCGTCTTGCCCTTCTGCACCAGCGTATTGACCGCTTTAACGGTCACGCCGAACAGCGCTTCGATCGCAGCCTTGATCTCCGGCTTGGATGCGTCGTTCGCAACCTTGAAGACCACGGCGTTGTTCTCGCTGAGGAGGGTCGACTTTTCGGTGATCAGCGGCGCGACAACGACGTCATAATGACGGTTCTCGACGGCCTTGACTTGCTGCTTAGCCATTGAAACGCGCCTCCAGCTTTTCGACGGCGGCGCGGGTCAGCACCAGCGTGTCCGCCTTCAGTATGTCATAGACGTTCGCGCCAACGGCCGGCAGCAGGTTCACGCCGATGATGTTGGCCGATGCCTTGGCGAAGCTCACATTGACGGCATCGCCATCAATGAACAGCGCCTTGGTGAGGTTCAGCTTGGCGAGATGCGCGACCAGTTCCCGGGTCTTGCCATCCTTGACGTCCAGGGTGTCCAAAATGGTCAACGAACCATTTTTCGCCTTGTCCGACAGCGCCATCTTCAGGCCCAGTGCACGAACCTTCTTGTTCAGCGAGGGATTGAAGTCACGAACGCGTGCGCCGTGCGCCTTACCACCGCCGATGAAGATCGGAGCCGCACGATCGCCGTGGCGAGCCGTACCGCCACCCTTCTGGCGACCGAACTTCTTGCCGGTGCGGGCAACGTCGCTGCGCTCGCGGGTGCCGCGGGCAGTGCCACGACGCTTTTCGAGCTGCCAGGTGACGACGCGGTGCAGGATGTCAGCGCGAGGCTCGACACCGAAAACGGCATCGTTCAGCTCCACATCGCCGGACGCCTGCGCGTCGAGGGTCTGTACCTTGACCTTCATGGTTTAGCCCTCCTGGCCTTCGGTCACTTCGGGAGCCGCGGCATCTTCAGCCGGGGTGTTCGCCGCAGCGTCATTGCTGTTGGCAGCCTTCTTCAGGCTGGCGGGATAGGGAACGTCGGCCGGACGAGGAACCTTCACGGAGTCCTTGACGGTCAGCCAAGTGCCCTTGGCACCCGGAACGCTGCCCTTCACGAAGATCAGGCCGCGCTCCACATCGGTGCGGACGACTTCGAGATTCTGCTGGGTCCGCTCACGATCACCCATGTGACCGGCCATCTTCTTGTTCTTGAAGACGCGACCCGGATCCTGACGGTTACCGGTCGAACCATGCGCACGGTGGCTAATGGACACGCCGTGGGTCGCGCGCATACCGCCGAAACCCCAACGCTTCATCGCACCGGCAAAGCCCTTGCCCTGCGTGTGACCGGCCACATCGACCAACTGGCCGGTGATGAAATGGTCAGCGGCGATTTCCGCGCCGACGTCGAGGAGCGCATCCTCGGTCACGCGGAATTCGACCAGACGCGCCTTCAGCTCGACTTCAGCCTTGCCGAAGTGACCGCGCTGCGGCTTGGCGACATTCTTGGCCTTCGCAACGCCAGCACCGAGCTGAACGGCGATATAGCCGTCACGATCGGCTTCCTTGCGCGCGACGACCTGGTTGCCCTCAAGAGCGAGGACAGTGACGGGGACGTGACGTCCATCGTCCTGAAACAGGCGGGTCATCCCGACTTTCTTAGCGATCACGCCAGTGCGCATGATCCATACTCCCAATAGAGGCCCGACCCGATCTCCAAAGAAACCGCTGCGGGCGTATCCAACGAAAAAACCGCTCCGGATTTCTCCGTCGCGGCCAACCCTTGCTTATAGATCACCCCGTCTGGGTTGGATGCTACCCCCTACTCGGGGATAGCGACGGGGGACCAGGACCACAGCAATAGCTGCGCGGTATCCCTTGTGTCGTTTGAGCCTTCGGTCGCCCGAAATGCCCGATACCCCGCCACCCTTGCGAGGGGCGGGGACTTGTCGGCTTAGGCCAACTTGATCTCGACGTTCACGCCGGCAGCCAGATCCAGCTTCATCAGCGCGTCGACCGTCTGCGGCGTCGGCTGCACAATGTCAAGCATACGCTTGTAGGTGCGGACCTCGAACTGCTCGCGAGACTTTTTGTCAACGTGGGGACCACGGTTGACGGTGAACTTCTCAATGCGCGTCGGGAGAGGAATGGGCCCGCGAATGAGAGCGCCCGTGCGACGGGCGGTTTCGGCGATGTCGCCGGTCGCCTGATCGAGCACGCGATGATCGAACGCCTTAAGGCGAATGCGGATGTTGCTGTCCATGTCCTACTACCGATGCGAAAGAGCCAAAAAACAAACCGCCCCGTTAGGACCCTCTAGCGATACGCCGGCGAGGATCAGTCCGAGGCGGTTAAAATCCGAACCGCGCGAATCACCAGACCCGCGCGGTTCGTTGCCTATATTACTTGGAGATCGTTCCGACAACCCCTGCGCCGACGGTACGACCGCCTTCACGGATTGCGAAGCGCAGACCCGAGTCCATCGCGATCGGCGCGATGAGCTTGATGTTCAGCTTCACATTGTCGCCGGGCATGACCATCTCGGTGCCCTCGGGCAGAATGACCTCACCAGTGACGTCCGTGGTGCGGAAGTAGAACTGCGGGCGGTAGTTGGCGAAGAACGGCGTATGACGGCCACCCTCTTCCTTCGACAGCACGTAGATTTCCGCGTCGAACTCGGTGTGCGGCGTAACCGAACCGGGCTTGGCCAGAACCTGACCACGCTCAACGTCTTCACGACCAACGCCGCGAACCAGCGCGCCGATGTTGTCGCCTGCACGACCTTCGTCGAGCAGCTTGCGGAACATTTCAACGCCCGTGACGGTGGTCTTGCGGGTGTCCTTGATGCCGACGATCTCGACTTCTTCGCCAACCTTGACGATGCCGGTTTCGACGCGGCCGGTCACAACCGTACCACGACCCGAGATCGAGAACACGTCTTCGATCGGCATCAGGAAAGGCTTGTCCACGGGACGCTCTGGCTGCGGGATCCAGCTATCGACAGCAGCCATCAGCTTCAGAACGGCGTCGTGGCCGATCTCAGGAGTCTTGTCCTGCAGGGCAGCAACGGCCGAACCGGGGATGATAGGAATGTTGTCGCCGTCAAAGTCGTAGGACGACAGCAGCTCGCGAATTTCCAGCTCGACCAGCTCGAGAATTTCAGCGTCGTCGACCAGGTCAACCTTGTTCATGAACACGACCAGCTGGGGAACGCCGACCTGCTTGGCGAGCAGGATGTGCTCACGGGTCTGCGGCATCGGGCCGTCGGTGGCCGACACGACCAGGATCGCGCCGTCCATCTGGGCAGCACCGGTGATCATGTTCTTGACGTAGTCAGCGTGACCCGGGCAGTCGACGTGCGCGTAGTGGCGTGCTTCGGTCTCATACTCGACGTGCGCGGTCGAGATGGTGATGCCGCGCTCGCGCTCTTCAGGCGCCTTGTCGATGTTGTCGTAGCTGGTGAAGGTTGCGCCGCCGGTTTCGGCCAGCACCTTCGTGATCGCTGCGGTCAGCGAGGTCTTGCCATGGTCAACGTGACCGATGGTGCCGATGTTGCAGTGCGGCTTCGTCCGCTCAAACTTAGCTTTCGCCATTTCTCTCTACCTTCTAGTCCAAATAGCTTGGGTCTGACCGCCAGGCCGCGCCTTGCGAAGGCGCGTCCATAGCAGCAAATTCGCATAATGAAAGTCCTAACCGACCCGTTCGCACAGGCCGGTTCAGGATTTTCAGGCCATCTTGGCCTTCACCTCGTCAGCAACATTCGACGGCACTTCATCATAGTGCGAGAACTGCATGCTGTACTGGGCGCGGCCCTGGGTGAACGAGCGGAGCTGGTTCACATAGCCGAACATGTTCGCGAGCGGCACCATGGCCTCGACGACCTGGGCGTTACCGCGGCTGTCCGTGCCCTGAATCTGGCCACGACGGCTGTTCATGTCGCCGATGACATCGCCCAGATAATCTTCCGGGGTCACGACCTCGACCTTCATGATCGGCTCAAGCAGCTTGATGCCAGCCTTCTGGGCCGCTTCACGCATCGCGCCGCGGGCGCAGATTTCAAACGCCAGCGCCGACGAATCGACGTCATGGTAGGCGCCGTCATACAGGACCGCAGTGAAGTCGATGATCGGGAAGCCAATCAGCGAACCGGTCGCCGCGATCTCGCGGATGCCCTTTTCGACGGAGGGGATATATTCCTTGGGAATATTACCGCCCTTGATCTCGTCCTTGAAGATGACGCCCTGGCCACGCTCACCGGGTTCCACCGTGAACTTGATGCGACCGAACTGACCCGAACCACCCGACTGCTTCTTGTGGGTGTAGTCAATGTCGACCTTCTTCGCGAGATATTCGCGATAGGCGACCTGCGGTGCACCGACATTGGCCTCGACCTTGAACTCGCGCTTCATGCGGTCGACAAGGATTTCGAGGTGAAGTTCGCCCATGCCCTTGATGATCGTCTGGCCGCTCTCTGCGTCCGACGACACGCGGAAGGACGGATCCTCGCGCGCCAGGCGATTAAGGGCGACGCCCATCTTCTCCTGGTCAGCCTTGGTCTTGGGCTCCACCGACAGTTCGATGACCGGCTCGGGGAATTCCATACGCTCCAGAATGATCGGCGCGTTGGAGGCGCAGAGCGTGTCACCCGTCGTCGTTTCCTTCAGGCCCGCCAGAGCGACGATGTCGCCCGCATAGGCTTCCTGAATGTCTTCGCGGCTGTTGGCATGCATCAGCAACATGCGGCCAACTTTCTCCTTCTTGTCCTTCACCGAGTTGGTGACGGACGAAGCGGTTTCCAGCTTGCCGGAATAGATACGGGCAAAGGTCAGCGTGCCGACAAAGGGATCGTTCATGATCTTGAACGCCAGCGCCGAGAAAGGCGCATCGTCAGCAGGCGGACGCGAATCGGGGGTTTCGCCATCCTGCTTCAGACCCTGAACATCAGGAATGTCGAGCGGGCTGGGAAGATAGTCGACAACGGCGTCCAGCAGCGGCTGCACGCCCTTGTTCTTGAACGACGAACCACATAGGACCGGAACGAAGTCGAACGCCAGCGTACCCTTCCGGATCAACGCCTTCAGCGTCGGCACGTCAGGCTCATTGCCCTCAAGATACGCTTCCATGGCCGCATCGTCCTGCTCGACAGCCAGTTCGATCAGCTCGCTGCGCGCAGCGGCTGCGGCATCCTTCAGGTCGTCAGGAATTTCCTGATATTCGAACTTGGCGCCCAGCGACTCATCCAGCCACACGATCGCACGGTTCTCGACAATGTCGACCAGACCGATGAAGCTGCTCTCAATGCCGATCGGCATGTACAGAATTGCCGGACGCGCACCCAGGCGATCCTTGATCATCTGAACGCAGCGCTCGAAGCTGGCGCCCGTGCGATCAAGCTTGTTGACGTAGCACATGCGCGGCACGCGATATTTGTCTGCCTGGCGCCACACGGTTTCCGACTGCGGCTCAACACCCGCAACGCCGTCAAAACAGGTAACCGCGCCATCCAGAACGCGCAGCGAACGCTCGACTTCGATCGTGAAGTCGACGTGGCCGGGCGTGTCGATGATGTTGATGCGGTGATCGTTCCAGAAACAGGTCGTCGCGGCCGACGTGATCGTGATGCCGCGCTCCTGCTCCTGCTCCATCCAGTCCATCGTCGCGGCGCCGTCATGGACTTCGCCGATCTTGTAGGACTTGCCGGTGTAGTAGAGGATACGCTCGGTCGTGGTCGTCTTGCCGGCGTCGATGTGCGCCATGATGCCGATATTGCGATATTTCTCGAGCGGATGGCTGCGGGCCATGATCTGTCTCCGTTGCCGGGGTGCCGGCGGCTTGGACTGGAATGAGGAAAAGCCGGGCGCCACCTTTGCAGCGCCCGGCTTCTATATAGTGATTACCAGCGGTAATGCGAGAAGGCGCGGTTGGCTTCCGCCATCCGGTGCGTATCTTCACGCTTCTTGACCGCATTGCCGCGGTTGTTGGCGGCATCCAGCAGCTCACCCGAAAGGCGCGCGGCCATCGTGGTTTCGCTGCGGTTGCGCGCGGCAGTGATCAGCCAGCGGATGGCCAGGGCCTGCGAACGCTCAGGGCGAACTTCCACAGGAACCTGATAGGTCGCACCGCCAACACGGCGGCTGCGGACCTCGATACCGGGCTTCACATTGTTCAGCGCTTCATGGAACAGTCCGATGGGATCCTTCTTCGCCTTGGTCTCGACAGTTTCGAGGGCACCATAAACGATGGATTCAGCGACGGCCTTCTTGCCGTCTTCCATGACGCTGTTCATGAACTTGGACAGAACCTGGTCACCGAATTTGGGATCGGGCAGGATGACGCGCTTTTCGGGGCGACGACGACGTGACATATTCTAGTCTCCCTTACTTAGGACGCTTGGCGCCGTACTTCGAACGGCTCTGCTTACGATCCTTGACGCCCTGGGTATCCAGAACGCCGCGAAGAACGTGGTAGCGCACACCGGGAAGATCGCGGACACGACCGCCGCGGATCAGCACGACGCTGTGCTCCTGCAGGTTGTGGCCTTCACCTGGAATATAGGTGATGACTTCGCGCTGGTTGACCAGGCGAACCTTGGCAACCTTACGAAGCGCCGAGTTCGGCTTCTTCGGGGTCGTGGTGTAAACGCGGGTGCAAACGCCGCGCTTCTGCGGGTTTGCTTCCATCGCAGGGACCTTGGACTTGGCCTTCTGCGGATCGCGGCCCTTGCGGACCAGCTGGTTAATCGTTGGCATGAAGCCCTTCACCTTTTCAGTTACTTTGCGTCAGCACTCCGCGTTCCTGCCGCCAGACCCGCATATGCGTTTCCAACAGCAAAGGCCCCGGCGGTCAAAATGACCCCCTGGAGCCGCAAGAGCACCCGGCAATGTTCAGCTCTGTCTAAACCCGGCGGGGAACGAAGAGAAAAGCGATTCTCTCCCCATGGCCCTTTGGGTTGGCGCGCCTATAGCGATGCCGCCCCGGCCGGTCAAGCCGTCGCCCCGCCCCCGCGCCGCCGCTGAGACGATGAACGACCTGTTAGCTCTTTAATAACATCAGCACGCTATGCTGACGTTTTACAACAGCAGATGTCCCATGGACGACCATTGAACAGAATCGCTCCCTATTCCGGCGAGTTTCGCGATCCCACGACAGAGGCCGGATTCCAGGCCTCTCGGATGGACGTCTTGCGACGCCATGTGCGCCTGCTCTTCATCCTGTCCGCTATTCTCAACAGCCTGTTCCTGCTGAGCGACTGGCGCTTTGCCGGAACCCCCCACTTTGCGGTCGCGGTGTCGGCCAGAATCACCGTTGTCCTTTGGTCGCTCGTCTGCCTTTGGCTTGCGCGCGACCTGCGCCATTTCAGCGCTCTGGTCCGCGTCGTCGCCGCCTGGCAGGTCGTGACCGCCATCGGCGTAGGCTGCCTGGTCACGTCACGCAGCGACATCGCGATCTTCGTGATGTCGCTGCTGCCCGTCATCTTCTATCTGGTCGTGCCCAGCAATTTTCGCGGCAATGTCGGCGGTGGCCTTGGATGCAGCCTTGCGTTGCTGGCCGGCTATCTGGCTCCCACCCCTCTTCCCGCCACCTGGCCGGGCATGGTCATGGCGATGCTGATTCTCCATTGCGCGATGTGGATGGCCCTCGCACGCAACAACCGCCTGCAACGCACGGAATGGCTGTCGGGTCGCGCCGAATTGCGGGCGCGCAAGAATTTGGCAAACAGTAGCGAAACGCTGGGCCGCATGTTCCTGGCGGTGCCCGTTCCCTTGCTGGTGACAAGTATCGACGGGCGGATCATCCGTACCAACCATGCGGCCCAGATGATGCTGGGGCCACAGGATGCCATGAATGAGCCGAACGCCTTCCCGAACATATTGGCCGACAATGTTGATCGCGACTCGCTGAGCGCCCTGATCAATGCGGGCGAAGTGATCGACAATGTCGAATGCCGCATCCGCCGCCGCGACGGCGCCGTCCGCGATGTGCTGCTGGCCAGCCGCCCCATCGTGATCGACAATGAGGCGTGCGCGATCGCCAGCTTCATCGACATTACCGACCGCAAGGAAGCCGAAGCGCATCTGGCCACGCTGGCGATGACCGATTCGCTCACTGGCCTCGCCAATCGTCCGCATTTCATGGCGACAGCCACGCAGGCGGCCAGCGCCACGGTCCAGGCTGGTTCAGGTGGCGGCCAGTTGGCCATCGTCCTGATCGACGTCGACGAGTTCAAGCGGGTCAACGACACCGCAGGCCATGACGCGGGCGACGCCCTGCTATGTGCGGTCGCCCGTCGCCTGCAACAATCGGTACGACCGGGCGACCTGGTCGCCCGGATGGGCGGCGACGAATTTGCCGTGTTGCTGCCCCGCCTGCGCGCGCCCGCAGACCTGGCCGCGATTCTTGCCCGAATGACTACGAATCTTCATGCCCCACTCAATCACCGGGGTCGCGCCATTGACTGCCGCGTCAGCATGGGCGTCGCGATGTTCCCCGATCATGGGGAAACCGTCGCGGATGCCATCCGCCATGCCGACATTGCGCTTTATGAAGCCAAGAATAATGGCCGTGGCCGCGCCATCCTGTTTGAACCAGCGCTGCTGGACGCGTGGCAGGCGGAAGCGCAGATGCTGGAGCGGGCGCGCCATGCCCTGACCCATGAACAACCCTGTCCCTGGTATCAGCCCAAGGTGGACCTAGCCACGGGCCAGCCGATCGGGTTCGAAGCGTTGTGGCGCTGCGTGCGCGCCGACGGGTCCGTCATCATGCCGGGGGAGATCGCCGCAGCCTTCGAGCATCCCGACCTTGGCCAGACGATCACCGCCCGCATGCTGGAAGGGGTGATCGCCGATTGCCAGACGTGGCAGGAGGCAGGCTTCGATTTCGGCCATGTCGCCATCAATGTCTCGGGTCTCGATCTGCGCGATGAGAGCTTTCCAGAACGGTTGCTCGATCGCTTGCGCCAGGGTGGCATCGCGCCGCAACGGATCGAACTGGAAGTCACCGAATCGGTATTTCTGGGCCGCAACGCAGATATTGTCGGAACCATATTGCATCGGCTGAGCGAGGCAGGCCTGTCGATCGCCCTCGACGATTTCGGTACGGGCTACGCCTCTCTTTCGCACCTCAAACAGTTCCCGATCGACATCATCAAGATCGACCAGCGCTTCGTGCGCGATCTGGAAACCAGCCCCGACGATGCGGCGATCGTCCGCACCGTGCTGAACCTGTCCTATAGCCTGGGCATTCGCACCGTTGCGGAAGGCATAGAGAATGCCCGCCAGGTCGACTATCTACGCGCGGGCGGATGCCAATTCGGGCAGGGCTATCATTTCGGCGCCGCCGTACCGGCTTCGGACATTCTGGCGCGATTCGGCAACAAAAAGGCGTCGGGCGCTCTAGGCTGACATCTGTGCTGACAGGCAGCAAACAGCCTTTCAAAAATGATCCGAAGCAGGGAACTTTCCGCTCCTGATGTCGTTCTGCCGCGTTGCAGCATCGATTCGTCACGAGTCCACCCTCCCGGATTCGCGCGTTTGCCAGCCTTTTGCTACCGGATCGACTCGCAAATAAACAAAATGAAAAGATCCCGGGTTGCCCCATTCTACCAAGACGGTGGCTGCTGGCCTTCGTGCCAGACTAGTCGCCCTGTTCCCTGCACGTGAGATTCTCCTGCATTCGGGCGATAAAGTCCGCTTTGTCTGCCTCACGCCTCGCGTCCAGATGCTCGTTATGGGCGGAGTGTCCGCCGCGCTGCTGGGCTGCGGCGCCCTGGCCCTGTCGGTCGCCAGCCAAAGCGCGGCCATCGCGCGCGAACGCGCGCAGCTTGTTCAGCAGGGTAAGGCGGTCGCCAGCAGCGCAGACAAGGTCGAATCATACAAGAACTCGGTCCAGACACTGGCGCGCGATCTGGAAGCGCGGCAGGATTTCATGGATGATCTCTACCGCACCCATTTCGGGGCCGAGGGTGAAGCCGATGCATCTGCCCTCATCGGCAAGGACGACGTCAAAGGGAAAGACGCGGGCAAAGCCGATGCGCTCGCCCGCAAGATCAGCGCCGCACCCGACAGCGGCCCACTGCTGAAAATAGAACAACGCCAGCGCCGCTTTGCCGCGCTTTTGACCGATGCCGTCGAGCGCCGCACGATCAAGGCTGCCGCTGCGATCCGCAGCTTCGGCCTCAACCCCGACATGATGGCGCGCAGCGCGTCTCGCGCACAGGGCGGCCCCTTCGTGCCGTGGCGCGGCGATGACGATGCCCTGTCGAGCGAACTCAAATCGCTCGCCAGTGCGCTCACCCGCATGGAAATGCTCGAGCGCGGATTGGTTGCCATCCCTTCGGGCAAACCGACCAGTGCGCCGATGCTTTCCAGTTCCTACGGCTATCGCCGCGATCCGTTCAATGGCCATGCCGCCTTCCACGCAGGCCTCGACTTTCCCGGCCACACGGGTCAGCCGATTCTGGCGGCAGCGCGCGGCAAGGTCAGCTTCGTCGGTCAGCGGCAGGGCTATGGCAATGTAGTGGAGGTCGATCATGGCAATGGCCTGATGACCCGTTACGCCCATCTCTCCGGCTTTGGCAGTCGCGTCGGCCAGAGCGTCGCGCGGGGCGACGCCATCGCCCGCATGGGATCGACCGGCCGTTCAACCGGCCCCCATTTGCATTTCGAGGTCCGGTTGAATGGCGACCCCATCAACCCCCGTCAGTTCCTTGAAGCGCGACAGGATGTCCTCCAGACCCAGCAGGTCGCCAAGAACCGCTTCGCCGATATCGGCAAACGGGGTTAATTCACCGGCGCCCTGCGACGATAGCTGAGCGCCTCGGCAATATGGATGCGTCCAATCTGGCTCGCTCCCTCCAGATCGGCAATCGTCCGGGCGACCCGCAATATACGCGTATAGCCCCGCGCAGACAGTTTCATCGCGGCAGCGGCCTGCGCCAGCAAGGCACGGCCCGGCTCATCGGGCGTTGCCACCTCTTCCAACTTCTCGCCATCCACCTCGGCATTGGTGCGCATCTTCGTCCCCGTATAACGCGCCGTCTGGACCGCACGCGCCGCCGCGACTCGCACAGCGACCTCGGCGGATCCCTCGCTGGGTGACGGCAATATGAGGTCGGCGGCGGTCACCGCATTCACCTCCACATGCAGGTCGATGCGATCGAGCAGCGGCCCCGACAGCTTCGCCTGATAGTCGGCGGCGCAACGCGGCGCCCGTGAACAGGCCAGCGCCGGATCGCCCAGATGCCCGCAACGACAGGGGTTCATCGCCGCCACCAACTGCACCCGCGCGGGAAAGGTCACATGCGCGTTAGCGCGAGCGACCGATACCTCGCCCGTCTCCAGCGGCTGGCGGAGCGAATCGAGCACCGCGCGCTGGAACTCGGGCAATTCGTCCAGGAACAGTACTCCCAGATGCGCCATGCTCACCTCGCCGGGCCGGGCACGTATGCCGCCACCGACCAGCGCCGCCATCGACGCACTATGATGGGGATCACGGAAGGGCCGCGCGCGGCTGATCCGGCCGCCCTCCAATGTGCCTGCGACGCTGGCGACCATCGAGGTTTCAAGCGCTTCGCCGGGCGTCAGGTCCGGCAGGATACCGGGCAGGCAGCTCGCCATCAGCGACTTGCCCGCACCCGGCGGTCCGACCATCAACAGATTATGCGCGCCCGCCGCCGCTATTTCCAGCGCGCGCTTGGCCGTCTCCTGCCCCTTGACCTGTTTAAGATCCACGGCGCGGACCGGTGGATCAATAGCGCCGGGCTGGGGCGGACTGAGCGCTACAGTCCCCTTGAAATGATTGAGCAGGCCCAGCAGATCGGGCGCGGCGATCACTTCCAGTTCACCCGCCCAAGCCGCCTCCGCCCCCTGTGACACGGGGCAAACCAGTCCAAGATCGCGCGACCCGGCATGTAATGCAGCCAGCAGCACGCCCGGCGTCGGCGCGACCCGGCCATCCAGGCTCAGTTCACCCACCACGACATAACCGGCCAGCGTTTCCGCATCGATCACCCCCATCGCCCCCAGCAACGCCAGCGCGATCGGCAGATCGAAATGCGATCCTTCCTTCGGCAGGGCGGCGGGGGAGAGGTTAACGGTAATGCGCTTGGGCGGCAGCGACAGGCCAATGGCCGCGATCGCATTGCGAACCCGCTCACGACTCTCGGCCACCGCCTTGTCCGGCAGGCCTACGACAATGAAATTGGGAAGACCGGGGACAAGCTGGCACTGTACTTCGACGCCACGCGCCTCCAGCCCAAGATAGGCGACCGTCGCGACCGTCGAAACCAAGCGTATCCCCTTTTCCCCTTACCGGGGATCAGCTTTGACGGGGCTTTACCGGGAAGTCGAGCGCTCTTCCTCTATTTCGCCGTCGAGATCGACCGGAGCGTCCACTCGCCCCTTAAACCCCTGCGCCACCACATACCATTCGACGCTGCCCTTGCGACTCGCGGGCGGCTTGGCATGTTTGACGGTCGTGAAATGCTTCTTCAGCACCGCCAGCAATTCACCGTCGGTGCCGCCCGCAAACACCTTGGCGACGAAACTACCGCCCTTTTGCAGATTTTCGACTGCAAACCACACGGCGGCTTCCACCAGCCCCATCGTCCGCAGATGATCGGTCTGGGCATGGCCGACCGTATTGGCCGCCATGTCCGAGATGATGAGGTCCGGGTCCGCGCCGCCCAGCGCTTCACGCAACAGTTCGGGCGCCTTGTCATCCATGAAATCCATCTCGAACAGGGTCACGTCCGGAATGGGGTCCGTCGGCAGCAGGTCGATGCCGACCACCTTCGCCTTGGGGCACAGCTTTTTCACCACCTGCGCCCAGCCACCCGGCGCGACGCCCAGGTCGACCACGTAGCGCGAACCCTTCACGAAATGGAATTTTTCATCCAGTTCGATCAGCTTGAAAGCAGCGCGGCTACGCCATCCTTCCGCCTTCGCCTTGCGGACATAAGGGTCGTTCAACTGCCGTTCCAGCCATCGCGTGGACTGGGCCGTGCGGCCCTTGGCTGTCTTGACGCGGACTCTGCCCGCTCCCATCCCTCTCACATCTTTACTCCATCGCGATCCATCAGGCCGCGTAAAATTCCCTCGCGGATGCCCCGGTCGGCTACGCCCAGTCGCTCTGCTGGCCAGATGTCGAGAATTGCTTCGAGAATCGCACAGCCGGCTACCACCAGATCGGCCCGCTCCGTCCCGATACAGGGCAGCTTCTGGCGCAGGTTAAGAGGCATTGTAGAGAGGCGTTCCGAAATCGCCCGCATCGAACTGGACGGCACGATCAGCCCGTCAATCGCCTGACGATCATAGCGTGGCAGGTCAAGATGTACGCTGGCCAGCGTCGTCACCGTGCCTGACGTCCCAAGCAAGCGGATGTCGCTGACGCCCCGTGGCAGCCGCGTGGCCAGGGGCGAGAAGGCATCTGCGACGCGGGCGCGCATCCGCGCATAAGCTGCGGCGCGCTCCGTTGGGTCGCCATGATCGAACAATTCGCTTTCGGTCAGGGAAACGACTCCCCAGGGCGCGCTCACCCAATCGACGATGCGTGGCGCGCCCGTACCCGTCGAATCGACCAGCACCAGCTCGGTCGAGCCGCCGCCAATGTCGAAGATGAGTGCAGGCCCCTCCCCCGGCTCCAGCAGCGCATGGCATCCCATGACAGCCAGCCGCGCCTCTTCCTGTGCGCTGATGATATCGAGGGCGATGCCGGTTTCACGGTAAACCCGGTCGATGAACGCCGTACCGTTGGACGCGCGGCGGCACGCCTCTGTCGCGACCGACCGGGCGAGCGTCACATGACGTCGGCGCAATTTGTCGGCGCAGATGGCGAGCGCAGCAATCGCCCGGTCGATCGCGGCATCACTGATACAGCCGGTCGCCGCCAACCCTTCGCCCAAGCGCACGATGCGCGAAAAGGCATCGACCACGATGAAGCCGTCAGCGGAAGGCTTGGCGATCAACAGACGGCAATTGTTGGTGCCCAGATCGATCGCGGCATAGGCGCGACGACCGCGTCCATGAAAGGGAATGGCCCCACGCGGCATGGCCGGGGGCGGGACGACCGCAGTCTGGCTTCCTTCGCCCCGTCCGTTACGGCCCTGTCGGCCGGATGGACCACTTGAGGGGTCGGAATTCTGCGGCGATGGGCGGCTTTGCAGCGCCATGCCGTTTCTCACTTCTTGTTATCGCCGACCCCGAAAGACGCCGGAACTTGGGTGTGAGAGTAAGCAGGTGCGGGAGAAAGCGCAAGGGCAGCGCCGGACGGGCCTCAACTGACCTGTTGCGCACCCAGAAAGCGATCGACCAGATCGCGGGCAAGGCGGGCGGGGCGCATGGTCACGGCGTCAAGGCAACACCAACTGGACTTCACCTCGGCCAACACGTCCTCACCCCGCTTGATGATCGTCTCGTAGAAGGCGCGCGCGCCCTGGACCTTTTCCAGCAGCACGGTTGCGACCACGTCATCGCCCAGAAAGCCGGGCTTGCGATAGGTGATCTCATGCTTGAGCGCGACCCAGAGGTGCCCCGCCACCGCCTCTGCCGGAGCGAGCGAACGCCAATGGTCGATCACTGCCGCCTGCACCCATTTGAGATAGCTGGCATTATTGACGTGCCCCATGAAGTCGATGTCTGCGGGGTCGACGCCAATAGCGTAAAGATGGGGGGTGGGATTACTCACACCCTTGTCAATAGCAGACCCACGCCATTTCCGCCACGGGAATCGTGATGCGCCGCACAATAAACGCGATTGGCCGGCGCGCGCTAAAGCGGCAACAAAGCCGCTACAACCCAGCGTTCCTCGGCACGCAGAACACCCCAGGCGCGAGCGGCGGCACGGCTGTCCATGGCCTCGACACCGATGTCCAACGCTTCGAGGGCACGGACAAAGGCGCGCGGCGGCTGTAGCAACCCGGCGCCAGTGCCCAGCAACAGGAACTCGGGCTTCGGCTCCAGATCGAACAGGTCGCCCAGCGCTGCAACGTCCAGAGTCGCGACGCTGGCGGGAGCGTCCCAGGCCAGCGCTCGAACCGGCGAAAGAAGCAAGCCACCGGGAAACACATCGTCGCGCACCCGGAAGCCACGCCCGGAAAAGCCAGTGACGATCGGTCCCTGCCCCGAATCATCGCGGCGCAGTTCTATACCGGTCCGCTTGTCGCTCAGGGCTGCGCTCCGTCCGTTGGCCCCATGCGCTCGGCCTGGGCGGCGATGCCCCGGCTGCTCTTCTTGTCGCTCAGGTGCGGCTTCAGACCCAGGCTGATCAACAGCGAAGACGAGACATAGACCGACGAATAGGTGCCGACGATGATCCCCAGCATCATCGCAGCAGTAAAGCCGCGCAGCACATGGCCGCCGAACAGCAGCAGCGCGCCCAGCGCCAGCATGATTGTGACCGAGGTCATAACCGTGCGGGGCAGGGTTTCGTTGACCGAAAGGTCGACCAGCGCCTTCATGTCCATCTTGCGATATTTCCGCATATTTTCACGGATGCGGTCGTCGATCACCATCTTGTCGTTGATCGAATAGCCCACGATCGTCAGCACGGCGGCGATGATGTTGAGGTCGAACTCCATCTGGGTCACGGCAAAGAAACCCAACGTCATCAGCACGTCGTGCATGATCGCGACGAAGGTGGAGACGCCGAACTGCCATTCGTAGCGGAACCAGGAGAAGACGGCGATACCGATGACGGCAAGCATTACGGCCAGCACGCCATTCTGGATCAACTCGCCCGACACCTTGCCCGACACCGTGTCGTAACGGGAGAAGGTGACGCCCGGAAACTGCGCAGTCATGGCGCGGCGCGTCTTTTCGACCACCGCATTGGCTGCACCGGCGCCGCCCTGCTCGGGCAGGGGCAGACGAATCTGCACCGTCTTGGGATCGCCAAATTGCTGGAGCGAGCTTTCGCCCACACCCAGCGACCCGATAGTCGCGCGAACCTTGTCGGTCTCGACGGCTTGCTGGAACTTCGCCTCGATCATCAGGCCGCCGACGAAATCGACGCCCAGATTCAGGCCACGATGGGCCGTAGCGCCCACCGCCAGCACCGTAAGCAATGCAGTCAGGGCAAAGGCCCATTTCCGCATGGCGACGAAGCCGATGTTCGTATTGTCTGGGACGAGCTTCAGAAGTTTCATGGGTTTTTCCTCCCGCCCCTCTTAAATGGTGATGTCCGTCGGACGGGCGCGGCGCAGCCAGTTCGCGACGATCATGCGGGTGAAGGTGACGGCGGTGAACACGCTGGTCGCGATGCCGATCAGCAGCACGATGGCAAAGCCCTTCACCGGGCCGGAGCCGAGCGCGAGCATGATGCCACCAGCGATGGCGTGGGTCACGTTCGCCTCGAAGATGGTGCGGCTGGCTTCCTTATAGCCGAACTCCACCGCCTGGACGACACCGCGCCCGCGCCGCCGCTCTTCGCGGATACGCTCGTAGATGAGAACGTTGGCGTCGACCGCCGTGCCGATGGTCAGCACGAAACCGGCGATACCGGGCAGGGTCAGCGTCGCCCCCAATATGCCCATGACCCCCAGGATCACCAGCACGTTGATGGCGACCGCCAGATTGGCATACATGCCGAACCGGCCATAGCTGGCGAACATGAACAGCGCGACGGCGGCAACGGCGATGATCGAGGCGATCAGGCCCGCGCGGATCGAATCGGCACCCAACTGCGGACCGACCGTACGTTCCTCCACCACCGTCAGCGCGACGGGCAACTTGCCCGAACGCAGCGCGATGGCGAGTTGGTTGGCGCTTTCCACGGTGAAGTTACCGCTGATCTGCGCCGAGCCACCCAAAATCGGTTCGTTGATGTTGGGCGCGGACAGCACCCGGCCATCCAGGATGATGGCAAAGGGACGATTGACGTTCTGCGATGTCACCAGGCCAAAACGCCGACCGCCCGATGCGTTGAACGTGATCGACACGTTGGGCGCATTGGTTTGCGGGTCGTAACGCTGGCTGGCGTCGACCAGATCTTCGCCCGACACCATCACCTGCCGCTTGACGGCGATGAAGGGCACGCCCGATGGATTGTCGGGATAGGGCAGCACTTCGCTGCCCACCGGCGCACGACCCTGCGCCATTTCGGCGGGATCGGCGGCCTGATCGACCAGCTTGAATTCCAGTTTCGCGGTCTGGCCCAGCAGATCCTTCAGCGCCTTGGGGTCCTGAAGGCCCGGCACCTGCACGACGATGCGGTTGTTGCCCTGCTGCTGGATCGTGGGTTCGCGCGTGCCCATCTCGTCGATGCGCTTGCGGATAACCTCGGTCGCGACTTCCATCGCGCTCTTGACCGCATTGTTGATGCCGGCGTCGGTCGGCGTGATGACGACCGTGGAGCTGTTCACCACTTCGACATTGAAGTCGCGCTGCCCGGTCAGGCCCGCGCCTTGCGTCAGCGGACGAATACGCTCGACCGCCGCGTCCACCTGTTGCGGATCGCGGACCATGAAGGCGAGCTTGCCATCACGGCTGGAGATGTCGCCCACGGCGATACGGGGCGTGCCCCGGCGCAGCTCCGTGCGGACCTGCTCCTCCATATTGACGAGGCGCTGCTTCGCCACATCCTGGGTCGATGCTTCAAGCAGCAGATGGCTGCCACCCGACAGATCGAGGCCCAGATTGACGCGGGTCTGCAATGCATTCGGAAAGTGCGACACAACGCTGTCGGGCAGGAAGCTGGGAACGGCGCACAAAATGCCGATCACCAGCGGCAGCAGAATCGTAAAAACGCGCCAGCGCGTGAAGTTCAGCATCGGGGGGTCAGTCGTTTGCGGGCTTGGCGGCGGTCGGGTCGATCACGTCTGTCAGGGTCGACTTGACGGCCTTCACCTTCATGCCCGGCGCCAGCTCGATATCGACATAATGTTCGTCGACGCGCGCGACCTTGCCGACAAGGCCTCCGCCGGTCACGACCTGATCACCCTTTTTCACCGACTCGATCTTGGCCTTATGCTCCTTCATCCGCTTCTGCTGCGGACGGATGAGCAGGAACCAGAACACCGCGAAGATCAGGACGAGCGGCAACATCTGCATGACGATACCGGCACCGGCCGAAGAACCGCCTGCTGCCTGGGCGAACGCTGGAGTGATGAACATGGAGGGGTCGCCTTGGAGTGAAAGGAATGCCATTGCATGGGTTGCCGTGTGAAGGCCCCAATAGATCAAGGGCGCGCGGCTAACACAGATGCGCCTGCGGGTGCAACAGTGCGGTGCGAACGCCTGCCTTTCGCACGCTCGCTTTTGAGGCCTTGCAACTTCAACTTCATCCCTCTATGTGCCCACCTCCGGTCGGGACGTAGCGCAGCCTGGTAGCGCATCACACTGGGGGTGTGGGGGTCGGAGGTTCGAATCCTCTCGTCCCGACCAAATCTTTCCCGGCACAGCATCATCCCAGTTCAACGCAGCACCAGCGGGACGGCGGGTGCTTTGTGCTGTCCTACAATGTACCATATGGGATAAATATCTCGCCTTCTTCACGCGGAGGGCAGGCCATTGGATATCGCGCAACTTATCGACGAAGTAATTGCCCGCGAGGGTGGCTATAACAACCATCCGGCCGATCGCGGTGGTCCCACGCGCTGGGGCATCACGCAAAGCGTCGCGCGCGCCAATGGCTATGCCGGTGATATGCGCGCCTTGCCGCGCGCGACCGCAGAAGCCATTTATCGACGACTTTACTGGGATGCGCCGAAATTTTCCTTCGTGGCCGAAATCGCGCCCGACGTGTCCGCTGAACTGTTTGATACCGGCGTGAACATGGGCGTTGCGGTTGCTGGCCAATTCCTGCAACGCGCGCTCAATGCCCTCAATCGCAACGAACGGGATTATCCCGACCTCAAGGTTGATGGCGCCGTTGGCGCGAAGTCTCTGGCGGCGTTGGGCGCCTATCGGAAAGTTCGGGGCGCCGCAGGGGAAACCGTGCTGCTAAAGGCGATCGAAGCCCTGCAAGGCGAGCGCTACATCGCGCTGGCCGAACGCCGTCCGGCCAATGAGGCCTTTCTTTACGGCTGGCTTGCGAACCGGATCGGTTAGGGAGTATAGGGTGATGATCGAGATGGGACCAGTCGTCAGGCTGATTGATCGGGTTATTCCGGACGAGGTGGCGCGCAACGCAGCAAAGCTGGAACTGTTGCGATTGGAGAGCGAAAGCGAACAATTCACGATGCTGACCGAGGCGGAAAGCACCGACCTCTGGACCAGCCGGGCACGCCCCGCCTTTCTCTATGTCATCTATGCGCTGCTGCTGTGGGCAATCCCGATGGGGCTGATCGCCGGTGTGCGGCCCGACATGGCCGAAGCGATCACGCAGGGCATGCGTGCCTATCTGGAGAGCCTGCCGGAACCGCTCTACGCCCTCTTCGGCACAGGCTATCTGGGTTACACCGCCGCACGAGCGTGGGGCAAGGCAAAGGGGGTTGAACGATAAGCGCGCGACCCGCCAGCTATTCCGCCGCGTCGGGCAGCGCGCGCAACGCCTCGGTCGAGCCGGGTTCCCGGACCAGCGCATCCACCGGCACCAATTCTTCCAGATCACGGCCGCCCGTCTCTATGTTGAGGTCGCGCAACTTGCGGCCCGTCACCAACACCCGGCCCTCAAAGCTGCCGACGAAAGCATTATAATCCCCAACCGCCCCGTTGAGACGATTGCCGAGCTTTTTGAGTGACGTCGCGGCGGCGGCGAGGCGCTCATACAGTTCCTTGCCCAGCATTCCGATTCGTTTGGCCTCATCCGCCATTTTCTCCTGCCGCCAGACGGCCGCGACGGTCCGCGCGATCGCGATGAGGTTCGTGGGCGTCGCCAGCAATACCCGGCGCGAAAAGGCATGATCCCACAGGCCCGGTTCATGCTCCAGCGCGGCGGACAGGAAATGCTCGCCCGGCACGAACATGATCACATAGTCGGGCGCCTCGTCGAACTGGTCAGCATAGCTTTTGCGCCCCAGCGCATCGACATGCGCGCGCATCGCGTTGGCATGAGCAGTGAGATGGCGACGACGCTCCTCATCGCTGTCGGCGGCGAAGGCATCCTGATAGCTGTTGAGCGATACCTTGGCATCGACCACCAACATATTGTTGCCCGGCACACGAATGATGACGTCGGGGCGCAGGCGGCCATCTTCCACGGCGACGCTCACCTCGGTCTGAAAGTCGGCATGTTCGGACAAGCCGCAGCTTTCCAATACGTTGCGTAACTGCTGCTCGCCCCAGCGACCGCGCATCTTTGGCCCGGCGCGCAGCGAGGTGACGAGCTTGTTTGCCTCCGCCCGCACCGCTTCCTGGCCGACGCGCATCGACTCGATCATGCCGGTCAGATTGCCATAAGCCTCGGTGCGCTGCTGTTCGATCTGGCTGATCTTCAGATCGTAACGCTGGATCGTTTCATTTACCGGGTTGAGCAGTTGTTTGAGCTGCGCCTCGCTCTTTTCATGCGCCTGGGCAAAGCGCTGGTCGGCACGCTCCAGAAACGCGTTCTGCGCCTGCCCCAGCAGCTTGCTGCCGATTTCGCTGAATTGCGCCGACAATTGTTCCTTGGCGTCGCGCATCTGGGCCAGTTGCGCCTCGAAGGACTCGGCGCGTGCCTGCGTATCGGACCGCAGCGCTGCCATATCGCGGAGCGCCGCATCCCGCTCGTTCGTGATGCCATCCAGCCGCTCGCGCAATTCGGCAGCCTGCCCGGCCCGCTCCTGCGCCACCACAAGCTCGCGCAGCGCCCCGTTGCGCTGTTCGGCGGCAAGGTCCAGCCGGGTAGAGACATCAGCCCGTTCCGCGCGCAGTCCTGTTATCGTCCCACTCCGCAGGAACCAGCCGACGAACAGACCCGCAATCAGGGCGGCAATGACAAGAAGGGTGGCAAGCAAGTCCATGCGTGAATATGTCCTATGGGAACGAAAAGGGAACTTAGCTAGCCAGGCCGCTCCCGGCAAGGCACTTGTCGATGCCGTGCGAGGCGGCCCGAGGCGAGCGATTGGACTTTGATCGCAAGGGCCGGGAAGCGCCATCGCGTCTTATGGGCTAATGCGGCATCTCAGACCATGTTGCCGATGAATCGATGAAGGAGAATGTTCATGTCCTATGCCTGCAAAACCATGGCTTCGCCGGTCGGCACATTGACATTGGTGGCGAACGACAAGGGACTGGCCGCGATCCTTTGGGAAAATGACGATCCGGATCGAGTGCGGCTGGGCAGCATGATCGAAGATCACAGCCATCCCCTGCTGATCGAGACGGAGATGCAGCTAAGCGACTATTTCGCGGGCCACCGCGCAGCTTTCAACCTACCGCTCGCCTTTGAAGGGACAAGCTTTCAACGCGCAGTCTGGGCGGCGCTGCTCACCATACCGTTCGGAGAAACCCGGAGTTATGGCGAGATCGCCCGGCAGATCGGCAGGCCCGGCGCCTCTCGCGCAGTCGGCGCGGCCAACGGCCGCAATCCGATCTCTATCATCGCCCCCTGCCATCGCGTGATCGGCGCCAACGGCAAGCTAACGGGTTTTGCAGGCGGGTTGGAGGCCAAGGCGTGGCTGCTGGAAATGGAACGTGGGGGCGTGGTAGCTGAAGCGGCCGAATGAAGCCGACAAACGTCCCCCGGACTTTGTTACTTCGGCTTCATTCCCACTCGATTGTTAATAAGGGTGAAAGTTCGTTATATATCAATATATTGATTGGTATCCGCGTTCTAATACCACGGAAAACACCACGTTGAATCTAGGCGGTGTTCCATCTAGGCTAGCAGCCGAGCAGCTTCGCCCTGCTTTGATAACAGTGCGACCGCCTTCTTGTCGAAAGAGACGAAAGTTTCACCGCCCAGCCACTTGCCTTCGTGCGCCATGATGCCGTCAGCGAAGTCGCCTCCAGCCTCCAGCAGCGCAAGACCTGTCTCCACGGCAGGGCGGTTCATAACGACATTGTCTGCATCGAGCAGCGCGTGAATTGCTATAGACACATCCTCTTTCGGCAGCTTCGCACCCTGTCGGAGTATCCAGACAAGCTCGCATAGCGACGGCAGCGATACGGCGATCAATGTCGCATCCCTGAGCAAGTCGCGCGCTGCACGGCATTGCCCGGCGTCGTCTTGCAGGATCGCACGGGCAAGCACATTGGTATCGGCAGTGATCTTCATTCGCTGTCCAACTCGCCAGCCCAACCCGCCGCCGCTATCTCGTTCATTTCCTCGATCGTCAGCGGCTTCTTCAGCTTCACCTTGCCGTCCAGCGCGTGGAGAAACCCGTCAATCGTGCCGGTTGGCCGGGCAGCCCGCACCCGCAGTTCGCCATCAGGCAGCTTTTCAAACTCGACCCGTTCCCCCGGCTTGATGCCGAGGTGCCGCAGCAAATCCCGCTTGAGCGTGACCTGTCCTTTCACCGTGACCGCCAGCGATGCCATCACAACCTCCTTTATTCCATGAAAAAATGTAATGTAAATACACATTACCGTCAAGGCTTAGGTGGCTCCTAAAGCGAACTTTAGGCAGCCGGTTGGATCTCCCTTAGCGCCCGGTTGAAAAAGTGGCGCGTGGCCCTCTCACGAGATTCCGCATCTGTTAGGACGATATTACGCATCTCGTTGTCCCGTTGGAACATGCGAATAGCCCCCTGAAAGAATGCTTGAGCGAAGGCCGTATAAACAACGTCTGGCGGATTGTTGCGGAGCATTTCTGATAGATCAGCATCTAGAATTTCAGCATTAATCTGCTCAAATCGGATCATATCAGCTTCAGAAAACTGCGTCCCGTGTCGCTCGTTGAATGCCTTAACGATCTCGGAAAGCTCCTTCTTCTCGTCCTCCGTGTAGGGCTTCGCACCAAATTCGCTAATCGCCTTGAGTGCGGTGGTATCGCCGGGAACAAGGGAGGCATCGCCCTGTTCTTTCTGCTCCACCTTGAATTTTTGCAGCCGGAGCATGTCATCGGTGATTTCGATTTCGGGCGGTAGCTGCCTGTTCGGAAGCAGCCGTGCGAGCCATGCGCCATAGGAATAAAGCTTCTCAAGGCCAGTATCATCCAACCTCATGATCTGGGCGATGAAGCTGTAGAAGCGCATGTAGCTGCGCAGAAGCTGGCGGAACTCCTCCTGCCGCCCTTCATCGTCATCGGTTTCAAACCGGGCGACGGCTTGACGGACCAACCCTTCGAGCCGCGCACGGTCGCCGCCATCAAGTGCCCCCTGATAATAGGTCGCGGCAAACCGCTCAATTTCGTCCTTGTCGAGATAGGCGAATTTGAACAGCCGCCCTTCAAGGTCATAAACGAGATTGGGGTCGGAATTGGCTTCGAGCGCCGTCACCTCGAAATATGGCCGGAAGGCGTCCTGAATGTCCTCAATGGCATTCTGGAAATCGAGGATGAAGGTCTGATCCTTACCGGGACGGGTGCGGTTCAGGCGTGACAGAGTTTGCACCGCCTGTAGGCCCGCCAGCTTGCGATCTACATACATCGCGCAGAGCTTAGGCTGGTCGAAACCGGTTTGGTATTTCTCGGCAACGATCAGGATTTGATACTGTTCGGGAAAGGGCGTGCCATCCGGCTTGAAGCCGTCGAAGCGACCCGGTAACTCGGTTTCAACGAAACCCGTCAGGTCAGATTCAGTGTACGTTTGGCCATCGAAAGGAAGGTCGCCAGAGAAAGCAACAAGAGCGCGAAGGTCGGCATAGCCCTGGGCCTTGATGTAGTCACGCACCCCAAAATAGTAGCGCAGTGCATGATCGCGACTGCTGGTAACGAGCATGGCCTTGGCCTGCCCGTCGAGCATTTTTGCGACATGACGGCGAAAATGCTCGACGATGATCTCGACCTTTTGGCCGATGGCGGTGGGATGAAGGTTGGCGTAGCGTGCAACCCGCCGCTGACCGCGTCGGCCGCTCAATTGCGGGTCGTCCTCAATGGCCTTTTCTAGCTCGTAGTAAGCCTTGTAGGTCATATAGTTCTGGAGAACATCCAGAATGAAGTTTTCCTCGATGGCTTGGCGCATTGAATAGAGATGGAAGGGATGCGGAAGCCCGTCCGCGCCTTTGTTGCCGAAGCGTTCCAGCGTGACATTACGCGGCGTGGCGGTGAAGGCAAAGAAACTGATATTCGCCTGCGGACCACGTGCCTTCTGATAGGCCGCGATGATGTCCTCAATGTCATCGCTGGAATCCGCCTCGCGCGTGAGCGCGTCGGTCATAGCTTGGGCGGATTTGCCGGACTGGCTGCTGTGCGCCTCGTCCACGATGACAGCAAAGGTGCGATCACCC
Organism: Sphingobium aromaticiconvertens; assembly: GCF_037154075.1. NCBI lineage: Bacteria > Pseudomonadati > Pseudomonadota > Alphaproteobacteria > Sphingomonadales > Sphingobiaceae > Sphingobium > Sphingobium aromaticiconvertens. Next base: position 162,768 of record NZ_JBANRJ010000001.1, read on the forward strand.
TGACCGGAAATCGCTTTCAGGTGATCGGTAGAAAATTTCTGGATCGTCGTGACGATGATGCGCGCACCCTTGGCGATGGCTTGCTTGAGCTGTTTGGATGTGCCGTCGATCTTGCGCACGACGCCCTGCGTCTGTTCGAACTGTGAGACGGTGCTTTGAAGCTGGCGGTCCAGCACGATACGGTCGGTGACGATGATAGCGGTGTTGAACACCGCTTTGTCGTCCGCGTCATGCAGGTTGATCGCGTGATGCGCGAGCCAGCCGATAGTGTTGGATTTGCCTGAACCGGCGGAGTGCTGGATCAGGTAATTTCGCCCAGCGCCGAACTGGCCTGCGTGCGCCATAAGCCTGCGCACGGCATCAAGCTGCTGGAAGCGCGGAAAGATCAGGGCTTCAGTCTTGCCGCTGGTGTCGAGGTGAATGAAGCGCCCGATGATATCGAGCAACACGGCGCGGGAGAAAATGGCCGCGCCCCACTCGCCTGCGCCATAGAGATAGGCGACGCGGAACTCGTCTTCTATGTCGGGATTCCCGGCCCCGCCATCGCGGCCCCGGTTGAAGGGCAGGAAACGGGTGCGGCCATTTTGCAGCCGCGTGGTCATGGATACGTTGTCCTCGTCCAGCGCGAAATGGACCAAGGCCCCGCGCTTGAAGGTCAGCAGCGGTTCGCCCGCTGGCGAGCGGTCCTGCCGGTATTGCTTTTCGGCATGGCGGAAATTGGAACCGGTGAGGAGGTTCTTAGCCTCCATCGTCGCCACGGGAAGGCCGTTGAGGAACAGAGCCACGTCCAGCCGCCCGCCGTGCCGCTCGCTGTATTCGACCTCCTTCATCACCGAGAGAATATTGGCCTCGTATTCGACGACACGCTTGGGTTCCAATCCGCTGGCAGGCCGGAAATAGCAAAGCGCGAACTTGATACCGGGGACAATCTTGATCCCCTGCCGTAGCACATCCAGCAACCCGCGATCTTTGAGGGACTTTTCAAGCTGCTTGAAGAAGGTGTCCGTCGCCGCTGCGGTATAGTGGCCTTCCAGCTTGGCCCATTCGTTAGGCTGGGTGTTTTGCACGAAGCGCAGGGCCAACGCCTTGTCCATTGCCAGCGCCCGGTCGTAATCGGCCTTGGCATCGCGCAATTCATAGCCTTCGGACGCGACGAGCCGGGCAATCAGGTGGTCCTGCACCACCTGTTCCTTGTGGGCGTTGTGGGCGGCGGTTCTCATGCGGCATCCTCTTTACGCAGGGCGTTGGCCGCCCGTGCTTTTTGATAGTCGCGGCTTTCGACAAGGAAATCGCACAGCGCGAAGGCCGCGTTGACGGCCAGCTTGGCGTGATGCCGCGCGGGATTGAAACGGCGGGCGTGGCGGTCGCTGCCCTTGTTGGCCATTTCGTAAAGCCCGCCGATCAATGTCTGGAAGCCGCCCACAATCGGCTTCAGCGGCTCCTCAAGCTTAGCGGGATCAAGGTTCAAGGACGGCTGCAATGCCCTGTAGAGCGCCCTGATGTCGCCTTCGGTTTCCTTGAATGCTGTGCCCGTTTCCGTGAGCAAGAGCTTCAAAAGGTGCTCAACCAAGGTGTAGGCGTTGGTGATCGCGCCGGAGAAATCGCCGGACTCGATTTTCTGGTTGGCCTTGCGCACCTGCTCCGTGATGGCCTCGTGGCTGATGGCGACGAGGCTCGTCGGTGCCAAGACATTCTGCCCGAGCGGGCGAACTTCAAAGCCCGGATTGATCCTGACCTCTTTGTCCCCTTCCATCCAGCCGTAGTCATCCTTGATGGTAAGCCGGAAACCATCGCGAGAAAGGATTTGATTGAACTGATATGCGACGTCCTCGGCATTGAAACCATCCTCGCCGATAAAATCAAAGGCGGCGGACACGATCCCCTTCATCGTGTCCGTGCCGTTGAACTTGTCCAGCTTGGCACGCGCGAATTGAGCGCGGGACGGGAAGCCCTGCCCGTAGAGGTCGCCTTCTCCGAAATCGTTGAAGAAACCGACAAGCTGCGGGCCGGAACGGTAGGGGCTTTTCTGGGAATCGCCGGTGATGATCCCGGTCAGATGTTCAAGGGATTTGGCGGTCAACCTCATGCCCGCATGGCCTCCTCGATCCGCTCAAGGCGGCGGTCCGTCTGACCTTGCTTACCCCAAGTCGTTACGTCGATCTGTCCGGTCACGACAGCGGTGATGAGCGCGGTGCGGAATTCCTCAAGTCGGGCAATCGACTGCTCTGTTTTTCTCTTCAATCGTCGCTCGAAATCGACCGCTTGCTCAACGGCCTTTTGCAACTCCGATCCGGGAACGGGGATTTTCTCTTTTCCAAGGCGGCGCACGTTCAGGGGCCGGTTACGACCAGCCGAACCTCTCGATGCTTCGTTGAGAAGGAAATCACCGTAGCTGCTCCGTAGGAGGCCGAGCAAATAGGAGGTGTTAACCCCGGACTTGCCCCGATAAACGGGGTAACGGTGCGAAACGACGCAGCCTTCTTCCTCGGCGGTGGCGAGGGCGGCTGCACCCTCCCATGCGAACTGGCCGCTAAGGATAAGGTCGCCAGACTCGACGAAGAAGAACTCGGAATCGCCCATGCCTTCTTCGTCGGCGGCGGGCTTTTTGAAGATACCGCGCCCCCGGTTATAGAGGCCAAGCCGAACCAGCTCATCGTGCTCGGACAACGTGACGGGGCGCGAAACGCGCTGCGTCAGGTGTTCAAATCGTATGCGTGGAACATTGGCATCGGAAATTGCTTGGTCCACAAGCGCCTCAATCCGACATGCCACGCTCATCCCGAAGAGGCGCTTCTTCTCGATCAACCGGTTGATACGGGCGGTTTCGCGACCGAGGAAATCGGCAATGGACATCTGTTCCGATAAAGGAGGCAGAAGCACGAGAACTTGACGAAAATGCTCCCAGTAGAGTCGCTGGCGGAAATCAGCGATACCCTTCGACGCCCTGCGCAAGTCTTCGATCCATATTGGAGTGCGCAGCAGATACTCAAAGTATGGAGCATGAAGCTTACGAGTAGGTCGAGCCACTACATAGGCGGGACTGACAAGCCCGTCTAACTTTGCTACGCCAAGCGCGCCCTGCCAAGCGCGCATCATATTGTAGACGAGATCACCAGGACGAACACGCTTGTAGGAGTTTTTGTCGTCGATTTGGTTTACAATGCGGTGCCTGTCATCGTCGTTTAGTTCCCGATCCGAAATACCCCAGTTTATTGAAACTGAAAGGACAGGTAGCCCGTCCTGTCCCATCTCTTGCGACTCTCGAAAAAGGGTCGCTATTCGCAAGACGTCCCAATGAGAAGGAGCTTTGGTCAATGCATCAAAGCCCCTTACTTCGGTGTGGGCCAGATCAAATTTGACCATTTGCCGAGGGCGCGTCACGCCGCCACCTCTTGCAAAAGTCCCGCGATCTCCGCCTCCAACGCCTTCAGCTCTGCGTCGATCTCGCCCAGCGGGCGCGGCGGGGTATACCGGTAGAAATAGCGGTTGAAGTTGATCTCGTAGCCGACGCGGCCAATTTCGCGATCGCGGGCGTCACGGTAGAATTCGTCCACCCAGGCATCGGGAGCGAAGGGCGCCACCTCGCGAGTCACATACTCGCGCCAATCCTCTTTCAGCGGCACAAGCTCGTGGTCGCGCAAGTCGGTATCTGGTTGGGGATTGCCGTCCTTGTCGGTGCAGATGTCAGCTTCCTCGTCACGCTCGGACAGTGCCGTAAGGATCGCCTTCTTGACCGGCCCGGCGATCTTCACGCCCTCGGCTTTGAGCGCCTTGGCCAGTGCCTTCTCGAAGGCGTTGCGGTTGGTGAAGAGCGCGTCGCCCATCGCCAGTAAGGCGACCTCGATCTCTTCCCGCTCCTCTTCAGGCAGGCGCGCATACACCTTCTCATCGGCAAGGCGAGCGATGCGTTCCTGACTCGCCTGAAAATTCAGGCGCAACGGACGTTCGACGCGGATTTCCCGATAACCGAAGTCGGTAACGTCGAAAATCTTGGCGACATCGCCTTCGCCGCTACCGCCATTCAGGAAGCCCTCGTAGATGTGCACGATGTCGGCGCGTCCCTTTTCGGAAATTTCCCGCCGCTTGGAACCAAGCGACTTGCGCATGGAGCGCCAGAACCGCTCGCCGCTGGCGTTGATCAACTGCACCTTACCCCGGCGATTGGCGGGTTTGCGGTTGGTCAGCAACCACACATAGGTCTGGATGCCGGTGTTATAGAACAGGTCGGTCGGCAGGGCGACAATCGCTTCGACCCAATCATTCTCGAACATCCATCGGCGGATTTCGCTTTCACCGGACCCGGCTCCGCCCGTGAACAGGGGCGAGCCGTTCATGACGATGCCGATGCGCGAGCCGATTTCATCATCACGCATTTTCGAGATCATGTGTTGCAGGAAAAGAAGCTGGCCATCGGAGATGCGCGGTGTCCCCGCGCCGAAACGGCCATCGAAGCCCAAGCTGTCGGCTTCGCCCTTGATCGCGTCTTGATACTTTTTCCAGTCCACACCGTAGGGCGGGTTGGACAGCATGTAGTGGAATCGCTTGTCCTTGTGGGCGTCCTGCGTGAGCGTGTTGCCGAAGGCGATCTGCTCGGGATCGTGGCCCGTCACGAGCATGTCGGATTTGCAGATGCCGAAGGATTCGCCGTTCAATTCCTGCCCGAACAATTCGACGCGGATTGAGGGGTTGAACTCCTGCAAGGCGGCTTCGGTGAGCGCGAGCATACCGCCCGTGCCGCAAGCCGGATCATACACCTGTCGGATAATGCCGCGCCCGGTCAGCTTGGTGTCGTCGTTGGCGATCAGCAAATCAACGATCAGGCGGATCACTTCGCGCGGGGTGAAGTGCTCACCCGCCGTCTCGTTGGAGATTTCCGAGAAGCGGCGGATCAGTTCCTCGAAGAGATAGCCCATCTCGATATTGCTGACGACATCGGGGTGCAGGTCGATCTCGGTGAAACGCTCAAAGACGTTCCAGAGGATGCCGCCCTCCTTGAGCCGCTTGAGTTGGTCGGTGAACAGGAACTTGTCGAGGAAGATGTCGCGGACATTGGCCGAAAACTTGGTGATATAATCGACCAAGTTGGCGTGAAGCTGGCCGGGGTCTTGGCCCTTGAGGGTGGCCAGCGTGAAGCGGGACAGGTTGTAAACCTTCACATTGCCGCCCGCCGCGCCGAACAGGATCATATCCTGTGTGGCCTCGTCCACACCATCAGGCAAAGTTTCTGCAGCCTTGAGCACGGCCTCCTTCGAGCCTTCAAGAATGCAATCGAGGCGACGGAGAACTACGAATGGTAGAATAACCTTACCATATTCTGATTGCTTAAAGTCCCCTCGCAAAATTTCTGCGATTGACCAAGCAAAGCTGCTGAGCCGCTGAACGGCAGCATTATCATACGGCATTGTTATTCCCCGGTTTCGTACTGGCCGACTGCCGATGAGGTACAGACTCCTCCGACAGACGATTATATTCTTCGATGCTGAGAACCACGACTACCGCGCGATTGTGCTTCTCAATCACAACGGGTTCGTGACGGGCAAGATCAATGAGATGACCGAAGCCGTTTTTCGCTTCGGCAGCCGATAGTCGCTTCATGATCCCTGCCCCCTCCATTGGCAATATGTCCAAATTAGCCAATTTTGGCAATGGAATAATCGTCAGACAGAATGTGCCAAATCGCTAAGGGTGATGGGGCGATTCCTCGATTACCGCCCACTGCTGTCCGCGTAGGTTCCTAATAACACGAATCTGACGCGGGTTCCTGAACACACGAACGACGCAGGGCTGGCCGTATCGGAAACGCGAACCGGCACGAAGCCCGGTGTGTGAAAACACGAACGCCGGGTTCCTAAGGTCAAGATACAGAGCCTTCCCCCACGTTTTGCCCGTTCTGGGCTTCAGTTATCGCAGGCAGATTCGTGGTTTCACACACCGGCCCGGACCCTTGGTAACTGAAAGCACGAATTCCGCCGGGCTTTCTCCATCACAATTCCAGTCCCGCGCTCCGGCCCTTCCGCACCTTTCTAGGCCGCTCTGGCGTTCTTTCCTTTGGCGTCAGCCCCCTCGGCGCGCTCTGCGCCCTGCTGACACCCCTACTGGCTGCTCCCGTTTGCCTGATCGCCTCAAGCAGCGGATCGGAAAAGGTGGTGCGGATGCCATGAACGCCTGCGAGCTGGGCCACGTCGCGCCGGAATTCTTCGCTCCCTCGCACGTCCAGCGTCTGCCCATCGAACCTGTCAGCGGCCAATGCCAGGGCGACGAACGCCGCGCCGATTGTTGCTCCGCTCGCCTGCACATGGCTGGCCCGGTCCACGACAAGGCCACCGTCCGCCGTCCGGTAGGACATAGCGCCGTTCTTGCTAGCGACGGCCTTTAAGCTGTCGAGAATGATGATCTTAGCCCTGTCGGCCCGCTCGGCGGTCAGAAGGTCACCACGCACCTTTTCGGCGCGTTCGGCTCTCGACCGCAAAACGCCCAACGCCTCGACGTCGCCAACCTCGGCACGGGCAGCGAGCCAATCACTCCAGATAGGCAAGGTCGTGGCCCCGATTAATGCCTTCCGCTTCGCTGCTGCTATGCTGGCGATCTCGGCCCGCCGGGCATTCGCCTGTGTCGATATGGTCGCGCCTATCGTGCGCCGGGCAAGGCCACGGGCGGCGACCCTCGCAATTGCCCGCTGGGCTGCACACCAATGGAGCAGCGCGCGCCGCCGCTCGTCGCTCTCGCTCCGGATCGCAGCTAAGCCGCCCCTACGGGTAGCGATGGCGGCCTGACGCTCCCGCTGATACTCAGTGAACAGATTTACGCTCGACGGGTGCCGGTGCCGTGGTCCCGGCGTGTAGCCCTGCCGCGCTGACCGGGACTGGCTTTGATCGGCCTCGTACAGCCCCAGCCGGTCGGTCAGCGCCTTGGCCGATAGATCGCGGCCCGCATCGCTGGCCTTGCACCAAACCCCTTGCCGGGCATCACCGATAACAAAACCTGCGCCACGCGGTTTGATCTGCAAACCATGCTCGGACATCGCTGTATGAAGCTCCTGCCAACTGGCCGCCGCCCGTATCGCCGGGGCCACGGTGCGCGTGATATGGCTCGCAAGGCTTTCGACGCCTGCATGGGCCTCCATGTCACCGATCCGATCAACGCGGCTCCGATCTGACCGGGCATAGGCTTTCCCCTCGGTTAGTCCGTGATTGGTGTGGGCGAGTCCGTGCTTGATTTCTAGGCGCTCGCACGCCTCCATAAGCCGCTGCTTGTCATAAAATGGCTCGATGTTTTGCAGGCCGGTCGGGTGAACCTTGCTGATGGCGACATGGACATGCAAATGATCCGTGTCCTGATGCACCGCGCTAATGCGATGATGGTCGGCAAAACCGATGGCCGCGCAAAGCTCGTCCTCGATGGCGTGCAGCACCTCTAGCGGCGGCTGTTCTCCCGGCGGGAAACTGAAAACGAGGTGATAGGTCTTGTTGGCCTTGCTGCGCGTATTGGCCGCCTGCATGGCCTCAATGATCGTCGTGGCCTGCGCCGGGTCATCGGTTCCGCAATTCGTGACGCGGTAGGTGGCGACCTTCTCGCCCTGCGTCGTCGTCTTTTTGGTGTCGAGAATATAGTCGGCGGTGCGCGCCCAGCTTTCCGGTTCGATCCCCCCTTGCGCCGCCACCATGTAACGGACAAGCCGCGCCGGACTGGACGTGCCTTTGGTCCGGGCAATGCGCTTGGCGATCATTTGAGCGCCCGTCGCATGGTGGCCGATAGCTCGGTTTGAAGCTCCCGAAATTCGTTCATCATTTTTTCGACCTCGGCGGGCTTCGCACCAAACCCGCGCCAATCGGCTAACCACAATTTCAGCAGACCAGCGACCCGGCCCAAATCGCCATTAACCCGCCCAAGGTCAGCAACGGCTTTTAGGTCATAGACGGACCGGACCGGATGATTGAGGCCCGCCGCCCGCAAATAGGCGGACTGTGACATGCCCGTCTGCGTGGCGCGGGCGGCGATCTCGGCGCGCTCCTCGTCCGTCGCCCACACCTTTACCGGCGTTCCGCGTGGCCGGGTATTTTCCTTTTTGGTGCTGTCACTCATGCGCCGTGCGCCTCCTTCCGGTTCCGTCGCGGCGGCGACCGTGAGCCTCGCAGAGCAAGATTCCGTCGAGCCGCAGGCGAGTAAGAGACTGCATTGTGGGTCCGCGTGACTTCGCCGCGTGGGCCTACAATGCACATCTTGCCGTCTGCATGAATGCAATTCTATGCGAAGGTCTGCAATTTAAGCAATAGAGAAGTTGATTTTCAAACTTATGCGGAGTTTTGCAGAGTTTTGCATTATGTATCGCGTATGTTCGCGCATAATCGTATATCCTCGCGCATGATCGCGCATGGATATATATTTATAGTCTCCAGACTATATTTTGGATTGTGCAATCCAAAGCGTGAATGGTCTAATTCTATTCTTGCAAAAACTACCTAATCACCAATACCTTAAACCTCTGATGCATCAAAATGAGGATTAGGGAATGGCACGGAAAAACCTCAACGACCGACGAGCGGCAGCGCGGCGGGAGCTTGAGGAAGCCCAAGCGAAATTCGCCAAGCTGCAAAATGAGGCGGCAGCGCGAATTGGCAAATTGGCCGTCAGGACAGGTCTGACTGATCTCGATCTATCCGATGACGAAATCAAATCAACATTCGAGGGAATAGTCGCCCGCAAGGAACAGGAGAATATCTTATGAAAGTCAAACGCCGAATATCGGAACTAAGGCAATCCATTGTCGCCGTTCAGAGCGAATTGGGCAAAGGTCATATTACTGATGCCCAAGCCCTTGCCGCCGAGATTGACCGCGCGCTTGAGGAATGGAGCTTCGATCTGATGCGCATCCCACCCGATGAGCGGCAAAGCTACCGCTCACCAAACGCATATTATCACCACTGATTTTCAGAGCCGGAGATATTATTGTGACCAAGACATTGCGCTATCCGCTTTTCGCTACCGCGCTGGCCCTTTCGGTCGGCGGCGCTCTGCACACGTCGCCCGCATTGGCGCTGACGATCTATTGCACCAACTGCTCTACGACCTTCCAACAAGCCATCCAGACGGCCAAGGAAATTGAAACGGCGCTTAGCACTGCTGCCACGCTACAGAACCAAATCCAGCAATATAACGACATGCTCAAGCAGGGCATTTCCCTGCCATCGAGCATGTTCAACCGCATGACCGGCGATCTGCAACAACTTCAATCCCTGTATCAGCAGAGCAAGGCGCTGTCGGGCGGATTGACCGATTTCGATACGCGGTTCCGCAACCAATTCAGGGACTACGGCAGCTATTTGGCGCAGAGCGGCAAAAGCTCGTCCTACATGGCCGACAATTACCGGCGGTGGAATGAACAGGGGTTCGACTCCATGCGCGTTGCGATGCGCTCGGCAGGCATGAACGTGTCGTCAATCGCGGACGAAGATGCGGTTATGGCGCAACTGGTCCAGCGCTCGCAGACGGCACAAGGCCGTATGCAGGCGATTCAGGCAGGCAACGAAATTGCAGCCCAGCAGGTCCAGCAGATGCAGAAGCTGCGTCAGCTTATGAACGCGCAAATTCAGTCGCAAAGCCAGTGGTATGCGCAGCAGCTCGAACGCCAAACGGTCGATGATGCCGGTCGTCAACAATTCTACTCGGTGAAGTCCCGCCGAGGTGGCTCCAAGGAGTTCTAATCATGATGATTTCGAAAGCGATCCTGATCGCGATCATCGCCGTCTCTGGTGCAATGGGTGCGTTGGCAACTTCCTTGGTGGTGTCTCGTCCTTCCGACGTCGATTGCGTTCCAACCATGCAAGACGGGACTGCCTTTCAGCCAAACGTCAAATCGAGACGTGGCGGCGCGGTGGAGTTCTAATCATGAAAAGGGCAATGATCTTTGGTGCTGGGTTCCTCCTTCTGGCCACGGCCGGGGCGGGGGAAGCTCTTGCACAAACTGGCGCTTTGCAGGAGCCGGATACGGCAATTCAAGGCCTTCTGCTAATGATCCAAAATTCGGCAAATAGCTGGGACGGACGACTGCAAGGTTACGCAACATCTCTATTCTGGTCACTTGCTGCAATTCAATTCGTGATTACGTTCTTTCCGTTAGTCATGAAAAACGCCGACTTTGGGGAAATTGTCGGTGAGCTTGTCCGTAGTGTTCTAGTGATCGGCTTTTTTGCTGCTCTACTCATGTATTCACGCGATTGGGCAAGTGCGATTGTCGATAGTTTCCGGGAAGCCGGAGCACAGGCGTCTGGTTTGGGCAAAGGCCTTAAACCCGGTGACATGTTTGCAACGGCGGTGAATCTCGCCGAGACAATGTCTCCGGCTACATGGAACCCCATCACGGCGGTTGGCATTGCCCTATCCGCACTTCTGGTTCTGCTTTGCTTCGCCTTCATCGCCGCGTTCATGTTCGTAACGCTCGTTGAATCCTATATCGTCATCAATGCATCGGTCCTGTTCATGGGCTTTGGCGGTTCGCAATGGACCCGTGATTATGCGTTGGCGATCCTGCGTTATGCGGTGTCGGTCGGCGCAAAGCTGTTTGTGCTAACTCTGATCGTCGGCCTCATCGTCCAGTCAGCAGCCCAATGGAAGGCGGCCTATACCGCCGACAATGCTTCCATGCTGACCATGGTCGGCCTCGCTTTGGTGTGCGCCTATCTGGCGAAAACCATCCCTGACCTTATTCAGGGCCTTATCGGCGGCGTTTCTCCGAGTGGTGGTGGAACGATCGGCTCCATGGCAGCAATGGCGCTTACTGGCGGCGCCGGCCTCGCTGTTGGTGCTACTGCTGCTGCTGCAACGGGTGCGGCGAGTGCTGCTGGAGGAGGCGCGGCGGGTGGTGCGCCCTCCGGTGGTCTTGCTGGCCTCCTGAACAATAGCATCATGGGTGCGGGCCGGGCCGGGCCCGCCGGTGGCGTTTCCGATGGCATATCAGCGGCGGCGCGCTCTGCGGGGCAACGAACTGGCGGCGGTGCATCCACTAGCCCGACAAATCGTGCTGGCGGCGCAAGCGCAGCGTCACAAGCCATAAAACACGCGACCAACACGGATGAGGGCAAAGGCACCGCGCAAAAGGAGCATGATAGCAACGCCGGGGCCTCTGGTTCTGGATCGGTGAACACCAAAACGGTAGATTCTGCCGCAAGCGGATCTACCGTGGGGTTGGCAACCAGCCTTTCCGCAGTTGGTCGAGGGTTGGGGGTGATGTCGGCCATATCCGTGCCCGGCATGGAAAACGCTGCTTATGCTGGCTCGCCCGCCCCTTCCTCCCCACTGGAAGCCCCGTCATCAGACGATTTAAAGGGCGAGGCGGCTCCCCCTGATCCGGTGAACACCATTCAGCCCGCCGCCGATCAATCTCTTCCCACGAAAGCGGCCATGCCGCCAAAGGAGTAACCATGTCCAATCTTGTTTCCTTCCTCGTTCAGATGACCTTGTTCTCCGTGCTGTGCGTGACGCTGCTGGTCATCTTCTATCACCTCGTTCATTGGCTTCGCGAACGTGGCCACGGCCCCAAGCTGGATGCCTTTGCCAACTGGCACGCGCGGGCGTCGCGGCAAGGCGCTATCCATGCGCTGCGAACCTTGCGAGGTATCCATTCGATGCCATTCTATGGATCGCGGAAGCAGCGGGAAACTTTCGACATGATGCTGGTGCGAGTGCAGCGAGAAGATGACCCCCGGCAATGACACCTGACGGCCCCGCACATGATTGCGGGGCCATTTTCGTATAAGATCAGAGCCATGACCGAACATAAATTCAACCGCTACGATTCCGCCGACTATCTCGACAGCGAGGCGACCATTGCCGCTTATCTCGATGCAGCGAAGGGCGAGGGCGGCGACGATCCGGCCTATATGGCGCATGTCCATGGGGTCGTAGCCAGAGCGCGCGCCAGCACCGGGGCAACCTCAACCGCAAGCGAGACGGAGCCGAAACCCTCTAACGGTTGAAACTAATCCCATCTTGATTGATTTTCTGGCCCGCGCGCTCTGCTCGCGGGCCGCTTTGGTCACAGGAGCCGTTTTCCGGCCACAGAGCGTTCGACACCCCTTCCCTCTGATTGTGCGCTGTGCGGCCTTCCTGCGGCTCCTGACGGTGGTTTCGCGTTCCGCTACGGCCTTGCTTCATTTTGGTGCCTGTCACGGTTTGTCCTGGGCGTTGTCGTCAGTCTGACTCGATAGGCGACCGGTTGTCCGACAGTGGGCGGCACTATAGCCGGTGGGAACCGGCAGCGCCTCGGCTCTAAGTTAAAATATATAGGGTTAAAACGCGCGCGCGCGTTACACTCTCAAAAGCTGCTAAAAAATCATTCTACTATAATGAGTTGCAGAATCGTCCTGCACCTAAAAGCACGAAATGGGGTGCACCTAAAAGCACGTGCCCACGCGCGGGTAAGTGCACCTAAAAGCACGAAACGACTCGCAGCTTGAATGAGTTATCCACAGGCCGCCGTTTGCCCGTGAAATTTGCGCTTTAGCTACAGGCGCGACGTTTCCGCGCTTTCCGTGCATGGGCCTTCTCATGCGCAATCACTGGCGCGTGAGGGCGTCCAGCCAACATATCCTTGGCCTCAGCCACCCGGCCTTTCGGGCCATAGGCGTAGAACGTAACCATGTCCCGTGCCGGATCGTAGGACATCAGGTAATCAGGCAAATGGCCGGACTCGACCAGCGCTCGCACGTCTTCACGAAAGTTGCGCAGCGGTGATGCGCTGCCACTCTTATGGTGGAGCACTGCCAGTGAGATTCGCCAGTTTGGTTGTGTGCCGCAGTGCTTCCGCGCCAACTCGTAGATGCGCCTCTCCAGCGGCTTCCGCAGGCGGAAGTAGTCGCGGTTCAAGGTTAGCACGTGCATAGCTTCAACGGACCGGAACAACCAGTCTGGCAACGTCACCTCGACAGCAACCATACGGTTGCTACGGTCGTGCTCGACTACCTTGGCAGAGTCCACAAGTCCGAAGAAGCCCCGTTCGCGCCTGCCTGCCGTTTCAATGTTTGTTTCAATGCGCGTCCCGGTAAGCCGTGCCAGCATCTCACCCATTCGGATATAAGCCCGACCGCTCGTGTCGCGGTTTGTGGCGCGGAGGAAATCGTAAGCTTTGAAGCGCACCACGCGCGAGACTTCCTGCCCCGCGTTCCTCGCCTCGATCATCTGGCTGATGCAGTAAATCCACAAATCCTTGTCGTGGATGGTTGCGCAGCCATCATGACCGGGCTTCACGGTGACGGTGCAGCCGTTGCGCTCGTAGGTTCTAACGCGGCTGTCGCCAGCTTTCAGCGCGAATAGCGGATGCTCCATGCTGGCCATATCACCCTTGGGTGCAGCGTCCAGTATGTCGGCTACGAAGAAATCACATTGCGAGGTGCGGTTCGGCGCAAGGCGGGGCGTTCCCTTGCGCGCTATGCTCTGCCCCGCAGGCCTGCCATCAGCTATGCCTTCATACGGATCAGCCCGCGAAAGTTCCGGTGCCCGATTGGTGAAGGCCGCTAGCTCGTGGACCGCCACGACTTAATTTCCAGAAGCCGAGCAACTAGCCAAAATACTACGGCTCAGGCAGCAATGCCGGGGCGTGCGGCTTGAGCGCCTGATGCCTTGCGCGCTTCAATCCATTCTTCGATCTCGGCCAAATCCCACGCGACACTGCGGCTCGTGAGGGCGATGCGGCGGGGGAACTCTCCGCGCTGCTCCATGTTATATATCGTCCGCTCGGCCAGCGGGATCATGGCGTGGAGTTTCTTGCGGTTGATGAGTGTCCTATTCATCGGCAATGGCACGTTCCGGCCCCTTTCAGTCACTTGCAAAGCTGTGCCTGATGGTGCCCGCCAATTCAGGTTGTGTCGGTCGAATAATTGGCTAAAATGGTTGACATGCACATTCCCTCAATCGCCATCTGGGAGGGTTGCGATCCGACAGTATCCGCCGCGATCATGCGGTTTCAGGATCGTTGGCGGCCATCCTCCGGCGACAAACACAGTGTTCGACTAATAGAGGAACTCGTTGACCCTGCCGTTTCGGCATACACGGCGGTGCTTCCACAGCGATACTTGAACTACGTCCCCGGCATCGCGACGGGAGCAGGCTTTGGTAAAATCGTTCAGTTGGTGGGGTTGGACGCGACAGCCCGTCAGCAGCGCAGATTGCTGATGGCATTTACCTCTACGGAGGACAGACGATCCGCAATGGACGAGCGGTTTGTCGCGACGCTCGAATCTCTGATTGGGTTAGTCGGTGCCTGCGTCCGAAAGCGGCCAACTAAAGCCAAGGTGCGCGATACGCGCTTGAATAGGAGGCGCGTGGAAGGGTTCTGCCGGTGTTGCGGTGCACTGGCGGAGTTGCCTGCATTTTCAGAAGGAAGCGATAGCCCCAAGGCGGATGATCCAGAGGACAAGCTGCGGCTTATACCAAGGGGCGCTGGTTCTGACTCACGTTTGAGATTCCCAAGAGGCTGAAATTATGATTCGACATTGCAGGCACAAGGAGGCTTGCGATGGCGGCGGCGATTGGGGTTCGAACTGACTACACATCAACGGATTTGCGTGGCTTTGCCCGACGATGCGGTGATGGGGACCAGGTGCGTCGTTTATTGGCGGTGGCTCTGATCCTGGACGGCGGGAACCGTAGCGATGCAGCGAAGTTTGCCGGGGTGACGCTGCAAATCGTGCGCGACTGGGTCGTGCGGTTCAATGAGGGCGGCCCTGACGGTCTGGCAACGCGCAAGGCCCCCGGACGGACGTCGATCCTGAACGACGAACAGCGCGCCAAGCTTGCCGAAATCGTCGAGACAGGGCCTATCCCGGCGGCGCATGGTGTCGTGCGCTGGCGTCTATGCGATCTGGCGCAGTGGATCCGGGACGAGTTCCAATTGTCGGTCACGCGTCACACGCTTGGAAGAGAGCTTCGCGCGCTGGGGTATCGCAAGATCACGGCGCGGCCCCGCCACCGTGGCCAGAAACCCGATGATATCGCCATTTTTAAAAAGAGTTCGCTGCCTGTCTGGAGCAAATCAAACGAGGCCTCCCGAAAGGCACGCCCCTAGAATTATGGTGGCAAGATGAAGCCCGCATCGGTCAGCAGACCAAGCTCACCCGGCGCTGGGCAAAGCGCGGCACCAGACCCTCAGCGCCAAAAGACCAACGGCGATCATCGGCCTGGCTCTTTGGGGCGATTTGCCCCGCAGAAGGCAAAGCAGCAGGCATCGTCATGCCCAGGTGCAACAGTGAGGCAATGAGTATGCACCTTGACGAAATTGCCTTCCATGTCGCGCCCGGTGCTCATGCCGTGTTGCTTCTCGATCAAGCCGGATGGCACGGCTCTGCAGAACTCGTCGTTCCGCCCAACATCACTCTGATGCCGCTGCCGCCCAGATGCCCTGAGTTGAACCCGGTCGAGAATGTCTGGCAATTTATGCGAGACAACTGGCTCTCAAACCGCATCTTCAATTCTTACGACGATATCGTCGATCACTGCTGCTACGCCTGGAACAAGCTCGCAGAACAGCCTTGGCGCATCATGTCCCTGGGACTACGTCAATGGGCACATGGGTTCTAATCAATGCACATTGGTATTAGTAGCCTATACTGCTCAAATCATCGGCCCAAATTGCCGAACGGGGAATGGAACCCCGCATATCGAAAAGCGAAACGATCACTATCGCACTTCGACCTCGAGCTTGCCAGAATTAGTCTGCAATCCGCGCAATTGAAGGCGGTTCACGCGCAATCAGGCGATCCGCTGGTGGACAGCTATATCTATCACTACGTCCGCAAATATGGATTTCAGCCAGCGGACGAAGCGGAAATGCGCCATCATGCGCGATGGATGGCCGACAAGAAATTTTCTGATCGAAAGAAGCAAATAGTGATGCTTGTGCGATATGGCGTAAGTCAGTCAGAAATAGCAAGAAAGCTTGGGGTCGAGCGCCAAGCGGTATTCAAGGCCCTAGCGTCCATTCCAGCGGAGTTTCGTCAACTTCCTATGCTATCCGGCTTTCCGTCCTGTTTTTTGATGTGAACAAAAAGCCTAATCTTCGCTCCTACTTGCAGGCCGCATCCGCCCAAGCGTCCATTCGTCGATCATATCCGCCCAGTCTTGCAGCATCGCCGTGCGTTGCTCGCGGTATTCGGCCTTGTTGTAGACGGCCCTGACGCCCCTCTGCTCGTGCGCAAGGCACTTTTCTATCCAGTCAGTGTTGTAACCCGCTTCGTGCAGAAGCGTGCTGGCCGTGCGCCGCAAATCGTGCGGGCCGAACTTGCCGAGCGGCTTTCCTTCCTTTTGGGCGAGCCTGTATGTCTGCGTCAATAGCCGGTTAAGCGTGGCACTGCTCATGGGTTCGTCGGAATCATAACGCCCCGGCAACACATAGTCTGATCCGCCCGCAAAGGTTTTCAGAGCAATGAAGATGTCCAGCGCCTGTCTGGATAGGAACACCAAATGCGGATTACGCCGCTTCATCCGTTCTTTCGGGATCGTCCAGAGTGCCTTGGTGAAATCGACCTCATCCCATTTCGCGTTGGTCAGTTCGCCCTTGCGCACCATGGTCAGCAGCAGCAGCTTGGCCGCTGCCCGGAAGGATGGCGCGGTGCCGATCCGTTCCATATATTGATACATCAAGCCGATTTCATCGGGCGTTAGGGCGCGGTCGCGCGGCTCGAATTTGGCGATGGTTGTCGGGCGGACCAGTTCTGCCGGGTTCTCGACCTTCTGGCCGCGCTCGATGGCCCAACGATAAACCTGGAAAACAACTTCACGGCTATGCACTGCCGTCGCCGGTGCGCCCCGCTCCACGATAGTATCGGTCAGCGCGCGCAAATCCTCATGGGTGATTTCTGCCAGCTTCTGATTGCCGAATTTCGGCTTCAATTCGCGCTCGAAAACCGAACGGCGCATATCACGCGTGGAATCGGCCATCTGGTAGCCGCGCAGCCATTTTTCGGCCCATGCTCCAAATGTCTCGGCATCCTTGACGCGGGCCTTGTCCCTCGCCTTCTCCTTGGCAGGCGACTTCCCTGCCGCAACCATCTTCTTGGCTTCGCCCAACCGTTCACGGGCTTCCGCTAAAGTGATGCCGCCAACGCCGTAGCGGCCGAAGGTGACGGTCTCCTGCCTGCCGTGGATGGCGTAGTTATACCGGAACGAGATCGACCCGGCGGGCGTGACAGCCACATAGAGGCCGTCGCGATCATTCACCTTGTAAAGCTTGTCCGTTGGCCTGAGGTTCCGCAGCTTGGTATCGGTCAGCATGGCCCGCGCGTTTCTCCGTTTGAAATACCATGCTCAAAAGGATCAGGAATATCGCCATAAATGCATTTAATGTCAGTGATTTATCTGAACATAATACCATGACGCCCTTTCTGAAGGCAGCATGGTATCACGCCTTCAGCATGGCATCATGATAAACGATGCCATTCGCCATGCCATAAAAAAATCGTGCTTGCCGATGCAAGTCCGTTCCAGAAGATGCCAGACCAAACAAAAGGGAAAGCGCGCATTTCTGCGGGCTTGATCGGTCCTTAGTGCCTATTGGTGCCAGCCTATGCCGGACGCCCCATCATTCCCACTCGATCGTCCCGGGCGGCTTCGACGTATAGTCATAAACCACCCGATTGATGCCCTTCACCTCGTTGATGATGCGGGTCGCAACGCGACTGAGGAAAGCCGCATCAAAGGGATAGATGTCCGCCGTCATGCCATCGGTCGAGGTTACAGCCCGCACGGCGCACACGCTGTCATAGGTGCGATGGTCGCCCATCACCCCGACCGTGCGGACCGGGAGCAGCACGGCGAAGGCCTGCCAGATCGCGTCATAAAGACCCGCGTTGCGGATTTCCTCCAGATAGACGGCATCTGCCTTCCGCAAGATGTCGCAACGCTCCTTGGTGACTTCGCCGGGGATGCGGATGGCGAGGCCGGGGCCAGGGAAGGGATGACGTCCCACAAAAATATCGGGCAATCCCAACTCTTTGCCCAGAACGCGGACCTCATCCTTGAAAAGCTCGCGCAGTGGCTCGACCAGCTTCATGTTCATGCGTTCGGGCAGGCCGCCGACATTATGATGGCTCTTGATCGTGACGCTGGGTCCCCCAGTGAAGGACACCGATTCAATGACGTCGGGGTATAGCGTCCCCTGTGCCAGAAAATCGGCGCCGCCGATCTTCGCGGCTTCCTCTTCGAACACGGCGATGAATTCACCGCCGATGAATTTGCGCTTCTTCTCCGGGTCGGTGAGGCCCGCAAGGCCGCCCAGGAAGCGTTCTTCCGCGTTCACATGGACCAGCGTGATGCCATAATGTTCGCGGAACAGAGAGACCACCTGCTCCGCCTCGCCCAACCGCATCAGGCCATGGTCGACGAACACGCAGGTCAACTGGTCGCCAATCGCCTCATGGATCAGCACGGCGGCGACGGCGCTGTCAACGCCGCCGGACAGGCCGCAGATCACGCGCCCCTTGCCCACCTGCGCACGGATTTCGGCAATCTTCGTCTCGCGGAATTCGGCCATCGTCCAATCCCCGGCAAGGCCGCAGACATGGCGCGCGAAATTGGCGATCAGTTTGCCACCATCGGGGGTGTGAACCACTTCAGGATGGAACTGGGTGGCGTAGAAGCGCTTGGCTTCGTTGGCGGTGACGGCGAAGGGCGCACCCTCGCTGGTGGCGACAACCTCAAACCCCTCGGCGAGTTGCGTCACCTTGTCGCCATGGCTCATCCACACTTGATGCCGGTCGCCGGGCTGCCACAGGCCGTCGAACAGGGCGCAATGTTTGTGCACCTCGATGAAGGCGCGGCCGAACTCGCCGCTCTCGCCGCCTTCCACATTGCCGCCCAGTTGCTGCATCATCGTCTGCTGACCATAGCAGATGCCGAGGATCGGGATGCCCGCATCAAAGATCGCCTGTGGCGCGCGGGGGCTATCCTCCCACATGACCGACGATGGACCGCCGGAAAGGATGACGCCCTTGGGCTGCATCCGCGCAAAGGCTTCGGCGGCGGTGTTGAACGGGGCGATCTCACTATAGACCCCCGCTTCGCGAACACGGCGGGCGATCAACTGCGTCACCTGGCTGCCGAAGTCCACGATGAGGATGGAATCCTGAATGGGCAGCGTCATCGAATCGCCTCTTGTCGTTAAGCCTGTATGGCTAGGGGGATGCCCGCGCGGTTAGTCGGATGGGGCGGGAATGTCCAGCGAAGCGGCGGGCCGCGACACGCCAAGGCCCAATAGCGCGCCCAGACCAAGGACCAACGCGGCGATGAAGAAGGCGCTGCCGATCCACGGCAAAAACGGATTGGTCCCGACCGACAGCGCATAGACGCCGCCAAAGAAGAGGGGCGACAGGATGCCCGCGATCGACCCCACACTATTGTTCGCGCCCTGAAGCTGGCCCTGTTCCGATTCGGAAACCCGCACCGTCATCAACGACTGGATGGTGGGCATGGCCAGACCCCAAAGCGCATTGGGCAGCATCGCCGCGACGAACAGCCAGCCCGTCGGCGCCAAGCCCATGCAGGCAATGCCGACCGCGCCAAAGCCAAGGCCCGTCACCATCGTCCGCCGATCGCCGAGACGCTTCACCACCGGTCCCACCAGCAGGCCCTGCACGCCCATGTCGAGCAGCCCGACCATCGCCAGCAACGTCCCCACCTGCCATGCTCCCCAGCCATAGCGATCGCCTGCATAAAGAACGAAGACCGCCGAAAAGAGATGATGAGAGAAGTAGAGCAGGAAATTGACGATGGTGAGGCGGGAAAGATCCGGGTGCGAGCGCAGCAGGGTGAGCGCGCCAAAAGGATTGGCGCGGCTCCAGGCAAAGGCCATGCGCCGCTCGGGCGGCAAGGATTCGGGCAGGACGAACAGCCCATAAAGGAAAGCCAGACCGCTCAGCCCCGCCGCCGCCCAGAAAGGCGCCCGTAACGAAATCTCGCCCAGCACCCCGCCCAGCAGCGGCCCGGCGACAAACCCTGCGCTGAATGCCGCGCCGACCAGCCCATAGCCGCGCGCGCGTTGATCGGGCGGAGTGATGTCGGCCATATAGGCAAAGACGGTGGTGAAGCTGGACGAGGTCACCCCGCCCAGCATCCGGCCCACCGCCAGCCACCAAAGGTTGGGCGCCAGCGCCATCAAGATGAAGTCGGCGGCCAGTCCCCCGACCGACAGCAGGATGACGGGCCGCCGGCCGAACCGGTCGGAGAGCGACCCGATGATCGGCGAACAGACAAATTGCATCATCGCCCACAGCGCGACGAACAGGCCGTTCCACAGCCCCGCCGCACTGCTGGAGCCGGACAACCGTTCGATCAACTGGGGCAGAACCGGAATGATGATGCCCATCGACATGATATCGAGCAGCGCCGTCACCAGGATGAAGGCAATCGCCGCCGGGCGGCGATGCGGGACAGGCGCGGGCATCAATATCTCCAGCGGAACGATCGACGCGAGGGGTAGCGAGCGATGACCGAGGTGGCAAGGCCGCCGGTCAGTCGACCTGTTGCGCGATCGCTTCTGCTATCTGCGCTGCCGCGGCGTCGGGCATGATCGTGCTCGTGTCGATCGTGATCGCGGCAACGGGCATGGCCTCCATGCAGGCCGCGAAACCGGCGCGCAGTTCACGCAGCAGCTCTGCCGACCGCAGCTTGCCGAATGCCGCCCGGTCAGCGCTGACGATGCGGCGCTCCTGCTCATCGGGATCAAGCGTCAGCGACACGAACATAACCGCTCCGCCTGCCGCCCTGACCATCGCGGCAACACGCGCTGGGAAATCGGACGCAACCGTGGGTTCGGGAGCGAAGGTGAAGATCAGGGCCCGCCCGGCCGCTATGGCCGATCCGATCATTTCCATCCAGAACGCCTCGCGAAGCCGGACAAACTCATCCGACCCGAAAGGGAAGACCGCGCCGACCGCATCCACGATCAGATGGTTGTGGAACAAGGCAAAGCCGGTGCGGGCACTCAGCGCTCTTGCGACCGTCAGCTTACCGGCGGCCGCCTGACCGTAGAGGAAAATCAAATGCATGGCATGAAACTAACCATGCGGCGGGCGCTTTGCCAGCGCGAAGCGAACCCTAGCGAGACACCATATCGCGGCTGAGATAGACATCCGCCACCCGGCCATCCTTCACCGTGCAGGTGAAGCGGCGGGTCGTGCCGCTGGCGTCCCGATAGGCCGCGCGGGATTCGACCTCGCCGTCAATATTATAGCCACCGTCGATCATCCGTGGCTCGTCCATCCGGCGCACCTCTGCATAGCCGCCATTGGCGGATGCCTCCTGACGCGCGGCATCGGCGCAGGCATTGGCGAACTGGTCCGCACTGCCATCATCGACGCTGTCATTATGGGTCGCTTCGACATCCGATCCATAGTCCGTGCCATCCACCGGCGGCAGCACGTCCGTATCCAGCCCCCGGTCGCGCGGCGCTTTGCCCTGCGTTGCCTTGCGGTCCTTGGACATGGAGGAGGCGACGATCGCCACGGCACCGACCAGCGCGGCAATACCAACCGCATCGCCAAATCCAAAGCCGTCGCGATCATGGTGCCGGTAGCGGTCATGATAGCCGCCATAACCATAGCGCGGGCGCGCCTCCGCTGAACCGATGCTGCCAATGACCAGCGCTGCACCCAGCAGCGAACCCATCATCCAACGCATCTTGCCCATCATGATTTCCTGCTCACGCCATGTTGAAAAGAGCCTTAGCAGCGACAGGCTGTCGCGCGGCTGAACGCATCAACGCCCTTGCTGACGGATCGACAGCCCGGTGAAGCGCGCGGCGAAGGCATAGCTATCGACATATTCGTCGATCACCTTGTCGGTCGGCTTGCCCGATCCATGACCCGCGCGCGTCTCTATGCGGATCAGGTGCGGCCGTTCGCCCAGATCAGCGCTCTGTAGCGCGGCGGCATATTTGAAGCTGTGGCCGGGCACCACCCGATCATCAGTGTCGGCCGTCGTCACCAGGATCGCGGGATAATCCTTTCCGCCCGCTATGTTGTGATAGGGCGAGTAACTGTAGAGCAAGTGGAAATCCGCTTCCTTTTCCGGTGATCCATAATCATCGACCCAATAACGCCCGGCGGTGAAGCGGTCGAACCGCACCATGTCCATCACACCCACCCCCGGCAGCGCAGCAGCGAAAAGGTCAGGCCGCTGGTTGACGACCGCGCCGACCAGCAAGCCACCATTCGACCGCCCCTCGATCGCCAGGCCGTTCGCCGTCGTATAGCCATTGGCCTTGAGGAACTCGCCCGCCGCGATGAAATCGTCGAACACATTCTGCTTGTTCGCAAGGCGACCCGCATCGTGCCACGCCTTCCCATATTCCCCGCCGCCGCGCAGGTTGGCGATCGCATAGACACCGCCTTGCTCCAACCAGGCGAGCCGCGTCGCGGAGAAACCCGGCGTCATCGAGATATTGAAGCCACCATAGCCGTAGAGGATCGTGGGCGCGGGCGTGGCGCTAGTAGCCAGGCTTTTCTTGCGGATGACGAACATGGGCACTTTCGTTCCGTCCTTCGACGGGTAGAAGATCTGCTCGGTCGCGAAATCGTCGGGATTGAAGGCCAGCTCCGGTTGGGCAAAAATCGCTGCGGTGCCGGTCGAGGTGTCGTACCGATAGATGGTGGTCGGCGTCGTAAAGCCCGAAAAGGCGAAGAAGGTTTCCGGGTCACCGGTCTTGCCACCGAAACCCGCCGCCGTGCCGACGCCGGGCAGCGGCACATCGCCGATCTTGCGCCCATTCAGCTCCACCAGTTCCGCAACGGTGGCCGCGTCGCTCATATAGGCGAGGATCAGCCGGTTGCCGACCATCGAGCCACCCGCCAGCGTATCGGCGCGCTGGGGTACGATCTCCACCAAGCGCGCACGCGGACGGGCCGCATCCAACGTCACCACCCGCTGCCGCGGTGCGCGCTTATCGGTGACGAACCACAGCGTCGTCCCCCGGCTGCCGATCAATTTCCATTGATTGTCCAGCCCACGCACGAGCGGGCGCGGCTGTATCGGTCCGCCGTCGAGCGCGGCGACCAGCACTTCGTAGCGGGGATCGGTGCCCAGATGCGAGGTGATGATCAGCCATTGGCCATCGTCCGTGACCTGGGCGTTATGGCCCAGCTTCGGCCGATCCGGCGTGGCATAGACCAGCTGGTCCTGAGCCTGAGGCGTGCCAAGGTGATGATAATAGATTTGTTGATTTTCATTCGTGCTCTGGAAAGCCTCTCCCTCGACCGGCGCGGCGAAGCGGGAATAGAAAAAACCTTCCCCCGTTCGATCCCAGCTCAAGTCGGAGAATTTCACCCAGGCGATCGTCTCGTCGAGCAGCTTGCCGGTACCGACATCCAGCACATGCAGCGTGCGCCAGTCGGTGCCGCCGTCCTGCACCGCATAGAGGAGATGTCGTCCCGTGGGAGATGGCCGCCATTCGGCTAGCGCTGTAGCACCGTCCTTCGCCCAGTCATTGGGGTCAACCAGCAGCCGCTGCTTACCCGTCAACCCTTCGCGCATGAACAGCGGCGTCTGGTTCTGAAGACCGCTATTATAGCCGTAGAAATAGCGGTTCCCCGCCTTGCGCGGGATCGTATAGCGCCCGTAGTCATATAGCGCCTGCATCCGCCTACGCAGCGTCTCGCGCTCCGGCAGGGCGTCCAGATAGGCGCTCGTCACCTTGTTTTCCGCCGTCACCCAGTCACGCACCGCCGGATCGACGCGAACGTCATTTTCCAGCCAGCGATAAGGGTCGGCCACCTTCGTGCCAAAATGATCCTCGACGATGTCCAGGCGCTGGGTGACGGGATAGCGCAGTCTGACCTCCGCAGGGGTGATGAGTGTCGCGTCAGGAGTGACGGCTTCGGGGCTGGCCGTTGCGCAAACCGGACAAAGGGCAAGCGTCGCCAGCGTCAGCAGCGCGAAATGGCTGCGGTCGAAAAACATCGGCACCCTCTCTCGACTATCGTCCTGGAGAAGACCCGCTCCGGTCGCATCACACCGGCGGCTCCAGATTTTTGATTACGGCGATTTCCCGGCTGCCGGATGGAAGCATCCCGTTGGAAAATCATCCCAACTATAGCGCAGAGGGCATAAAAAAACAGGCCGTAGCTGGGTTCAGCCACGGCCTGCCATCAATATTTCTGCGGACCCGCTTTACGGGCGCAACCTGTCGATCAGGCCGCTTCCAGCTCGTCCTCGTCAGCGTTCTGGACCGGACCCGAATCCTGGCCCTTTGCCGAAACGTCACGGTCGACCAGCTCGATGATCGCGATCGGCGCGGCGTCCGAAGCGCGGATACCAGCCTTGATGACGCGGGTGTAACCGCCGTTGCGATCCTTGTAGCGCTCGGCCAGAATCTCGAACAGCTTGATCAACTGCGCGTCGTCCTTCAGGCGCGCGTCGGCCAGACGACGGTTGGACAGGCCACCCTTCTTCGCCAGCGTGATCAGCTTCTCGACGTAGGGACGCAGTTCCTTCGCCTTGGGCGTGGTGGTGGTGATCTGCTCATGCTTGATGAGCGACGCCGCAAGGTTGCGCAGCAGGGCGGTACGATGGCCCGATGCGCGCTGAAGCTTACGCTGACCCATTTTATGACGCATGATACTATCCTTCGTTCGTTAAGGGGCCGTTTAAGGTACCCCAGACCAGGCAGCATTTGAGGGGTGCCGCTCAAATCCCCATAAGGAACCGGGTCAGGGCTGGACCCTGACCCGAACCTTTTTAACCCAGCAGCTCTTGTTCGAGCTTCTTGGCCATTTCCTCGATATTCTCCGGCGGCCAGCCAGGGATGTCCATGCCCAGGCGCAGACCCATGGACGAGAGCACTTCCTTGATCTCGTTCAGCGACTTGCGGCCGAAATTCGGGGTACGGAGCATCTCGGCCTCGGTCTTCTGGACCAGGTCGCCGATGTAGATGATGTTATCGTTCTTGAGGCAGTTGGCCGAGCGAACCGACAGTTCCAGTTCGTCCACCTTCTTGAGCAGATAGCGGTTGATCTGGTTCGTGTCGCTCTCGCCTTCCGAAGCCGAAGCAACGGCATGACCACCCGACGACGGCGCGGCGCTGGGCAGCGCGTCCTCGAAGTGAACGAACAACTGGAGCTGGTCCTGCAGAATGCGAGCGGCATAGGCCACCGCGTCTTCCGGCGTGACGGTGCCATCGGTCTCAACGGTCAGCGACAGCTTGTCGAAGTCCAGTTCCTGGCCGACGCGGGTGTTGTCCACCTTATACGCCACCTGACGAACAGGCGAGTAGAGCGCGTCGATCGGAATCAGGCCGATCGGCGCATCCGCCGGACGGTTGGCGACGGCCGGAACATAACCCTTACCGATGTCGGCAGTCAGTTCCATGTTGAGCGTCGCGCCCTGATCGAGATGGCAGATGATGAGATCGGGGTTCATCACCTCGATATCGCCAACAACGGCAATGTCGCCAGCCTTCACCACGGCCGGGCCGGTGGCAGAGAGCTGAAGCCGCTTGGGGCCTTCGCCTTCCATCTTCAGCGCGACCTGCTTGATGTTGAGGACGATGTCGGTCACGTCCTCACGCACACCGGCAAGGCTGGAGAATTCGTGCAGCACATTCTCGATCTTGATCGAGGTGACCGCCGCGCCCTGGAGCGAGGAAAGAAGAACCCGGCGCAGCGCGTTGCCCAGCGTCAGGCCGAAGCCGCGCTCGAGCGGCTCAGCAACGAAGGTCGCCTTGCGCTTGCCATCGCCCGACGACTTGATGTCGAGGACGCTGGGCTTCTTCAATTCCTGCCAGTTCTTCATGTTGACAGTCATGTAATTCCCCTGGGGATGTGGTCGGATCGTCTGTTGGAACCTTCAGACTGATCCGGCCGATGCAGATTGGAAACGGGCGACGCGTCCGTCGCCCGCCAGTTCAAGCGATAGCCTTAAACGCGGCGACGCTTGGAAGGACGCACGCCATTGTGCGGGATCGGCGTCACGTCACGGATCGACGTGATGTGGAAGCCAACCGCCTGAAGCGCGCGCAGAGCCGATTCACGGCCCGAGCCGGGGCCCTTCACTTCGACTTCCAGCGTCCGAACGCCATGTTCGGATGCCTTGCGGCCCGCATCTTCCGCACAAACCTGCGCGGCATAGGGGGTCGACTTACGGCTGCCCTTGAAGCCCATCATGCCCGCCGAGGACCATGAAATGGTGTTGCCCTGGGCGTCCGTGATGGTGATCATCGTGTTGTTGAAGCTGGCGTTCACATGCGCGACGCCTGCCGAGATGTTCTTGCGCTCGCGCCGCTTAATGCGCTGAGGTTCCCGTGCCATTTGCTCTATCCTACTGAAATCGTTGCTGCGGGAGGTGTCTCATAGGATGAGAAGCGCCTCCGGCGGAGAAGAAGTGGATTACTTCTTCTTGCCTGCGATTGCCTTCGCCTTGCCCTTGCGGGTGCGCGCATTGGTATGCGTGCGCTGACCACGAACCGGCAGGCCCTTACGGTGACGCAGGCCGCGATAGCAGGCCAGATCCATCAACCGCTTGATGTTCATCGCGGTGTTCCGGCGCAGATCGCCTTCGACCGTCAGGTCGGCGTCGATCGTTTCACGGATCTGAAGGACTTCGGCGTCCGACAGGTCCTGAACGCGGCGGCTGTGGTCGATGCCCAGCTTGGTGGCGATATCAACGGCAGTCTTGCGACCGATGCCGTGGATGTAGGTGAGCGCGATGATCACGCGCTTGTTGGTCGGGATGTTGACACCCGCAATACGAGCCATTGTACCTAATTCTCCTGCTCCACGGGGCGGTGGCGCCGTCCCATCTCAAAGCGTCAGGTCGGATCGTTGAAATCCGACAATCTCATACCCCCCAAGACGCAAAAAAGACGGCCAGCGCCAAAGCACTGCCGCTACCAAGCGTGTCGGGATGCAAGGCCCATACCGATTCGGGGTCAAACTGTCAACCGGACAAGGCTTTCTGGCAGCACCCATTCCCCGCCAGATCGCCAGATCCGATCCTCCAATCTGGCCACTTCATCCTTTTGTGGTTGAAGCCGGGTCCAGCACTGGGGCATGGAGCGTCGATGCGCAACGCGACCTCCCTGATTTTCACCCTCATCCCCATGGCCTTGCTGGGCGCCTGCGTCGCCCCTTCGGAGCGAACACCGCCCCCGGCACCACGCCCGGCTCCCGCCACGCCCACACCCACACCCACACCCACGCCGCCAGCCTCCCCAGCGCCTGCGAGCACCGAATGGCAATATCGTCCGGCGACGGCGGGGGACTGGACATATCGGACCGAGGGCGCTGGATCGGCCGCCCTGTTCCGCACAGCCAGTGACCCTGCAATGCTGTCCATCCGCTGCGACCAAGCGAGCCATCGGATCAGCGTCGCACGCACGGGCGCTGGCAGCGGCCCCATGACGATCCGCACCAGCTATGGCGCGGTGAACTGGCCCGCCTCCACCACCGCAGGCGCAACGGCGCAGACGATCGCCACGCGCGCCGCGAACGATAGCGTGCTGGACCAGATCGCCTATAGCCGTGGCCGGTTCGGCGTGGATGTGCAGGGCCTGCCCCCCTTGATCCTGCCCGCCTGGGCGGAAGTCGCACGCGTGGTCGAGGATTGCCGGGGCTGACCCTGTCGGCAGAACCGCTGTTTTTCCAAGGTTTTCCAGAAACGACGCAGCGGGGAAATTCCGGCGCGAACGGCGAAGTATGATTCCAAAAAAGAATAATACAAGACTTGATCCTGCCAGCGGAATGATTCACTCTCCATCTCGTGGCCGATCGAGGACACATTTGAAGTCGGCCACGCGGGCTTCAACTAGCGAAAGGAGGTGATCCGATGTCTCATGGTTCAGCAATGGGGTCGGTCAAGTCCAATCGGGAAACGCGCCGCTGAGCGACGCCACAGCGTCGATCCTTTCATCACTGACGATCCACCAGGCCTGACCGTCTGGTTGCACACGCCCTTGCTGGCGAGATGATCCGTCATCGGCGAAGGATAGCGCGAACCACGTTCCCCTGGGCGGCACTTCCGGCCGCTGACCATGCACATGATGGGCCGTCGGGCATCGACCCGGCGGCCCCTCTCATGCTTTTGGAACGGGGGCGATAGCCAGTTAGGCGGAACGGGGACCAAGCAAGATAATCGCCGCCCCGGCCAAGGAGACAATGGCGCCGCACACATCCCATCGGTCGGGCCGCACCCCCTCTATGATCCAGAGCCAGACGATTGCGGCCGTGATATAGACGCCGCCGTAAGCGGCATAGGCCCGTCCCGCCTGATCAGTATCCACAAGGGTCAGAAGCCAGCCGAACAGCGCCAAAGACATCATGCCTGGCACCAGCCACCAGATGGACTTGCCCATCTTCAGCCACGCCCAAAAGGCGAAGCAGCCTGCAATCTCCGCAAGCGCGGCACCGATATAAGCAAGGGCAGTCATAGGAGCGCTGTCTCAGTTCATGCCTTCGCCTGCAAGTGGTGGCGTGTCGCCGGGCGCTTTCTTGTGCCGCCGTTAAGGGCATGAGGCGACCGGGAGGGGTGGATCTAAGCCATTCCCCTACCCCAGCCCCACCAGCGGCACGATGTCGATCGGGCGGCCATTGCGGCGCAGTTCGATGGTGATGGTTGGGCGACCCGACCCGGCGATGCCGACGGGATCGCCCTGACGCACCGTCTCACCCACATTCACGGACAGGCGATGCAGGCCGGTGAGCAAGGTTGTCCAACCCTGACCATGGTCGATGATGAGGATCTGGCCATAGCCGCGATAGGGGCCGGCAAAGGCGATGCGGCCAGCCGTCGGCGCAACCAGTTGCGCGCTGGGCTGGGTGGCAAGCGTCAGGCCACGTGAGCGCACGCCGCTGGTCGACACCTCGCCCATGCCGGTCACAAGCTGGCCGACGACAGGCAGGCGATAGGGCGGCGGACCGCTGGCAGCGGTCGCGCGCTCAGGCGTCTCGCCACCAGAAATCACGCCGGCCTGATCGGGCCGCGCTGGGCGCAGGATCGGGCCTGAGAGGGCAGCAAGCCGGTCGCGCAAATCACCCGCCGACTCCAGTTGGTCCATCAGGTCGACAATATCCCGCGCCCGTTCGCCCAGCGCCACAGCGCGATCCTCCTCCAGCCCCGCGTCGGAACGCAGCGCCTGCGCGGCGACACGCTTGCGTGCCTCCAACGCGCGCAGATCGGACTGGCGCTGGGTCAGCTTCATGCGACTGTCGGTCAGCGCGTCGGCGGCCTGCTGCGCGGTGGCGCGCAGCGCCCGGCTGCGATCCAGTTCGGCGCGCAGTCCCGCCGTGCGCTCCCGAATCACAGGCAGCACCGCGCCAAGCACCGCCCGCATATGCACCGCATCGGTCATGGAACCGGGCTGGACCAGCGCCAGCGCCAGTGGCCGTCGCGCCATCATCTGAAGCGCGGCGGTCAGCTTCACGACCGGCTCCTGCCGCTCGGCCAGCCGCACCGCCTGCGCGCGCTGAAGCCGGGCAATGATGGCAAGGCGCGCCTGCGCCATCTGAATGTCGGCCTCGGCCTCCTGAATACGCGCAGCCATCGCGGCGGCATGACGGCGGGCGCGTTCGGCGTCTTCGCGCGCCTGCCCCGCCTGTTGATCGAGGCGCTGCGATCGGTCGCGCGCATCCTCCGCCTGTTGCCGTGCAGCCTTGAGCGCGGACTGCTCCTGTTGCAGACTGGTTCGGCCAAGGCCCTGAAGCACGATATCCTGTGCCCCCGCCCCCACCGTGACAAGGCCGATCGCGACCGCACCGGTCATCCAGACCAGCATAAGCCGCCGTGCCCGTTGATTGCCCCCACCCCACATGGGGCTATCCTTCGCGATGATAGGGGTGATTGGCAAGGATACTTGTCGCCCGCCACAATTGTTCGGCCAGCATGGCGCGGGCCATCATGTGCGGCCAGGTCATCCCGCCAAAGGCGATCAGCAGATCAGCGCCCGCGCGTTCCGCATCACCAAAACCGTCCGCCGCACCGATCAGGAAGCGGCATTCGCGTGTACCCGCGTCGCGCCACCCCTCGATCCGCCGGGCAAACTCCATCGAGGAGAGCTGACGCCCCTTTTCGTCCAGCATGACGATGACAGTGCCCGCAGATACAGGCGGCAGCTTGCCACCCCGATCGGGGAGTTCGGTAATTTTATGCGGCAAGGTCAGCCGCTTCACATAGCGATCGACCAGTTCACCTTCCGGCGAGCGCCCGATCTTGCCGCGCGCAATGATGTGGAGGAGCATGACCTGACCCTAGAGCAAAATCCGATCCGATTGCATCGGCTCGGCTGCTCTAGTCTTTTGATTTTCCGCGTTTTCCGAGCCAGCAGGTGATTCCACCTGCTTGGAAAACGCTCCAGGGTACAAAGGACAGATATTCTCCGCCCGGACTGCGTTCAGGCCGTGCCCGCCGCCGGCGTGTCGACGAAGCCCCACATCCGTTCCAGATTGTAGAAGCTGCGCACCTCCGGCTTGAACAGATGGACGATCACGTCGCCCGCATCGATCAGCACCCAGTCGGCAACCGGCAGGCCTTCAACGCGGACGGGACGCCCGGTCGTCTGCTTGACGCGTTCGGCCAGATGCTGGGCGATCGCCGCGACCTGACGCGACGAACGACCGCTCGCGATCACCATATAATCGGCGATGCTGCTCTTGCCTTCCAGGGGGATGGAGATGGTTTCCTGCGCCTGATCGTCGTCGAGCGACTGAAGGACAAGCGCATGCAGGGCGGCCACACTATCGGCGCCATGCGCCGCATCGTTGGCAGGTTGGGGTCTGGTCAAAAAAGCTCCATTCTAGACGATCAGCCGACGCGTGAGCGGGTCGCGCACACGTGCAAATTCATATTCGCGATGCCAGAGGGGGTCAGCCTGCCGGAGCAGGGTTGCCGATCTTGGATCAGGGCGAAAGCGCATAAGCACGAGCGCCGGCGGTCTCCAATTCGTCCAGTCTGCACTCTGGCGCGCGGGCCGGACGAAGCGCCGTAGCCAACCCGTAGCCACGGAACCACGAGCATCCCTATCATAGCCCGGCCGGGCGATTACGGCAATGGGCATTCGCCGGGCAATCCCCCGCCAGTCCCGCCACTCGCTAAACTGGGCCAGATTGTCCCCGCCCATCAACCAGATGAAGCGGTTGCGGGGAAAGCGCTGGACTAGTGCGCGCAGCGTATCAGCAGTATAGCGGGTACCCAACACGGCCTCTATCGCGCTGGCACGAATCGGGGCGCCGCGCGCGATTTTCTGCGCCCGTGCCAATCGTGCGCGGAGCGGCGCCATGCCCGCCCTGGGCTTGAGCGGATTGCCCGGCGACACCAGCCACCACACCTCATCCAATCCAAGCGCTTGCGCCGCGAACAGGGATATGGCCCTGTGCCCCCCATGCGCGGGATTGAACGATCCGCCCAGCAGTCCGATACGCTTCATGAGATATCCGATGACAGGGAAAGCGGCCCAAGACAATAAGCGGGCAATGATGTGCCCTGCCATTAACCCGACGCTCATCGAGCCTGTATGATATTGGTAGAGTGCAACTTTTGCTTCGCCAGAGAAACCGTCTATATTGCGCCTTCCATGTCAGGACTCACGAAACCCATGAAGACCGCTTTCCTGCAGGGCGCCGTTGCGCTCGGCGCCATTGCCCTCATTCCCGCCACCACCGCCGCACTCGCGGATGCGGAGGGCAGCAGTTACAAGGCGCTCGACGAATTCATGGACGTGTTTCAGAAAGTCCGCACCGACTATGTCGAAAAGGTCGACGATGAAAAGCTGATCAAGGGCGCGATTGACGGCATGCTCGCCAGCCTCGATCCGCACAGCAGCTTCCTTGATGCGCGCGATTTCCAGAATCTGCGGACCCAGACAGAGGGCAGCTATGGCGGCCTTGGCCTGTCGGTCACGCAGGAGGATGGCGCGGTCAAGGTGATCGCCCCGACCCAGGATACGCCCGCCTATCGCGCGGGCATCAAGTCGGGCGATTATATTACCCATCTGGACGGCCAGCTCATCTATGGCGGCACGCTGGACGAGGCGGTCGACAAGATGCGCGGCGCGCCCGGCACGTCGATCAAGCTGACCATCGTGCGCACCGGCCGCGACAAGCCGATCGAACTGACCCTCACGCGCGAGATCATCCAGATCAAGCCGGTGAAATGGGAAGTGAAGAACGGCATCGGCGTCATCAACATCGTCAGCTTCTCCGCCAATACCGGCGCGGACGTGAAGTCGGCGATCCGCAGCATCGACAAGTCGCTGGGCCACAAGCCGACCGGCTATATACTCGACCTGCGCTCCAACCCCGGCGGCCTGCTGGACGAGGCGGTGACGACCAGCGACGTATTCCTGGAACGCGGCGAAATCGTATCGCAGCGCGGCCGCCAGAAGGGCGATGTGGAACGCTATTATGCCAAGCCCGGCGACGATGCGAAGGGCCTGCCGGTCATTGTGCTGGTCGACAGTGGATCGGCGTCGGCGTCGGAGATCGTCGCGGGCGCGTTGCAGGACCAGCATCGCGCTCTGGTGATGGGCGAGCGCAGCTTCGGCAAGGGCAGCGTGCAGACCATGTTGCCGCTCAGCAATACCACGGCGCTCAAGCTGACGACCGCGCGTTACTATACGCCATCGGGCCGCTCGGTGCAGGAGGGCGGGATCGAGCCGGACATTCGTGTGCCGCAGATTTCCGACCCCGATTACAAGAACCGGCCTAAATTCCGCGAAAGCGACCTGCGCCGCCACCTCATCAACGAGATAAAGGTGGATGACAAAACGCTGGAAGAGGACACGAAGGAAGACCCCCGCTTCGCCATGTCAGCGGAGGAGCTGAAGAAGAAGGGAATTGAGGACTTCCAGCTCGACTATGCGCTGAGGACGATCGGGCGGCTGGCGGCCAAGCCCGGCGCCATGGTGGCCCAAGCCGCGCCGGCTCCCACACCGGCATCCTCGCCCAAGCCCGCGGCGCGCAAGCCCGCGACGCATTGATCCAGACGGATGAAGCCTCTTGTTCTGGCCCGCGCGCTAGCGCTGGCGACACCGCTGGTCCTGCTGGGCGGCGCTTACGCCTTCCAATATCTGGGCAGGCTGCATCCGTGCGAGATGTGCTGGTGGCAACGCTATCCGCATATGGTGGCGATCCCGTTGGCGCTGATGGCCTATGCCGCCCAGTCACAACGACGGATCAGCGGACTATTCACCGGATTGGCGGCGGGCGCCATCGCCATCAGCGGCCTCATCGGCCTGTTTCATGCCGGGGTCGAATATGGCTGGTGGGAAGGGTTGACCGCCTGTTCGACCGCCCTTGGCAGCGGCGGCGGCGATATTCTTAAGTCGATCATGGCCGCACCCATCACCCGATGCGATGTCGCCCCCTGGTCGCTGCTGGGCATTTCGATGGCCGGCTATAATGGCCTCTTGTCGGTCGGCGCGGCGATCGCCATCTTTGTCCTGCTGGGCAAGAGGAGCCGCGCATGAACAGGAAACCCAAGGATTTCCCGTGCCCCGGAAAACGGGCCGACACCGTGGATCGCGCCTCCATGCTGCGCGTCGATCAGGCGGGCGAATATGGCGCGACGCGCATCTATGCCGGGCAACTGGCGGTGATGGGCGACCGGCATCCCTTTGGCCGCATCATCGCGGGCATGGCGGCGCAGGAAGAGCGGCACCGTCAGCATTTCGATGCGATGCTGACAGCGCGTGGCGTGCGCCCGACCGCTCTGCAACCGATCTGGAATGTTGCGGGCTTCGCGCTGGGCGCGGTGACGGCGGCGATCGGTCCGAAGGCGGCGATGGCCTGCACCGCCGCGATCGAAACCGAAATCGACCGCCACTATGAAGAGCAATTGCACGCACTGGGCAACCAGGACCCGGAACTAAGCGAGAGCATCGCGGATTTCCAGGCAGAGGAGGTCGAGCATCGTGAAGCCGCCCTTGCCCATGGAGCGGAACAGGCGCCCGCCTATCCGCTGCTGTCAGGTGCGATCCGTCTGGGCTGCCGCGCTGCCATCGCGCTGTCGAAGCGTATTTGAGGATGTTCGAAATGATGAAGAGCCTGACGATCGCCGCCGCCCTGATGCTGGGCACCGCCGCGCCCGTGCTGGCCCAAACACCGGCGGAGGTGGCTCCGACCGCTACGACCACAAGTGAGTCAGAGCGCGTCAATCTGGTCATCGTCTATGGCGACGACCCCTGCCCACAATCGCCCAACAGTGATGATATCGTCGTGTGCGCGCGCAAGGGTGAGGAAGAACGTTATCGCATACCCGAGCCGCTGCGGGGCGATCCTAATCAGCCCTCCCATCAAGCGTGGGGCGAACGGGTGCGGTCTATGGAATATGTCGGCGCGCAAGGGACAGAGAGCTGCTCACCCGTCGGCGGCGGCGGCGCGACCGGCTGCTTCACCAAACTCGCACGGCAGGCCAAGGCCGAACGGCAGCAGGCCGACAATGCCAGTTGGAAGGATCTGGTCGAGGCGGAGCGCGGTCGGCGCCTGTCCACCATCGACAAGGATTCCGAGGCGATCGAAGCACGGGTGAAGAAAGAGGAAGCGGCCGAGAAGCAGGCAACGCCGCCGCAACCATGAATGGGCCAAACCATAAACCGGCATCGCCGCGCTGACGGATAGGGAAAGAGCGCGGCGTCTAGGAAAAAAGGGGACGTTCGATATTTGCCGCCGGTCATCTTCGGTTCACGCCGCTATCGGCAGAAAGACAGTCCTCATGCGCGCTTCCCTCCCCCTATTGCTCCTTGGCCCGCTGCTAATCGCAGCCACCCCGGCTCGCGCCGAAGCACCACAACGCATCTTCAACCTGATTGTCTATGGTGACGATGCCTGCCCCAAGGCAGAAGGGGACGAGATCGTCGTCTGCGCGCGCAAGCCAGAATCCGAACGCTATCGCATCCCCAAGAAGCTGCGCGAAAAGCCGGCCGTGTCGGGCGGTCCCGGCTGGGGTAGCCAGGTGGCGACCATGGAGAATGTGCAGCGGCAGACCCTGCCCGGCAGTTGTTCGGCAATCGGCAGCAACGGGTTCACCGGCTGCACGGCCAAGATGCTGCAACAATGGTTCGCCGAACGACGGATGCAGGAGTCGGCTGGGATTCCCTGAGTTGTTTTCAGATCGTCCTGACGAAAATCAGGATTCATTTGCTCTACCGTAGCGCGCTTACCCGCTATTCCGCAAAGCCGTGGCGATCGCGTTGATCGACAACTCGATACCTTCCTTGATCCGCGGATCATCTTCCCCCGCACGATGCCGCTTGAGCAATTCCACCTGCAACAGGTTGAGCGGTTCGATATAGGGCAGGCGCAGCCGGATCGATGTGTCAAGCGCCGGGCTTTTCTCCAGCAGGCGGCTTTGACCCGTTGCAGCGAGCAGCCCGTCATGGGCCATGGCCCAGCCTTCCTTGATCCGCCCGAACATCTTCGCTCCAGCCTCCTGATCCTCGACCAGCGGCAGGTAGCGCGCGGCGATGCCCAGGTCCGACTTGGCCAACACCATTTCCAGATTGGCGAGCGCCGACTTCAGGAACGACCAGCTTTGCGCCATGTCGGCCAGCAGCGCCTTGTCCTCAAACGCTGCAAGCGCATGACCAACGCCATACCAGCCCGGCAGCATGACGCGCGCCTGCGCCCAACTAAACACCCATGGAATGGCGCGCAGATCCTCGATCGCATCGCTCTTGGTCCGGCTGGCGGGCCGCGAGCCGATCTTGAGACCCGCAATTTCCTGAATCGGGGTCAACTGGCGGAAGAAGGTCTTAAACCCCTCCGTCCCGTAAACAAGGTCGCGATAGGCGGCGAAAGCGGTGTTTGACAGCTCGTCCATCGCGCCGGCAAAACGCGCCGCGTCCCGGTCCGAAATCCCCTCTGGCTCCAGACTGGCAAGGAGCGTCGCGCTGGTCATCGCCTCCAGATTGACGGCGGCGACGTCGCGGGTGCCGAACTTGGCGGCGATCACCTCGCCCTGCTCGGTGATGCGGATGCGGC
This sequence comes from Sphingobium aromaticiconvertens, assembly GCF_037154075.1. Taxonomy (NCBI): domain Bacteria; kingdom Pseudomonadati; phylum Pseudomonadota; class Alphaproteobacteria; order Sphingomonadales; family Sphingobiaceae; genus Sphingobium; species Sphingobium aromaticiconvertens. The sequence continues at coordinate 198,713 of NZ_JBANRJ010000001.1, forward strand.
CCTGCACACTGCCCTTGGGCTGCGCCTGAATGGCCGCAAAAGCGGAACCGCCACCGCGCCCGACCGCGCCGCCGCGACCATGGAATAATTGCATCGCCGTACCCGCTTCAGCGAACACCGGCTCCAGCGCCTTGCTCGCCTTGAACAGGCTCCAGGTGGAGGTGATATAGCCGCCATCCTTGTTGCTGTCGGAATAGCCGATCATCACTTCCTGATGGCCGCGCGCCTTCACCACGCCCGCAATTTCGGGCAGCCCGAAATAGGCGGACATGATCTTGGGCGCAGCCTCAAGATCGGCGATCGTCTCGAACAGCGGGATCGACATGATCGCAGCATGGGGCGGCTTGCCCTGTTCGGTCGCGCGCCACAGCCCTGCCTCTTTCAGCAGGATGTTGACCTCCAGCATGTCGGACACGCTTTCAGCCTTGGAGATGATATAATGGGTGATGCACTGAGGGCCGTAAGTACGCTGCGCCTGCGCGGCCGCATGAACGATAGCCAGTTCCGACGCCGTCTCCTCCGAATAAGCGGCAAAGCGCGATCCCAGCGGTCGATTATTGCCCAACTCCCGGCGCAGCAGAGCAATGCGCGCATATTCGTCGAGCGCGGCATAGTCCGCCTCTACCCCAGCAACCTTCAGCAACTCGGCAACCACCCGTTCATGCACGTCGCTGTTCTGGCGCATGTCCAGCGTGGCGAGGTGGAAACCGAACGTCTCCACCGCGCGGATCAGGCGCCCCAGCGCCCCGCCGGAGGACAGTGCCCCATCGCCTTCGCTTGCCAAACCCTGGGCGATGGTGACGAGGTCATGGCGGAGGTCGGCGGGCATGGCATAGGCCTCGCCCTTCAGGCTGGACGGGCGCGGTGGCTGCCCACCGGTCAGCTTGACATAGGTCGCGGCCAGACGGGCATAGATGCCCGAAATCGCGCGGCGATAGGGTTCATCCTGGCGGCTGGGGCTATTGTCACCGCTGCCTTCGGCCAGATTCAGCACCGCCTGCGGCACATGGGCCAGTTCGGTCGAGAGTGACAGTTCCGCGCCCAATGCGTGCAACGCGTCGAGATAATAGGCCAGCGCTGCCTGACCGCCCCGCGAAAGCGCGAATTCCAGTTGCGGCGCCTGCACGAAGGGATTGCCATCGCGATCGCCGCCAATCCACGACCCGACGCGCAGAAAGCTCTGTGGCCGCGCGCCCAATACCCGCTCCCAGCGCCCGTAAAGGGCAGGCAGAACCGGCAGGAAAGTGTCGCGGAAATAGGTGAGAACATTCTCAATCTCATCGGCCACGAATAGTTTTTCGCGGCGCAGCGGCCGGGTCTGCCACAGCAGCGCGATCTGACGACAAATGGCTTCGTCGATCTTCTCGCCATCCTCCGTCTCTGTGCGGCCGGTGTCTTTCAGCAGCATGAGGTCGGCGATGCGGTTCTTGTGATCGATCATGCTCTTGCGCCGCACCTCGGTCGGGTGAGCGGTGAGTACCGGTACAATCAGTGAATCGGACAGCAGCGCCAGCACCGCATCGCGGCTGATGCCGTGCGATTCCAGCCGCGCGAGGGCAGAGGCGACATCCGCACCCGGCTCCGCCTCCACGCCCTGTCGATCCTCCGCCAGATTGGCGAGCATCGAGAAGAGCATGAACCCGCGCACGAAGGACAAGGTGTCGTCGAGGCTGAGCGCCCCCAAACCGGTATCGACCAAATCCGCGCCATCCACGCCACGCGCGCGATCGACCGAGGCAGAGCGGATATATTCGGTCTGGCGGTAAAGATGCTCGCCGCCATAGGCCCGGATGACATCGCCCAGCAGCCGGCCAAGAAAACGGATATCAGGGTTTTGCGTTATCGCCGGAGCGGTCGCCTGCTGGGATGCGGTAGCCATGTCCACATGCTGCACCGCAGCACCGAAACGGTCAAGCGATTCCGCCCTCCGTGAAAACGATTTCAGGCGACCTTGAGCGCCACGATCAATCGGCCAAATTCCTCTTGCAACTGTTCCGCGCGCTGGCGCACGGCAGCGCCTTGCTCACGCGTTTGCGCGGCGGCCTCCGCCGTCTGGCGCAGCGCGGCTGATATGGCGCCCACGGCGTGGTCGGCAGCGCCCGCGTCCAGCGCCACCGAATGAGATACCCTCTGTATATCCTCGACCGCTTGACGCTGGCGATGCGCGGTTTGCGATACGGTGGAAATCGCGGCGGCCAGCTTGCCCAGGATTGCGTCGACGGATCCGACCAGTGCGAATGTGCGTTCGGCGGCCTGTTCGATACCATCGACGCGGGCATGGATGTCCCGCGTGGTCTGGGCGGTCTGACCCGCGAGCGCCTTCACCTCGTTGGCGACGATCACGAAGCCGCGCCCTGCCTCACCAGCACGGGCCGCCTCGATCGTGGCGTTGAGCGCAAGCAGGTTGGTCTGACCAGTAATGTCGGCGATCAGGGTCGCGGCCTCGTTCACTGACGCCACATGGTGGCGTAGATTGTCATTGGCCTCGCGCGCCTGCGCGGACTGCCCGCTGGCCGACTCCGCCGACGCGCGCAGGTCGTCGGCGGAGGCCGTGAAATGGCTGATCGAGGCGGTAAGATCGTCGATGGTCGCGGTAATCGCGCGCGCCGAATGAGCGGTTTCCCGCACCCGATCGACCACCGTCCCGGCATGGCCGCGCTGCGCCGTTATGCAATCCAGCGTATCATCTGCACTCGCTTCGAGCGCACTTGCGGTATCGAGCATCTGCCGCACCAGTGCCGCCATCGACTGTTCCAGCGCAGCGGCGATCTCCCGCCCGTTGCGCCGCAATTCCTCTTCATGCCGTCGCTGGTCGCGCGCCGCCTGTTCCGCGCTGGTGGCGAGCGCCTGACGTGAGGCTTCTGCCTGCACCAGCGCACCCTCGGCCCTTGCAGCAGCGGCGCGTGCCTCTCCCTCCGCCGCGCGGGCCGTCTTCGCAGACAGTCGCAGCGCCCGATAGGCCCGCATCAGGCGATGCGCCAGCCAGGCCGACATGATGATGAACGTCAGAAAGATGATGACGATGGCGGGCAATATGCTGCGGAACGCCCCCCGGCCTGCCCCGGCACTACGCCATTCGACGCGCCCCAGCGAACGCCCCAGCGGATCTTCGATCTGGGCGCTGTGCCACCCGGATGCAATCGCGCCCTTTGCCCAGCGAAGCGACAAATCATAGGGTTGCCCCATCGCTGCCAGACTGCGCTGGTCGATATGCTTCACCATGACCAGATAGCGAATGTCGGTCTGCGGCATCTGCACCGTTGGCGTCCAGGGGGTGATCGCACGCACGGCAAAGATGGCCGGTTGTTTTTCGAACCAGCCAAACCCCGTCACGGCATCGGCCGTCCCGAGCGCCTTGCTTCTGCTGGCTGGCAAGCTGCCCAACAGTCCAGCAACGGCTTCGGGCATCGCGGAACGCAGATTGACTGCCCCATGCCCCTTGCCGTCCTGCACCGCGCGGGCGGCCCAGCGCGTTCTGCCCTGGCGGTCGATCACGAGGACCGCCATGTCCTCATAGACCAGGGTCTTGTCGGCCCATGCCCGGTCCAGTTCGCCATAAAGGTGAACAACCGCATCATCCCATCGCGCGGCAGCCACGGCATGGGTACCGAGCGCGCTCTTCTCACGCTGGAGCGCGCCTTCCACCACCCGATGCAAATTGGCATCGGCATTCTGCTCGATCCGGTCGACCAGCAGCCAGAGCAATAGCGCCGCACCAATGATCGCGAGCAATATCATCCCAAAAAGCGGCACCATCGTGTCGCTGAGTTCATAGTCGCGCTGCTGCGCCCTGGGATCATGCCACCGACGGATCAATGCCCGACGGAGCGGATTAAGCTTCATCCTGCCAGCAATAGGAGCTGGAAGTTTAAAAATGATGAGTCTGGATCAGTTGGATCGCTATGCGCTTGCGTCTGCCCCTGCCGCTGGGCCAAAGGAGGCGGCGTGACCGCCAGCATCGACATAGGAACCGACGGAGCCGGCGCGCCCGTGCGGATGGACGTGGAGGAACTGCTTGCCACCCGCCTGCTGGTGCAGGGCAATAGCGGGTCGGGGAAATCGCACCTTCTGCGCCGTCTGCTGGAAGAAAGCGCGGCGCTGGTGCAGCAAGTGGTCATCGACCCGGAAGGCGATTTCGTTACGCTGGCGGACGAATATGGCCATGTCGTGATCGACGCGGGCGACTACAGCGAGCGCGAGATCGGCAAGATGGCGACCCGGATTCGCGAACATCGCGCCTCGGTCGTCCTCAGCCTCGAATCGCTTGAAATCGACGCACAGATGAAATGCGCCGCAGCCTTCCTCAATGCCCTGTTCGATGCACCGCGCGATCATTGGTATCCTGCGCTGGTGGTGGTGGACGAGGCGCAGATGTTCGCGCCCGCCGCCGCTGGCGATGTGTCGGACGACGCGCGCCGGGTGTCGCTGGCGGCGATGACCAATTTGATGTGCCGGGGCCGCAAGCGCGGGCTGGCGGGCGTCATCGCCACCCAGCGCCTTGCCAAGCTGGCCAAGAATGTCGCGGCGGAGGCGTCCAACTTCCTGATGGGCCGCACCTTCCTGGACATCGACATGGCGCGCGCCGCCGATCTGCTGGGCATGGAGCGGCGGCAGGCCGAGCAGATTCGCGACCTGGAGCGCGGACGCTTCCTGGCGCTTGGCCCCGCCATCTGCCGCCGTCCGGTGTCGGTGCGAATCGGCGCGGTAAAGACCAGCACGCGGGGCGGCACGCACAAGCTGATGCCGCCACCGCCGACCAGCGCCGAACAGTTTCAGACGCTGCTCTTTGCAGAGATGGAGGAGGACGCCGCCCCGTCCCGCCCCGATCCGCGCCCCGCGCCGGTGCCCGTCGACGACCTGCTTCGATCGCTGTCGGCGGGGCCGTCCATCGAGGCGCGACCGGAGGCCCCCGAACTGGAGTTCGCGGATAACGAGCCGGTGATCGTCGGCGTTCTGGAAGATATCCTCGCCGATTGCGCCGATCGCGCGCCTCCGGCCATCGCAACGCTCTATCAGGATTTCACCGTTCGTTGCCGGATGAAGGGATTGACGCGCGTGCCGATGGACCTTGCCGCCTTCCGCCGCCGCTTCGCCATGGCGCAGGCGGGGATGACCGACATCCACGATCCACGCTGGGAAGATCCGATGCGCGCCGCCGATCCGCTGCCGGAAGATATGCTGGCCCCCTTCCTGCTGATTGCGCGGGCGGCGATGCAGGGCCTCCCCTGCCCGGACGACGTGACGCTGGCCCGCGCCTACGGCACCAGTTCGCCGGGCCGGGTGCGGCGGCTGATCGACTATATGGAGAAGCTGGGCGTGATTGTGGCGCGAACCGATTTCGGTGGACGGCGATCTATCGGCGTCCCCGTTCTGGGCCTCAGCACAGCGGCGGCGGACGCATGAACACGTCCACCCCATCGGTCCTGTTCGTATGCCTGGGCAATATCTGCCGTTCTCCCCTGGCCGAAGCGGCGCTGCGGGTGGAAGCCGCGCGAGCGGGCCTGGCGGTGGAGGCCGATTCGGCAGGAACCGGTGACTGGCATGTTGGCAGCCCGCCCGATCCCCGCGCGCAGGCGACCGCGAAACGCCACGGTATCGACATAAGCGGCTATCGCGGACGTCAGGTCACGGCGGAGGATTTCCATCGCTTCACCCATATCTTCGCGCTGGACGGAGAGAATTTGAAAGGGCTGCGACGCATTCGTCCATCGGACGGCACCGCACACCTCGGCTTGCTCATGGACCTGATACCTGGCCGTGAAGGGAGCGGCGTCACCGATCCCTATTTTGGTGAAGACGCCGGGTTCGAGGTGACCTGGGACGATGTGTCGGGCGCAGCCAGGGCCATCGTCACGATGCTGCAAGACGCAAGATAAGGAAAGGCCTGCCCAAAGGACGAAAGCATAATGAGCGAGCCATGGGGATGGTTGCTCGGCTCATCGAACCGATCGGCCTTTCGATCAAATATGTAACGGAAATATCACGGTTTCTGTCAGACAGATGAACAAATGCCCTGCTTTCCTGAACCCAGGATAAACATGAAGGACCGCCGGTCTTCATTCACAAACAATTCAACCAGCGCGCGTTATCAATACAGGCTATGAGCGCATGCATGCGCGGAAGGATCGGATGATGGCTGGGATGATGATCGGGAAAGGACGACGGCTGCTGGCGACCATCGGCCTGACGGGCGCGATACTGCTGGGCGGATGCGCCTATGATGACGGCTATGGCTATAGCGGCGTTAGCGTGGGCAGCGGCTATTATGGCGGTGGTTATTATGACGGCTATGGCGGCAGCTATTACCCAGGTTCCTACGGCGGCTGGTACAACGACTTTTATTATCCGGGTTCCGGCTATTATGTTTATGACCGGGGCGGACGGCGCCATCGCTGGAACAACGGGCAGCGATCCTATTGGGAAGGACGTCGCTCCGAATGGCGCGGACGCGACAATGCCGGACGCGGGGCCGGACGAGGGGCCGAACGCGGGGCCGAACGTGGGAATGGCCGCGGAAACGGTCGCCGCGAGGGCTGGTGGAACGGGCGACGCAACGGCGCGCCCACGACCACAACGCCCTCAGTTCCGGGTCGGCAATGGCAGGGTCGCCCCCGGCCGGACGGCGTGACTAACGGCAATCGACAAGGCTGGCGCGCCGACCGGAGATCTGGGCAATCCGTCGGCCAACCGGGCGTTCAGCGCCCTCAACGCTCCATCCAGCGCGACGCCCCTCGCACGCGCAGCGATGGTGTGCGGGGCCGGAATGGCGCACCTCGGACTCAGCCCAACTGATGCGGGTGGGGTATATACGGATGACAAGCCTGTTCCTCGTCGCTGCACTGGCAGCATGCGACGGACGGGAAGAGAGCGCCCTCGACAACCTCGCCAATGGCGCGAATGTCGTGCAGGTGCAGAACAGCTTCACAGCCGAAGCGCAGGCGGTGCTGGAACCGCTGGCACCTCCCGCGCCCGGCACTCCCGGCGGCCTTCCGGCGTCGCGCGAACCTTTGGTCGAAGGGACGATCGACCCGAACAGCGCACAAGGCGCGGCGCAGGTCGTCCAGGGCTATTATGGGCTGCTGGAGGAGAAGCGATTTTCCGACGCACAGGATCTGTGGGCAGATCGCAGCGCCATCGGGTCGCAGGATGACGCGGCCTTCGCCGCCCGCTTCCGGGGCTTTAGTGAGATTCACGCCAATATCGGCGCACCGGGCGAGGCCGAAGGCGCGGCCGGATCGCTCTACGTCAGCGTGCCCGTGCAAGTCTATGCCCGTGTCGCCGCCAGTGGAAAGCCCTGGTATGTACTGCGTCAGGTGACGCTGCGCCGGGTCAATGACGTACCCGGATCAAGTGCAGCCGACCGTCGGTGGCATATCGAGTCGATCGGACCCTATGCGCCCCAGGTAGCGAGTGTGGTGGCGGAAACCAGCGCTGCTATTTCCGCCACCGATGGCCTTGTCAGACCTTAAGCAACCGTCGCCTTGACGATCTTGCCGGGGGTGCGCGGCGGCTCGCCCTTGGGCAGCGCGTCGACATGCTCCATGCCGGACGTGACTTCACCCCAGGCGGTGTACTGACCGTCAAGGAAGGTGGCATCGTCAAAGCAGATAAAGAACTGGCTGTTGGCGCTGTTCGGGTTTGACGAACGCGCCATCGAACAGATGCCACGGACATGCGGCTCGCGGTTGAACTCGGCCTTGATGTCGGGGAGCTTCGATCCGCCCATGCCGGTGCCGGTCGGATCGCCGCCCTGCGCCATGAAGCCGGGGATCACGCGGTGGAAGACCACGCCGTCATAGAAGCCCTCTTTCGCCAGCGTGACGATCCGCTCGACATGGCCGGGGGCAAGATCGGAGCGCAGCTTGATCACGACGTCGCCGCCGCTGTCGAGGGAAAGGGTAAGCGTTTCGTCGGCCATCGGGCAGTCCTCTTCTTTGGGGATAGGCAATCTGGCCCATATAGAGGCTGCGGCGCCCGATGGAAGCCCGTTGCCCCATTGCAATTATATTGTGCATGAGCGAAAGGTCCGCGATGCTTCAGGAACCGGACAGTAGGGCGCGCGATGAGCGAACGCCCAGAAGCGGCCGACCCCAGGCCAGAGGATAACCACGACACCTTCGTCGAGGCGGCGGAATCGCGCGCCGAGTCTCAATCGAGACATGACGAGGATGACCGGCTGAAACCCGAATTCGTCTCCGCCGTGCTGGATGCGGTGGAGGCTGGCGACAAAGACGCGGCACGCGACCTCGTCTCCCCGTTGCACCCCGCCGACATCGCCGACCTGCTGGAACTGACCCCGTCCGATCAACGCGGCGAAGTGGCGGCAGCGCTGGGCGATCTGGTCGGTGCCGAAGTGCTGTCGGAACTCAACGATTATGTGCGCGACGACCTGCTCGACGCGCTGGCGCCCGAACAGGTCGCCGAGTTCGCGGCCGAACTGGATACCGACGACGCGGTAGCAATGATCGAGGATATGGAGGAAGCCGACCAGCAGGCGGTCCTCGACGCCCTCGACCCCGAGGACCGCGCCGCGATCGAAAGCGCGCTGTCCTATCCCGAAGAATCCGCCGGCCGCCTGATGCAGCGCGACCTGGTGGCCGTGCCCGAACATATGACGGTCGGTCAGGTGATCGACTACTTACGCGATATGCCCGACCCGACCACGAATTTCTGGGAAATCTTCGTGGTGGACGAGGCGCACAAGCCAATCGGCACCTGCCAGCTTAGCTGGATTCTGACCTGCCCGCGCGCCATCGCCATGTCCGACCTCATGCAACGTGAGCAAACCCTGATCCCGGTCGATATGGATCAGGAGGAAGTCGCGCTGCGCTTCCAGAAATATGCGCTGATCTCCGCCGCCGTGGTCGATACCAATGGCCGGCTGGTCGGCATGATTACCGTCGATGACGTGGTCCACATCATCTCCGAGGAAGCGGGCGAGGACATTCTTCGCCTGTCCGGCGCGGGCGAGGGCGATATCAACGAGCCGGTGCTGGACAGCTACAAGGCGCGGGTGCGCTGGCTGCTGACCAACCTGATCACCGCGCTGGTCGCCTCTACCATCATCGGTATTTTTGAAGGGACGATCCAGCAGATGGTCGCGCTGGCCACGCTGATGCCAATCGTCGCGGGTGTAGGCGGCAATGCAGGCAGCCAGACCATGGCCGTCACCGTCCGGGCGCTGGCCACCAACCAGATCACCGCATCGAACGCCAAACGCACGATCCTGCGCGAGATGCGGGTCGCCTTCCTGAACGGCGCGACGGTCGCCATCGTGCTGGGCATCGGCGTTGGCCTGGTCTTTCAGAACCCACATCTGGGCGCGGTGATTGCCGCAGCGATGGTCACGAACATCCTGACGGCCGGATTTGCGGGCGCGGCTGTTCCACTGGCGTTCGACCGGATGAACGCCGACCCTGCGGTCGCCTCCTCCATCTTTGTGACGATGATCACCGATTCAATGGGTTTTCTGGCCTTTCTGGGCCTGGCCACCGCAGCGGGATTGACTGGCTAAAGCCGCGCCCCATCTTTGATGCCATCATGCCGCTGCACCTGACCAAGATTGCTTTTCAGAGCGAAAGTCCCGCCACCCTACGCGCCTGGCTGGAAAGCCATGGGCCGCATGGCGAGGCGCGACTGACCACCCGCTATTTGCCCAAGCGGGTCGAAGAGATGGCAGGCGGGTCGCTCTACTGGATTCACGGGCATATGCTGGTGGGACGCAGCCCCATATTGGGCTTTCAGGAGACGGGGCAGGGCCGCTACTGGATTCGGCTGGAGCCACGCCTGATAGCGGTCCGATCCGCGCCCAAGCGCGCGCATCAGGGCTGGCGCTATCTGGCGGACGCGGATGCCCCCGCCGACCTTGGCGACGGCGAAGCGGATGAACGCGATGCGATGCCGCCAGCAATGCTGGGTGAATTATCGCGGCTAGGACTGGTCTAAACGCGATACATCAGATGAAGATTATTTGGCGGCTTCGGCACGCTCCAGTTCGGCCGGCTTGCGCTTGGCAAAGAGGGCGGCGAGCTTTTTCTCCTCATCCGCCGTCAGTTCCTTGGCCGCAGCGGGGAACATCTCTTCCTCCTCCTCATCAATGTGGTGGAGGTACCGCTTCTTCATCTCCGCGAACTTCCTGTTCCAGGCGTCGCCATCCATCTTGAGGCCATCCAGCTCCTCAAGATAATCGTCGATTTCCTTATGTTCGGAAACGCTGTGCTGGGCATCCTCGCGCAAGTCGGGGCGCGCGAGCATGGTGGCGTAGAGAGATTCCTCTTCGGCGGCGGCATGCGCCGTCACTTCCACCTTGAACTGCTCGAACAGTTTTTCGCGACGATCAGGCTCGCCCTTTGCGTCGATCAGCTTGTCGAGAAGCTGGCGATGCGCGTCATGGTCCTGCTTCAAACGGTCGAAGATTGTTGTGTCGGCCATGTGATGTCCTCCGGGTTACCAAAGGAAAAGCCATGAACCGGCATTTGTGTCCGCAGTCGGAACCGATCAGCCGAAAAGAGCGCGATAGATGATCGCGACAGGAATCCACAGCAGCGCGCCGAAAATGCTCGCGCCCCAAAGCTGGATAAGATCGCGACGAAAACGCAACGCGAGGCCTGCCGTCGGCAACCCGCCCTGATCGAGCATGACCCAGCGATGTTCCAGCGCCCGTGCTGCCATGGCGAAGCCGCCGATCGCAATGATGATGCCAAGATGGAGAACGAGCGATCCACCCGTTTTTGCGATGATGAAAATCTGGAGCAGGGCAAAGGTCACAAGCGCGGCGGCCAAATGGCTACTGATACGCTTGGCGTAGGCAGTACGAGAGGGCACAAGTACACCACTGTCGAAGGCTGAAGCCAAATCTCTTCCCCTGCTGATCTGGTGTCATCAGAGTTTCACGAACATGATTCGGGATCAACCCCAAAAAACCGAGGAGGCGAGGTTTTTCACGCAAAAAAGCGCTGCTTGCCCTAAAATTTACGGCCCATTGCTTTCAACGGCGCGATTGCATGCCTCTGCAGCAATCAGGCCTTCTCCAGCGTACACTGGAGTGGGTGCTGGTTCTGGCGGGCAAAGTCCATCACCTGATTGACCTTGGTCTCGGCCACTTCGTAGCTGAAGATGCCGCACACCCCGACACCGCGCTGATGGACGTGGAGCATGACGCGAGTCGCCTCCTCCATATCCATGCGGAAGAATTGCTGGAGGACGTGGACGACGAACTCCATCGGCGTGTAGTCGTCGTTCAGCAGCAGCACCTTATAGAGCGACGGCTTGCGGGTCCGCGTGCGGGTGCGCGTGGCGATACCGACATTAGGGCCGCCATCCTCGCCGTCGTCCTGATCCTTGCCCGCCATCGACAGCGGCATATGCGCCGACAAGCGGGACGAGGATATTGCCGCCGCCAACAGGCGAGGCGAAGAGAAGGGAGCGCCGATACTATTCATGATGGACAGGAATATGGCGAATTTTCTGACGGAGGCAAGGGGGCGAGCAGCGCGTTAACCCCCATTTACGCGCAACCGAACGCCATATCGCCATGCATGCGCCAATGGATCGCCTATTGAAGCCCGACAGGCGTTGCGGCCAGACCAAATGCAAAGGGCGCCCCTTCCCGGTCGGAAAAGAGCGCCCTTGTACCTAGAGCATAATCCGATCCGATTGCATCGGCTCGGCTGCTCTAGTCTTTTGATTTACCGCGTTTTCGCAAGCCAGCAGGTGATTTCACCTGCTTGGAAAACGCTCTAGCTCGACCAGAGGGTCAGCCGGTCGCCAATCAGGCGGCCAGCGACTTGATCTTGTCGGTGACGACGGTCACGCGAGCGGTCAGCGGCTGGGACACTTCATTGGCCAGCTTGATGAACGCTTCGCTGCCCTTGGCGGATTGCTTGCTGAAATCGTCGAAAGCGCTGGCGAACAGCTGGCTTTGCAACTGGAAGAACTCGGTCGGCGTCTTGACGGTCGAGAAGCTCTTGATCGTCGCAGTCGCCTTCTCATAGTTCTTGCGGCTATAATCAACGGCATCCTGGCCCAGCGTTTCCATGGCCTTTGCCGCGATCTTGCCGGATTCGACCAGCGCCTCGACATTGCCCTTGGTGATGTCGCTGATTTCTTCCAGCGCCTTGGTCGACTTCTCGACCCCGGCCTTCGCCTTCTCGTTCAGGTCGGCATAAGCCGTTTCCATTTTCGCCTTGGCGTCTTCTGCGAACTTCTTGCCGGTCTCGATCACGTCGTTCATCATCTTGGTTCCTTCTGCACGGACGTCTTGCGCTGTAGGCGCGGGCTTTACTTTGGTGGGTTGGGCTGTTGCTGTTGATGCGGCCTTCACCGGTTCAATCTTGACCTTTGCCGACGTCACTGGCGTGACAGTTTTGGCGGCAGGCTTCGCGGTTGCCTCGACAACCTTTTCGACAACCGGCTCCGGCGCTGCATCGACCGCCGTCGTGGCGGCCACGATGGCTACTGGGTCTGGGGCTACAGGGTCGGGAATAGCGACCTTCGCAGCGACTGGTTTCGGCGCGGCGACCTTCACCGGCGCAGCCTTTTTCGCCACCTTGGGCGCAGCCTTGCTGGCAGGCGCCTTGGGCTTGGTCGGTTCGATCGCGGATTCGGCGGCCTTCAACGCCTCGCTCGCGGACAATATGCCGGGAGCGGCTTTGGGCCGGACTGACTTGCGCGCCGGGCTTCGGCGACTGCTAGGCTTAGGGGTAACGGCCACAACCATCCTCCATTTGTTGCGTTGCACAATATGCATTTTCGCCTTTCAGCGCAAGGCCTATGTTGCGGTGCAGCAAATTTTTGGGGAGCGGCCTATCCCAGATCAGGCGCAGGTCATCGCGATAAAGGCCAGATGGGCCGAGGAACCGCCCTGATTTTTCGAATCAACGCGCCTTTACGTAGCGTCCGGGCGCATCCTCGATCGCCTTCAATTTACCCTTTCCGGGCTGCCGCGCACGCGCGGCAGGGACGGCCTCAGGGGTCAGGTCGCTGATCCATTGCACCCAGTCCGGCCACCAGCTTCCGCTGGTTTCTTTCGCATCCGCAACAAAATTCTCCAGCGAGTCCTTTGCCGCTTCGCAGGTCCAATATTGATACTTCCCCGCCGCGGGCGGATTGACGACCCCCGCAATATGGCCCGACCCTGCCAGTACGAAGCGGACCGGACCGGACAGATGCTCGGTCAGTTTCCACACGCTTTCGAGCGGGGCGATATGATCTTCTTTCCCCGCCTGCACATAGCAGGGGGTCATGATCGTGGTCAGGTTGATCGGCGTCCCCGCAACGCTGATCGCGCCCGGCTGCACCAGCAGATTGTCGCGATACAGGCTGGTCAGATAATCCCTGTGCCAGCGCGCGGGCAGGTTGGTGGTGTCGCCATTCCAGTAGAGCAGGTCAAAAGGCGGATAGTCCTGACCCAACAGGTAATTATTGACCACATAGCTCCAGATAAGATCGCGCCCGCGCAGCAGGTTGAAGGTCGCCGCCATATAGCGCCCATCAAGGAAACCGCCCGAGGACAGTTGATCGACCAGCTTCATCTGTTCATCACCCACGAACAAAGTGAGGTCGCCGGCCATGCTGAAATCGACCTGGGCCGTGAAGAAGGTCGCGCTGGCCACCTTGTCCGCTTCCCCGCGCGCCGCAAGCAGGGCAAGGGTCGCGGCCAGCGTGGTCCCCGCGACGCAATAGCCGATCGTGTGGACGCTGGGCACGTTCAACAGGTCGCGCACCGTGTCGATCGCGTCGATCTGCCCATCCTGAATATAATCGTCCCAGATCACGTCCTTCATCGACGCGTCGGCCGATTTCCACGACACCATGAAGACGGTGATCCCCTGATCCACCGCCCATTTGACGAAGCTTTTTTCCGGCGACAGGTCGAGGATGTAGAAGCGGTTGATCCATGGCGGGAAGATGATCAGCGGCGTCTGCAGCACCTTGTCGGTGGTCGGCGTATATTGGATCAACTGATAGAGCGGCGTTTCCTTCACCACCTTGCCCGGTGTCGAGGCGATGTTGCGCCCCAGTTCGAACGTGCTGCCATCAGTGTGGGTGAGCTGGCCCTTTTCCATGTCGGCCAACAGATGCTGAAGTCCCTTCACCAGATTCTCGCCGCCCGACTCCATCGTCTTTTGCCAGACGAGGGGATTGGTCAGCGGGAAGTTGCTGGGCGAAAGCGCGTCGATCATGCCGCTGGTGGCAAAGCGCAGGCTTGCCTTCTGCTTTGGGTCCACGCCATCGACGGCATCGGCCAGGCGGGTGAGATAGTCGGAGGTCAGCAGATAGCTTTGCCGGATGAGGTCGTAAAAAGGATGCGTGGTCCAGGCCGGATCGGCGAAACGCTTGTCGCGGCGCGCGGCCGGACTGTCGGCTGGCACGGGCAGCGGCTCTTCCCGCAGCAGGCCGCCTGCATCCAGGAAACGCTGCCACAGGGCCATGCCCTCCTCGGCAAAGCTGGTCTGGATCGACGCCACGACCTGCGGCTCGAATGGCAGCATCCGCCCCGTCGCGCCCGCCGCCTGCTCAAGCATCAGTTGCTGGGCGCGGCCAATCACGCTGGTCCATTGCTGCATCTGTTCCAGCGTGGGGAGAGCCGCTTCTGTCGTCGCCGAATCGCTCATCGCCATCTTCCTCTCCCTGGCCCTCTCCGGGCCACTGCTTTCGCTGGCGCGCCCCCGCCAACCGCGATATAGCGACAGCGCGTCGCCCGAACAGGCTGCGCCCACTATCCTCCACGGAGACCTTTCAGGAAAGCCCCTATAATGTCCGAAGAATTTTACCGCATGAAACGCCTGCCGCCTTATGTCATTGCCGAAGTCAACGGCATGCGGGCCGCCGCGCGGGCCGCGGGTGAGGACATTATCGACCTTGGCATGGGCAATCCCGACCTGCCGCCGCCGCCGCACGTCATCGAAAAGCTGATCGAGGTGGCGTCCAAGCCCGACGCCCACGGCTATTCCCAATCAAAGGGGATTCCGGGGCTGCGCAAGGCGCAGGCCAACTATTATGCGCGCCGTTTCGGCGTCGATCTGGACCCGGAAAATGAAGTCGTCGTGACCATGGGGTCGAAGGAAGGCCTCGCCAGCCTCGCCACCGCGATCACCGCGCCGGGCGACGTCGTGCTGGCGCCCAACCCCAGCTATCCGATCCATATGTTCGGTTTCATCATCGCGGGCGCAACCATCCGGTCGGTGCCGACAACCCCGGACGAGCATTATTTCACGGCGCTGGACCGGGCGATGGCCTTTACCGTGCCGCGCCCGTCGATTCTGGTGGTCAACTATCCGTCCAATCCGACTGCGGAGACGGTCGATCTCGCTTTCTACGAGCGGCTGGTGGCCTGGGCGAAGGAGAACAAGGTCTGGGTGCTATCCGACCTTGCCTATTCCGAACTCTATTATGACGGCAATCCAACGCCCTCGATCCTGCAGGTGCCGGGCGCGAAAGACATTGCGATCGAGTTCACCTCGCTGTCCAAAACCTATTCGATGGCCGGCTGGCGCATCGGCTTCGCGGTCGGCAACCGCCAGTTGATCGCGGCCATGACGCGGGTGAAAAGCTATCTCGATTATGGTGCGTTCACGCCGATCCAGGCAGCCGCCTGCGCGGCGCTCAACGGACCGCAGGACATCGTCGCCAAGAACCGCGAACTCTACCACAAGCGCCGCGACGTTCTGGTCGAGAGTTTCGCGCGGGCAGGCTGGGACATTCCCGCGCCCCGCGCCTCTATGTTCGCCTGGGCACCCTTGCCCCCTGCGCTCAAGGATATGGGCAGCCTGGAATTTTCCAAGCAGTTGCTGACCCATGCCAAGGTCGCGGTCGCGCCGGGCGTGGGCTATGGCGAGGATGGCGAGGGCTATGTCCGCATCGCCATGGTCGAGAATGAGCAGCGGCTGCGACAGGCCGCGCGCAACGTGAAGAAATATCTTCAGTCCATGGGGGTCAACACACCCGCCAAGGGTGCGGCCTGATTCCCGGCGACAAGGCAGGGCGCAACCTGTGAGCGGGATCGCCGGCATCCTGCCGTTGCCGCAGGTCACGCATATTGCACAGACCATCCAGTTGACGGTCGCCCCAGTCTTCATGCTGGCCGGGATCGGTGCCTTTCTCAACCTGTGCGCCGGTCGGCTGGCGCGCGTGATCGACCGCGCCCGCCTTGTCGAGAAGGGCGTGCTGGAATCGCGCGGCAAGGAGCATGACCGGCTGGTCGCCGAGATCCGGACGCTCGACCGCCGGATGAGCGTCGTCAACAGCGCCATCTTCCTGTCGGTGGCGTCGGGTTGCGCCATCTGCCTGGTCGTCATCCTGTTGTTCGCGGCAGAACTGTTCCAGGGCCATCTGGGCAACACCATCGCGGTGCTGTTCATTGTCAGCATGGTGTTGCAGGCCGCGGCCTTTGCCACCTTCATTCAGGAAATCCGGCTGGCGTCGCGCACCATCCATATCCGCAACGAAGTCCTCTATCATCAGGCCGAAGAAGAGGCGGATGCGTGAAATGCGCGCCTTGCAGGGGGTGGTCGCCATCGCCTGCCTGGTGCCGCTGATCGCCGGAAGCCGTGGCGCGTTGCTGGGACCAGAATGGATTCGGGGTGTCAGCGACGTATCCGCCGATCTCGACAGCCATTTTCGCTATATGAGCGGTATATTCCTGGGAGTGGGCGTGGCCTTCGTCACCTGCATCCCCGGCATAGCCGCAAAGGGGCCACGCTTTCGTCTGCTGGGTGCGCTGGTGGTTGCGGGCGGATGCGCCCGGCTGATTTCGTTGGCGGCGGTTGGCCCGCCCTCACGCGGACATATCTTTGGCCTCTTCATGGAGCTGGGCGTGGTGCCGCTGCTGATACTCTGGCAGGCGCGGGTCGCCCGACGAGCGGGTCAAGAGCGCGCCTGACGCTTGCCTTCCTTTCGCAGCTCGCCTACAGGCTGGCGCGTCATCTGGGGAGTAGCCAGCCGTTCGCACAATCGAACGGGCCATATGTCAACATATTTGGCCGAGAGGTCATGGCATATGGGACGCGAACGCAGCTTCGTGTCGGGCGAGACCAATGGCATCGGCTTTTTCGTCCCGGCCGGGCGGAGAAGGCCGGTGGCATTGCGTTCTCTTTTCTGCCCGGCCCCGGAAAGACAGCCTGTCCATGGAAGCCCTCTACACCTCCACCGCGCTGGTCGCCCTTGCCGAAATGGGCGACAAGACACAGTTGCTGGCGATGCTGCTCGCCACCCGTTTCCGCAAGCCTCTGCCGATCATCTTCGGCATCCTGTTTGCGACGCTGGCCAATCATTTTCTTGCCGCGCTGGTCGGCCATTCGATCGCGGGTGTGCTGACGCAGGACTGGTTCCGCTATGCCGTGGCATTGAGCTTCATCGCCATGGCCGCCTGGACATTGGTGCCCGATACGATCGACGAGGATGCCCCGTTGAAGGCACCATCGAAGGCGGGCGTGTTCGTAACAACGCTGGTCGCCTTCTTCCTGGTCGAGATGGGAGACAAGACACAGGTCGCGACGGTGGCACTGGGCGCGCAGTTCGACAATCTCTTCGCGGTAACGGCGGGCACGACCTTGGGCATGATGATCGCCAATGTGCCTGCCGTGCTGTTCGGCGAGGCGCTGGCGAAGCGGGTGCCGATGCGCGCGTTGCAGGTTGGCGCGGCGTTGTTGTTTCTGGCGCTGGGCCTGTGGATGCTGGCGAGCCTTCAGGGATGGGTGTAGGGATAGTTGTAGGGTTCGGAGGCCTGATCGCCCGCGGGCTTCTTCGCCGCGCGATGACGATGCTGCGGTGCGACGAAATGTCGCGCAGGCGGTTGTCAGCGGGCGGCGGCTGTTGCAAGGGAGGCGGGACTATTTTTCCCCCGAACAGGATGTGGGACGCGCGATGAAGGATTGTCTGGTTACAGTGTTCGGCGGCGGCGGTTTCCTTGGCCGTCAGGTCGTGCAGGAACTGCTGGCGCGCGGGGCGCGGGTACGCGTGGCGCAGCGCAACATCGGTGACGCGTTCCGGGTGAAGCCTTTGGGCGGCCTGGGTCAGACCCAGTTCGTCGCGGCCGACATCACCAAGCCCAACAGCGTCGCGCGCGCAATCACGGACAGCGATGTTGTGATCAATCTGGTCGGCATCCTGTCGGGCGACTTCGAGGCTGTCCAGCATCTGGGCGCAGCCAATGTGGCCAAGGCTGCGGCTGAGGCGGGCGCCAAGGTGCTGATCCATGTGTCGGCGATCGGCGCGGACGCGGAAAGCCCGGCGGGCTATGCGCGCTCCAAGGCCGCTGGCGAGGTGGCGGTCAAGGCCGCCTTTCCCACCGCGACCATCCTGCGTCCCTCGATCATCTTTGGCCGCGAGGATCAGTTCATCAACCGCTTCGCCAACCTGATCAGCATAGCCCCGGTCGTGCCGGTGATGGCGCCGGACACGAAGTTCCAGCCTGTCTATGTCGCCGACGTGGCCCGCGCGATCGCTAATGCAGCGGGCGATCCGAAAGCGCATGGGGGCAAGACCTATGAACTGGGCGGACCGCAGATACTGTCCATGATGGAATTGAACGCCTGGATCGGCAAGAGCATCGGCCGCGACAAGCCGCTGGTCGCCGTCCCCGCGCCGATCGCCGGCCTGATCGCGACCTTCGGCTTCCTGCCGGGCGCGCCAATCACCAAGGACCAGTGGGCGCTGCTGCAAAAGGACAATATCGTAGCGCCGGGCGTCGCAGACCTGGCCGCGCTGGGCGTTACGCCCACGCCGATGGCATCAGTGGCCGAAAGCTGGTTGGTGCGCTTCCGCCGCCACGGACGCTTTGCCGGGCGCGCCAAGGCCTGATTTTCAGCATATATTTTTCAGGAGAGGGTAGTAACCCCTTCTTCCAGGAGAGGTGAACGGTCCTGCGGGACTGACCAAGGATGCCGCTTGAGAGGGCGCGCATCCTCCTGTCCCGCCGGGGCGGATCTTTAGCGAGGGATAGAACGCACCGATGGACATGCATTATCTGACCGTCATCCTGCTGGGCATTGTCGAGGGGCTGACCGAATTCCTGCCGGTATCCTCGACCGGGCACCTCATCCTCGCCAGCGAACTTCTGGGCTATGACGCATCGGTCTGGGCGATGTTCAACGTCATCATCCAGTTGGGCGCGATCCTGGCGGTAGTCGTCCTCTACTGGCGGACCTTCTGGGCCGTGGGCATGGGCCTGCTGAAGCGGGAGCCGCATAGTTGGCGCTTCCTGCGGAACCTCATCATCGCCTTCATTCCCGCTGCAGTCGTCGGCCTGGCAGTCCATGACTATATCGAAATCCTGCTGGGATCGCCCAAAGTGGTCGCGTGGGCGCTGATCGTCGGCGGCATCGCCATCCTGGCGATCGAGCGCGTGATCAAGGAACAGCGCTTCGTCGGCATCGCCGACATTCCGGTCGTCCGGGTCATTGGTATCGGACTGATCCAGTGCATCTCCATGATCCCAGGCGTCAGCCGCTCGGGCGCAACGATCATGGGCGCGCTGACGCTAGGCGTGGAACGGCGGACAGCGGCAGAGTTCAGCTTCTTCCTCGCCATCCCGACCATGCTGGGCGCAACTGCCCTGGAACTGTTGAAGAAGGGCGACCAGATCACATCGGGCGCGGTTGGCTGGGACAGCATCGCGCTCGGCTTTATTGTCTCATTCATCGTTGCCCTTCTGGTGATCCGCTGGTTCGTGGGGCTGGTGTCCAAACATGGATTCGGCCCTTTTGCCTGGTATCGAATCATCGCCGGAATCGGCGCGCTAGTGTGGCTCAGCGTTAGATAGTCCCGATATGGCCATATTATTTGAAATAATATTGCAGCGCGGCCACAAAATCGTTCAGGCGGCCTGAAATATAGGACAGAAATACTGTCCATATTGTCGGAATCCACGTGACTGCGCGGGTTTTTCTGTTAAAGACGCCCCGTATCCAACCAAGGGGCGCATAATGGCCGACAATCCGATGCTGAAATTCGTAGGAACCGGACAGGCTTACCCCGAGAAACGCGCCGCGAACGAGCGCGCCGAGGATTTTGCCGAGATCAGCCGCAGCTTCCTGGTCGAAAAGGCCGAAGAGCAGGCGTCGCGCTGTTCGCAATGCGGCGTGCCCTATTGCGCGACCCATTGCCCGCTGCACAACCACATCCCCGACTGGCTGCGCCTGACCGCCGAGGGGCGCGTCCGCGAAGCCTATGAATTGTCGAACCAGACCAGCACCATGCCGGAAATCTGCGGTCGCATTTGCCCGCAGGACCGCCTGTGCGAAGGCAATTGCGTCATCGAATTTTCCGGCCACGGCGCCGTCACCATCGGCAGCGTGGAAAAGTTCATCACCGACACAGCCTGGAAGGAAGGCTGGGTCGAGCCGGTCGTGCCCGGCGCGGCCACCGGCATGTCCGTGGCCATCATCGGCGCCGGGCCTGCTGGCCTGACGACAGCGGAATATCTGCGCGTGGCGGGGCATGAAGTGCATGTCTATGACCGGCATGACCGCGCGGGCGGGCTGCTGACCTATGGCATTCCCGGCTTCAAGCTGGAGAAGGACATCGTCATGCGCCGCGTCCAGCGATTGAAGGACGGCGGCATCGTCTTCCACGAAAATTTCGAGGTCGGTCGCGACGCGAGCATGGAAGAATTGCGCGCAAAGCATGACGCAATCCTTATCGCCACCGGCGTTTACAAATCGCGCGACATCCGCGCGCCGGGCGTGGGCGCGCCCGGCGTGGTCAAGGCGCTGGATTTCCTCACCGCCTCCAACAAGGCCGGCTTTGGCGATGATGTACCCAGCCACACCGACGGTTCGCTGCTGGCGACGGGCAAGAATGTCGTCGTCATCGGCGGCGGCGACACCGCGATGGATTGCGTTCGCACCGCCATCCGTCAGGGCGCCAGGTCCGTGAAGTGTCTCTATCGCCGCGACCGCGAAAATATGCCCGGATCGCAGCGCGAGGTCGCCAATGCGGAAGAGGAAGGCGTCGAGTTCGTCTGGCTTTCCGCCCCCATCGCCTTTGAAGGCACCGAACATGTGTCTGGCGTCAAGGTCACGAAGATGCGCCTTGGCGCACCCGACGCGTCAGGCCGCCGTGCGCCAGAGCCGGACCCCGGCAGCGAGTTCACGCTGGAGGCCGACATGGTCATCAAGGCGCTGGGCTATGATCCAGAAGAACTGCCCAAGCTGTTCGGCGCGGAGGATCTGTCCGTCACCCGCTGGGGCACGCTGCGCGTCGATCACAAGACGATGATGACCAGCATGGATGGCGTCTTTGCGGCGGGCGACATCGTGCGCGGCGCATCGCTGGTCGTCTGGGCGATCCGCGACGGTCGCGACGTGACCGAACATATGCACCGCTACCTGACCGTGAAGGCGAAGGCAGGCGAAAGGGTCGCGGCGTGAGGGCAGCGTTTCGCTCCTTTCTGATCGCTCTCGCCATGGGCGGCGCGCTGCCCATCACGCAGGCACAGGCGGATTCGACCGTGATCGCATCCGCCGATCCCGCGCGCGTCGCAGCGGCCCGGCCGGTCGTGGACAAGCTGTTTCCCGTCGGCACCTACCGACGGATGATGGGCGGAACCATGTCCAAGATGATGGACAGCATGATCGGTGGCGTAATGAAAATGCCGATCGCCCAGATCGCCCGGATCAGTGGCGTGCCTGCGGACAAGCTGACCGGAATGAGCGAAGCATCACTGGAAGAAGTGAGCACGATCGTCGACCCGCATTTCCGTGAGCGGACCAAGCTGGGCATGGACGCCATGATGGGCGGCATGACCGATCTGATGGACGGGTTCGAACCCAATGTCCGCGGCGCGCTGACCCGCGCCTATGCGCGCAAGTTCGATGTCCGGCAGTTGGGCGAGATTAATGCGTTTTTCGCGACGCCCACCGGCAACCGGTTCGCCAGCGACTATATGTCGATGATGATGGACCCGGACATCATGAGCGAGATGCAGGCGTTGATGCCCGAAATGATGAAGAAGATACCGGATATGGCGGAAAAGGCGAAGAAGGCCACCGAGAGCCTGCCACCGCCCCGCAAGGCATCCGACTTGTCGGATGCGGAAAAAACCAAATTGGCCCAGTTGCTGGGCATAAAGTCCAGCGACCTTAAGGATAGCGCCGCACAGCCTGCGGAAGGGACCGAATAATGACCGACCAGACAAACTTCATGGCCAGCCCCGAAGAACGCGCACGGATCGCGGCCGAAGGCATGTACCGCCCCGATTTCGAAGGTGACGCCTGTGGCGTGGGCCTGGTCGCGGCAACCGATGGTCGCGCATCGCGGCGCGTGGTCGCCAGCGCGATCGACGCATTGAAAGCAGTATGGCACCGTGGCGCGGTCGATGCCGATGGCAAGACCGGCGATGGCGCGGGCATCCATGTCGACCTGCCGGTGCGCTTCTTTGACGACGCGATCGCGGACTCCGGTCACAAGCCTCTGCCCAATCGTCTGGCCGTCGGCATGATCTTCCTGCCGCGCACGGACCTGAACGCGCAGGAAACCTGCCGCACGATCGTCGAGAGCGAGATCATCGACGCGGGCTACACCATCTATGGCTGGCGTCAGGTGCCGGTCGACGTGTCCGTCATCGGCGAAAAGGCGCAGCGCACCCGGCCAGAGATCGAGCAGATCATGGTCGCCGGACCGATGCCCGAGGAACGCGACATTGGCGAGTTCGAAAAGGACCTTTACCTCATCCGCCGCCGGATCGAGAAGAAGGTGATCGCCGCGCAGATCCAGGATTTCTACGTCTGTTCGCTGTCGTGCCGCTCGATCATCTACAAGGGGTTGTTCCTGGCCGAAAGCCTGTCGGTTTTCTATCCCGACCTTCAGGATGAGCGGTTTGAGAGCCGCGTCGCCATCTTCCACCAGCGCTATTCGACCAACACTTTCCCGCAATGGTGGCTGGCCCAGCCATTCCGCACGCTTGCCCATAATGGCGAGATCAACACGATTCGCGGCAACCAGAACTGGATGAAAAGCCACGAGATCAAGATGGCCAGCCTGGCCTTTGGCGACCAGTCGGAGGACATCAAGCCGGTGATCCCGGCAGGCGCGTCCGACACCGCCGCGCTGGACGCCGTGTTCGAAGCGATCTGCCGTTCCGGCCGCGATGCGCCGACGGCCAAGCTGATGCTGGTGCCCGAAGCATGGCAGGCCGGCGGCGAGACGCCAAAGCCGCATCTCGACATGTATGAATATCTCGCCTCCGTCATGGAGCCGTGGGACGGCCCCGCCGCGCTGGCGATGACCGATGGCCGCTGGATCGTCGCGGGTGTCGACCGCAACGCGCTGCGCCCGCTGCGCTACACGCTGACCGGCGACAACCTGCTGATCGTGGGGTCGGAGACCGGCATGGTCGTGGTCCCCGAGACGACGATCGTCCGCAAGGGGCGCATGGGTCCGGGCCAGATGATCGCCATTGATCTGCAAGAGGGCGAACTCTATGACGACCGCGCGATAAAGGATCGGATCGCGGGCGAGCGCCCCTATGGCGAACTGATCAAGGACTTCATGGCGGTCAGTGACCTGCCGCAAGCGCAAAGCGCCCTGCCCAATTGGGACAAGGCGGACCTGACGCGCCGTCAGGTCGCCGCCAACCTGACGCTGGAGGATCTGGAACTGATCCTCTCGCCCATGGTCGAGGATGCGAAGGAAGCCATTGGATCGATGGGTGACGACACGCCGCTGGCGGTCATCTCCGACAAGCCGCGCACGGTCAGCCATTTCTTCCGCCAGAATTTCAGCCAGGTCACCAACCCGCCGATCGACTCCTTGCGCGAACGGCATGTGATGAGCCTCAAGACGCGCTTTTCCAACCTCCACAACATATTGGAGCAGGACAAGCAGAACAGCCATGTGCTGGTGCTGGATTCACCGGTGCTGACCAGCGCCGAATGGGCACGGCTGAAGGCGCATTTCGGCCCGGCCGTGGCGCAGATCGATTGCACCTTCTCAAAGGATGGCGGGCAGGAGCAATTGCGCGGCGCGATCGCCCGCATCCGCGAAGAAGCCGAGCAGGCAGTGCGCGAAGGGCGGACCGAACTGTTCCTGACCGACGAGAATGTCGGGCCGGACCGGATCGCCATTGCCGGCGTATTGGCCGCAGCAGCGGTACACACGCATCTGGTCCGCAAAGGGCTGCGCTCCTATGCGTCCATCAACGTGCGCTGCGCCGAGGCGCTGGACACCCATTATTTCGCGGTGCTGATCGGCGTCGGCGCGACCACGGTGAACGCCTATCTGGCCGAAGCCAGCATCGCCGACCGCCATGCCCGCGGCCTTTTCGGCAGCCTCGACCTCGACGCCTGTTTCGAACGCTATCGGGTCGCCATCAACGAAGGCCTGCTGAAGATCATGTCCAAAATGGGCATCGCGGTCATCAGCAGCTATCGTGGCGGCTATAATTTCGAGGCGGTGGGCCTGTCCCGCGCGCTGGTGAACGACCTGTTCCCAGGCATGCCCGCGAAAATCTCCGGCGAAGGCTATGCCTCGCTCCACTATAGCGCCAGCCTGCGGCACGAAATGGCCTATGACGCGGCAGTGCTGCGCCTGCCGGTCGGCGGCTTCTATCGCCAGCGCAACGGGGGGGAAAGCCACGCCTATTCAGCGCAGTTGATGCACCTGTTGCAGACGGCGGTCGCAACCGACAGCTATTCGACCTATCTGCAATTTTCGCGCGGCGTGCGCGATTTGCCGCCAGTCTATCTGCGCGACCTGCTGGAGTTCAACTTCGCCCGCGAAGCCGTGCCGATCGACGAGGTGGAAGCCACCACAGAGATCCGCAAGCGCTTCGTGACGCCCGGCATGAGCCTGGGCGCGCTGTCGCCCGAGGCGCATGAAACGCTGGCGATCGCCATGAACCGCATCGGCGCGAAGGCGGTCAGCGGCGAAGGCGGCGAGGATGCAAACCGTTTCAAGCCTTATGAAAATGGTGACAACGCCAATTCGGTCATCAAGCAGATCGCGTCCGGCCGCTTCGGCGTCCATGCCGAATATCTGGGATCAGCCGAAGAGATCGAGATCAAGGTCGCTCAGGGCGCCAAGCCCGGTGAGGGCGGGCAGTTGCCCGGCTTCAAGGTGACTGAGTTCATCGCAAAGCTGCGCCATTCGACGCCGGGCGTGACGCTGATCTCGCCGCCGCCGCACCATGACATCTATTCGATCGAGGATCTGGCGCAGCTCATCTACGACTGCAAGCAGATCAATCCGCGCGCGCGCGTCTGCGTGAAGCTGGTCAGTCAGGCGGGCATCGGCACCGTGGCGGCGGGCGTGGCAAAGGCCCATGCCGACGTCATCCTGATCGCGGGCCATGTCGGCGGCACCGGCGCTTCGCCGCAGACCTCGATCAAATATGCGGGCACGCCCTGGGAAATGGGTCTGTCCGAAGCCAATCAGGTATTGACCCTCAATGGCTTGCGCCATCGGGTGAAGCTGCGGACCGACGGCGGCCTCAAGACCGGGCGTGACATCGTCATTGCCGCAATCCTGGGCGCGGAAGAGTTTGGCATCGGCACGCTGTCGCTGGTCGCGATGGGCTGTATCATGGTGCGCCAGTGCCACAGCAACACCTGCCCGGTGGGCGTATGCGTGCAGGACAGCGCGCTGCGTGAGAAGTTCACGGGCACGCCGGAGAAGGTCATCAATCTGATGACCTTCATCGCCGAGGAAGTGCGCGAAGTGCTGGCACGACTGGGCTATCGCAGCCTGGACGAGGTGATCGGCCGGACCGAACTGCTCAAGCAGATCAATCGCGGCGCCGAACATCTCGACGACCTCGACCTCAACCCCATATTGGCCAAGGTCGATGCGACCGACGAACAACGTCGCTTCTCGCTGAAGGAATGGCGCAACGAGGTGCCCGACAGCCTGGACGCGCAGATGATGCGCGACGCCAAGGCCGTGTTCGAGCGGGGCGAGAAGATGCAACTGACCTACACGGTGCGCAATACGCACCGTGCGGTCGGTACGCGCCTGTCGGCCAAGATCACCGAGAAGTTCGGCATGTCCACTCTGGCGGACGGGCATCTGACCGTGCGGCTGCGCGGATCGGCGGGCCAGTCGCTGGGCGCGTTCCTGTGCAAGGGCATCACGCTGGAAGTGTTTGGCGACGCCAATGACTATGTCGGCAAGGGCCTGTCGGGCGGCATCATCGCCGTGCGGACAACCGTGTCCAGCCCGCTGGTCAGCAAGGATAATACCATCCTGGGCAACACCGTCCTCTATGGCGCGACCAGCGGCAAGCTGTTCGCGGCGGGTCAGGCAGGCGAGCGCTTCGCAGTCCGCAATTCGGGCGCCAAAGTGGTGGTCGAGGGCTGCGGCGCCAATGGCTGCGAATATATGACCGGCGGGACCGCCGTGATCCTGGGTGAAACAGGCGCCAATTTCGGCGCGGGCATGACCGGGGGCATGGCTTTCATCCTGGACGAGGATGGCAGCTTCCCGGCGCGGGCCAACCCGGAGAGCATCGTCTGGCAGCGGCTGGAAAGCGCGCATTGGGAAGGCGAGCTGAAGGCGCTGATCACCGAACATGCAAAGATGACCGACAGCAAATGGTCGGCCACCATATTGGAAGATTGGAATCGCTGGCGGCGTTATGTCTGGCAGGTTTGCCCGAAGGAAATGATCAATCGCCTCGCCCAGCCGTTGAGCGATGCACCGCAAGAAGTGGTTGCGGCGGAATAGGCCGACCCGCCACCCTGTCGATCGCCATCCTTAGGTCGGCGGCGCAGGGATTGGCGGGGCCGGCACCAACGTCAGAGATGGGACCGGGGGCGACGCGACAGGCGGTGCCCCCTCCTCCCCATCGGCGAATCGCTGGATGTTGGCGGGCAGACGATGCATGTCCGACGGTGGCCGTTCGACAGGTGGTGCTTTGACCTCCTGCGTCAGATACTCGGCGACCACTGGGTCGCTTGTACCCTCGATCATACCATCGGCATCCCAGCCCGGATTATCTGCGGCCATGCGTCGCTCTGCCAGCGTCGGACCGCAACCTTTGCAGACGATCTCCCCTGGTCCCTTGTCCGGGCGGCTATTGGCAAGAGCCGACGAATCGCCAACGTCGTCATTGATCGTGCCCGCATAGCCGGGCAGGACGCGGGGCGGCTGGCTGGTCGCGAACGACCCCACCGCCAATCCCAGCATCACGCTGCCGCCGATCAAAGCCGCGCTAGCCATCCAGAATCGTGTCGACATGGCGGCATTTCTCCTGATTCTCGCGCGGCGAGAGGCCGATTGTCGCTTCATGAGGCCTTGTCCCCGCGAAGATCATGCCATCCATAACGAGGGACGCGATCGGTTGTTGCATGGGGCACAAGCCTTTGCTAATGGCCTGCGCCTACCAAGTGCCGGACCCGTCCGGTTTCCCTTGAAATGTGCGGTCATGGCGGAATTGGTAGACGCGCAACGTTGAGGTCGTTGTGGCCGAAAGGCCGTGGAAGTTCGAGTCTTCTTGACCGCACCAATTTCCTTTGAAAACAAAGGATTTTTCGGGGGTTTGGCGCAATTTGGCACATAGAGAAATCTGCAAGCTGTGCCAAACCCGCGTCGAACTGCATGATGGGTGGCCCCAATCGAGGCCTAGCGGATGATGCGAGGACGTCCCATTCGTCCGTTCAGTTGGACGCTGCTAACCCGCGCCCATTCGCGAGCAACTTCGGGAAGCCACCTAGGTCGCGCCAGCGCGGAGACATGCGGAGGTATAGCCGCCATTTCCCTGAGAGATGCACCATCCGCGCGAGCATCGTAGGCGCGCAGCGCCATGGCCGATCGTACTATCCGGGAAGTCCCCGCGACCGGGCCCGGCTCAATCCCCGCCAATGCCTGCTCAAGTCGTTGGATCGTGTCTATCTTGCGAACCAACCGCCCATCCTGCGCGAGCTGGTAGGTGAGATGGACGGGGCCTGACATGACGGTTCCCGAGACAACATCCAGGCGAAACACCTCGCCATGAACGATAAGGCGGACATGTTCGCCATCCACATCAGGGAGGATGCGGGAATCGAAGCGGTGAATGTTCGTGGCATCCGATGCGGTCGTCGCTTTCGCAGCGACCGAGTAGCCGATCTCGCCTGCAGACATTTCCGCAGTCAGTGCGCTGGCCGCGGCAAATCGCCGGTAGACAGGATCGCGACGCAACACTTCCCAGGCAAGAGCGTCCCGGCCAAGCGCCGGGATGGCATCATATGCTGCCCTGTCGCGCCAGTCCGGCAGTCGCGCGGTCCCGGTCACGCTGCTCATCCCTCAGCCCATTTCACCCATTTGGGACCGGACGAACATCGCTGCGGCCTCGGCTTGGTCGGGGCGTAGCCGACGAGCGCTGCTAGCTGTGGCGAGAAGAGCCTCGCCACCTGCGGCGGATAGACCAGCCATTGCAGTTCGAACGGTTTCAGCCAGCCGAGACAATAGCTGACGACGATGCCGCGCCGTGGTGCGGCGCTGACGTTGCCCCCGCCACCATGGAGGGTGGAGCCGAGGAAGATCAGGGCATCACCCGGCGATACCGTCGGCACGTTCGCTTCCTCCTCGGGAAGGATGGGAACGTTCCAGTCAAAATGGCTTCCGGTCCAGAGCCGCGTGCCGCCGTTCTCCCGCGTGAACGTCTTCAACGGCCACATGACGTTTACGAGATATTCGAGGCTGCCCTTCGGCCCGGCCCACATGTCCTGGTCGCGGTGGGGCAGTTGCGCCAACGCGCGGGGGTGGATCTCGATCGCCTGGGTCAGGTTGAGCGCGATCCGCTCGCACCACGGCAGCAGCATCTGCTCGACGATATCGAGGACCAACGGATGCATCACCAGCCGCTCGATCGCCGGCGAGCGCGTCAGCAGCAAACCGAAGCGCTTGGTGCGCTCGCCATAGAAGGCGCCCCGGCACAAAGGCGTCGCAGCAAAGCGGGGATTCAACTCTGCCTCAATGTCGAAGATCAGTGCCGGCTCGATGGCGTGTCCCAATACGCACCGGCCGTCGCACGCGAGCGTACCGACATGGCGGTCGACTGCGGCGCTCACGCCGGCACCCGTTCGAGCACGGGGGAATAGACACCGGACCAGCGAAGCCGCTCCGGCGTATCCGGCCGGACATGGATGAGGAAGGCGCCGATCGGCCCGCCCGGAATGCGTACCGCGGGCCCGAGCGGTTCGGCCTGCCAGCCCAGCGACAGCACTTCCTTGCGGAACGGGTCGGGAATGATGCCCGTATAGCGCTCGATGCCGCGATCGAGCGCGACGTCCACCATCGCAGAGAAGAGTATGTTGCGCAGCTCGCGGCGGCGCTCGGCCCCATGCCGCTGGGGCAGGCAAAGCCGCGTGCTTTCCCATGTTCGCTCGTCGGCCGGCACACGCCGAGCGGACAGAGATGGGGGACAGCGTGCCGAGCATATGCGGCCGGGTGCTCGGGAACAGCCGGATCGACGCCGCGTGGCCGCCATCGTCCTCGGCGATGATCAGGTAGATCGTATCGGCATTGTCGAACTGGTCGATCTCGTACTGGCCATCGACGACTGGTACGTCCCAGCCGAACAGGTCGACGAAAAGGCGCTTGCGGTCGGCGAACATGGATTGAAGCAGGGGGCGTTTTTTGGTGCCAGGTGACTGTCGATGACTTGGATCATGAGAGGGTGCTCCTGGTCGTGGTGTCGCCCACAAGAGAAGCAGCCGGAGGGTTCCTGAAATAGACCGAGTGATTACTCGGGTTGACGCCTCAATTCGTGAAGGCCGATCTCGCCGGCAAGCACGGCGCTCACCACCAATTCGGTGCGATCATGTGCGTTGAACAAGTGTCGCGCCTCGGTCAGATATCCGTCCACGGTTCGCGGCGTTAGCGAAAGCGCCCGCGCAATTTCCTTATTGGAATATCCACGGCCAGCCAGTGTGACGCAATCGCGCGGGCGTGGGTGCAACTTGGGTTGAGGTGGAACGATCTCCCTTTCGCCGAGAATCAACCGCCGAGCGGATTGAAACGCGAAAATCCCGATCATTTGGGCAGCGCCGAGGTAGCGCGGGCCGTGCTCCGGGCGACGCATGCCTGCGAAGGTGCACGACCCCATGCAGTCGCCTAGTCGAACGTAAGGCAGCGTGATGCCTTCGTTCAAACCTTCGCGCGCACCCATTTCTAAGCTGGCGCGATCCTGTCGATCCAGTTTGATGATGCGGGAGAGATCGGACCAAAGAAATGCGCTGTCGGCAAAGATACATCCCCGAATAACCGGATCGCGGCGATATCTCTGCCGACCAATAAGATGTTCGGTGATTGCCGTTGGATAGTCTTTCAGATCGACACGGTCCCATCGCTGTGCCCGCAAGTCGTCATGGTGGATCAAGGCATAATGCAAAAAACCTAATTCCCGCGCGATGGCCTCCATTAAAGCTACTAATACCAAGACTCATTGATCGGAACCTGTGAGCCCAATTTCGAAGTCCGAGGGTCATGATGCGCCATGGGTGATCGATGAGGCGGTTCCATGCGAAGCAGCAATGGTCGACGATATTGTCATAGGACGAGAAGATACGGTTCGAGAGCCAGTTATCGCGCATAAACTGCCATAGATTTTCGACTGGGTTCAACTCTGGGCATTTGGGCGGCACCGGCAGCAATGTGCTATTGGCGGGGATCGTCAGTGCGCCGGACATATGCCACCCGGCCTGATCGAGCATGAGGATGGCATGGGCGCCCGGCGCGACCTGACTGCTGATCTCGGCCAGATGCATGGCCATCGCTTCACTATTGCAATGGGGCATGACGAGCCCCGCGCCTTTCCCCTCGGCCGGACAGATGGCGCCAAAGATCCAGGCCGATGCCCGGCGCAGATCGCGGGGCGCTATTGGCCTGGTTCCGCGTTTGGCCCAGCGCCAGGTGACCTTGGTCTGCTGGCCTATCCGAGCTTCGTCCTGCCACCACAGCTCTACGGGCGTGCCTTTGGGAAGGGTTTTGCGGATTTGCGCCAGACTGGCGGGAACTCTTTTTAAAAACGGCGATATCCGCGAGGTTCTGCGCATGATGGCGCGGGCGAGCCGAGAGCTTGCGATAGCCCATGGTCCGCAGTTCATGCCCCAACGCCTGTTTGCTGATTGAGATATTGAACTCGTCCCACAGCCACTGGCCCAAATCAATAAGGCGCCAACGCACAACGCCATGGACAGCAGGTGTCGGCCCCGTCTCGATGATCTCCTCCAGCGCGCGGCGGTGTCCGTCATTGAGGATCGTTGCCGGCCCTGGCGCCTTGCGTGTCAGCAACCCGTCCGGCCCCTCAGCGTTGAAGCGAAAGACCCAATCCCGCACAATCTGACGCGTCACGCCGCCGACAAGGGCAGCATCACTGCGGCTGCCGCCGTCCAAAATCGTCGCTATTGCCAGTAGTCGACGTACTTGTGCCCCGTCCTTGCAGCGCCGTGCAAAGGCACGAACATCACCGGCGCTGAAATCACCGCGAAGCGTGATCGGAACAGACATCGCAAAACTCCTCCAGTTTGCGATGTTGAATCACGATATGGCGCCTTCCCAAAGCCCCAACAAGTCAGATTCCGCAGCTCTTGGTATAATTCATCTTTCGTGTCAGTCGCGCGCAAGGCATCCACAACGGTGTACGTCAGCGAGAGACAAGAAATACCGCGTGTAAGTGTGAGACTAGCGAGCATCTACCCATATTCCTCGCCCCCAACAAATTTGCCGCCAAAAACAGTCCTCTCGGGCGAGATGTTCGAGCCGACGGAAGTGGTAGGCCACACAGAACGCGCTCAAGGCATTAGCTTATCGTATGAATGACAAAGGTATCGGCGATTCTGGCGTCGCCATTGTCGGGCCACTCGGCGTTCCGGGTGAGTGACCTTTCGAAGAATGGGTCGTCACGGCCAGGTTCATTCTGCAGCCTCCAAGATGACCGACGGAGCAGCGAACGGACAAGTCGCATCAATATCCGTACTTCAACGTAAACCCGACTTGCCTGGGTGGATTATAGACGGCCATATCCGCTGCGGCCGTCGGCACCAGGCCTTGAACGAACGCCTTGTTCGTGATGTTGTTTGCAAAGAATGCTACGGAAAAGCGGCTCTCGTCCGAAGTGAAGCCGAACGTCGCATTTATCTGCTCATGGGCCTTGGCATAGACACGATAGCCCAGCTCCAGCGGGCTGCGGCTGGTATAGTAGACAGAGACCGTCGCATCAAAAGCACCCGCCTGCGTCGAACGCTTATAGTGTCCCGTCAAATTGGCCGTAATCTTCGGCGTCCGCAGAAGGCGTTTGCCCGCGACGGACTCGCTATATGTGGTCAATCCAGAGGCGCTCAACGGAGGTACGTAATAGATCGCACCGTCGAAATCGTTGTATTTCGCCTTTGGCAGCCATGAACCTGCCGCGCGAAGCGAAAATTCGTCCGACACGTTCCAGGTCGCATCAACATCGATGCCATATATGGACGCCTTCGCCGCGTTCGAGGTCAGGATTGTGAGGCCGCTAAAGTTTTGTACTTGGATATCCTTATACTGATAATAAAAGGCGCTCGCGGCCAGCGACAGCCGGTGCGCGCCCTTCTTGAAGCCGACTTCGAAAGCATCCAGGCTTTCCGGCGCCGCTACCAACGCTTCCGTTGATGAACCGGGCAGGACGATCACCGGGTTTATCACACCGCTTTTGAAGCCCTTGCTGTAAGTGAAGTATAGGTTGCTCGATGGATCGAGCTTGTAGCGCGGCGTGAACGAACCCCAGCCCGCGTCGGGCCCCGGAATCGGCGTCGCCGCCGTGACACGGTTCGCAATAACAGTGCCTTTCTTGCGATCATGGGAATATCTTCCACCGACGGTCAGCGCAAGACTGTCCAGAAGATCGTAGGCACCTTCGGCAAATGCCGCATAGGAGTGCGTGATGACGCCCGTATCGGAGTTCACCAAGTTCGGAAGGACATCGGGATTTATGATCGTGCCTGCGGTTTCATTTCCCCGGAACGCGAACACACCCGCGACATATTTGAACCTCGACGCGCCCTTCGAGGTCCAGATCAGTTCTGCGGACGTGGTCCGGGTGAGCTGCGGAACCTGAAAATCGAGGCATGGGAATGTCACATAACATCTAAGGCGTTCGGCGGGATCGGCGATTGCCCCGCCGCTGACGTCGACGCGCACATTCGCCTTCACCCGATTATGCGCGATCAGCGCCGTGAGGCTTCCAGCGTCGGTGTCGACCGTCCCTTTCAGCGAGGCGCCGTAAATTTCGGTCTTGATGAAGGCGGAGAAATCATGGGCAGTGGTCCAGGGATAGCGGCAGCGTGGCGTGCGCAGTATCTAGAGGCCGATATACTCCCAAATTGCCAAGCGGGACGCACAAAGGAGCCATTGCCTCATCGGCGATGCGACCCGCCATGCCCGTCAGCCCAGCGATCGCGCGCTGCTGCCTACCAAACCGGGCTTGCCACCCATTTTTATATTATCGCTATATATAGCGCATATATGCTATTTCTTCATTCAATATCCCTATTGACTGAATAATAATATGCATATTATTCTTTCTCCAGAAATAGGCCGAGTCACCAGCGGCCATATTAGGAGAGAGACATGGGCATTGCCCTTCCGGATATGCACGTCCTGCCAAAACATCCCCTGATCATTGGCGGCAAATTGCTGGAACGCGGCAGCGGCGCGGTGCAGCCCCATATCTATCCCGCCAACGGACAAGTGACGGCGGACCTGCATATGGCGAGTCCCGCCGATGTCGATGCCGCGGTTGCCGCCGCCCGTGCGGCTTTCCCCCAATGGCGGGCGCTGACCGGCGACAAGCGCCGCGATCTCATGTTCAACCTTGCCAGCCTGCTGGAAGCCAATGTGCAGCAACTGGCCCAACTCGGTGTGATCGAGAAGGGCGAACCGGCGATGATGGCGCCGCATATACCCCCCATCGCGGCGCAGAAATTTCGCTATTTCGGCGGCTGGGCGGACAAGATTCAGGGGCTGACGGTCAGCACCTGGGGCGGCCCGGCACATGATTATGTCGCCTATGAACCCTATGGCGTGATCGGCGCGATCATTCCGTGGAACGGTCCTCTATTCGCAGCGGCCATGGTGCTGGCCCCCGCGCTGGCCGCCGGCAACTGCGTCGTGCTGAAGGCCCCGGACCTCGCCCCCTATACCGTCATGCGGCTGGGCGAATTGTTCGTGGAAGCTGGCTTCCCGGCGGGCGTCGTCAATGTCGTCACCGGCGGCGCGGATGCGGGCGAAGCGATGGTCGCCCATCCCGGCATCGACAAGATCCAGTTCGTCGGCAGCGGCGCAACCGCGAAGAAGGTGCTGCGCTCGGCGGCGGAGACGCTCAAGCCGTGCGGCCTTGAACTGGGCGGCAAGTCGGCGGTGATCGTCTTTGCCGACGCGGACCTGATGGACGCGGGCAAGCGCGGCCTGACCGGGGGGGTCAGCGCAAACGGTCAGGGATGCGTCAACGGCACCCGCCTGCTGGTCGAGCGCCCTGTTTACGATCAATATCTGCAAATATTGGGCGGCATGGCCGCGCATATAAAGGCGGGCGATCCCAATGACCCGGTGACCATATTGGGACCAGTCATCTCCGACGCCTCCGCCCAGCGCATCACCGGCATGGTCAGTGCGGCGACGAGCGCAGGCGGCAGGCTGATTGCGGGCGGCGAGCGGCTGGGGGGCGATCTTGCCTCCGGCTATTTCCTGCCATTGACGATCGTTGCCGATGTCGCGCCCGACAGCGTGATTGCCCGGCAGGAGGTATTCGGCCCGGTGCTGACGGTAACGCCCTTCGACACGGAAGAGGAGGCGATCGCCATCGCCAATGGCACCGACTATGGCCTTGGCGGCTATATCCACACCCGTGATTTGCGCCGCGCCCATCATGTCGCCTCGGCGCTCGACGCAGGCATGGTCCAGGTCAACGGGTCGGGCGAAGGCATGACGCCCTGCGTGCCCTTCGGTGGCGTGAAGCAGAGCGGCTTTGGTCGCCTCGGCGGCGAGGCGGGCCTCAAGGAATTTTTGCGCGTCAAGAATGTGTGGGTCAACCTTGCAAAAGGGGCCGGGCAATGAGCCTGCTTGATCCGGCGGAGCGCACCGCGCGAGGCGTCGAACGGCAAAATGCGCTGCTGGATGCCCCCGCCCCCACGCCCGGTACGCTGATGGAAGAATCGTGGCGGGACTATGTCTTTGCCGAAGTGTGGGCGCGTCCCGCACTCGATCTGCGCGCCCGCTATCTGATCTCTCTGGCCAGCGCCGCCAATGTCGGCGACGCCGCTGCAACGGAACGCTATGCGCGGGGGGCGCTCGCCAATGGCGAACTGACGCTGGCGGAATTGCGAGAGGCCGCGCTGCATGTGGGCGTATATAGCGGCTGGTCCTTCGGCACCGTGCTGGACGAGGCCGTCACCCGCGCAGCGACCGCGCTGGGCCTGCCGCCTGTAACCACGCCACCCATCCGCGCGGAGCCGTGGGATCCGGTGGTGCGGCATCAGGAAGGCATGGACAATTTCCAGGCGGTGATGGTGTTCGGCGGCCCCAAGCCGCAGACCGCCTATTTCGAGGGCGGCATCCTCAATTTCGTGTTCGGCGAAATGTGGATGCGGCCGGGTCTGGATCAACGCGCACGGCGCTGGCTGACCCTCGTCGGCGTCAGCAACGCATCGGCCAGCACGCCGATCCGCAGCCATGTCTGGTCGGCAATGGCGAGCGGCAATGCCTCCTGGGAGGAGATGTACGAATTCGTCCTCCAATATGCAGTCCACGCCGGCTGGCCGCGCGCATCAGTCGTTCAGGGCGCGGTGATCGAACAGGGCAAGCGGGTCGCCGAAGGCCTGTCGTTCGCCCCCTGATCGGAGAGAGAAATGACCATCGTTGGAGATATGAGCGGCAAGGCCGCACTGGTGACGGGCGCGGCATCGGGCCTTGGACGCGCCACGGCAGTCGCATTGGCACAGGCGGGTGCGGACCTGTGCCTGGTCGATGTCAACGCGACCGGACTGGAGGAGACGGCAACGCAGATCCGTGATCTGGGTCGCACGGCGATCGTGCAGACGGTCAACCTTGCCCTCCCGGAGAATTGCGAGGTCGTGGTAACTGCCGCGATCGACGCCTTCGGGCGTCTGGATGCGCTGTGCAACGTCGCGGGACTGATCAGCTTCACCCATACGACCGATATGCCAGTCGCGGACTGGGACCGGACGCTGGCGGTGAACCTTGGCGCGCCCTTCCACCTCAGCCGGGCGGCCATTCCGCACCTGCTGGAAAAGGACGGCGCGATCGTCAACGTCGCCTCCTCCGCCGCCTTCATCGGCGAGGCCTATGCCGCCGCCTATTGCGCCAGCAAGTCGGGACTGATCGGTCTGACCAAGGCGATGGCGATGGAATATATGAACCGGCCGATCCGCATCAACGCGGTCGCGCCGGGCGGCATGGCGACCAACATCGCGGCGAACATCGTCTGGCCCGAAGGTGCGGACATGAGCCTTATCAAGCGTTTTTCGGGGATGCGGGGACTGGTCGAAGTGGACGATGTCGCTGCGATGATCGCACATCTCGCCTCGGACGCGGGACGCGCCTTCCACGGTGCCTGCGTGACGATGGATCGCGGCATCACGGCGGGGTGACGACATGACCGACAACAAGATTATCAGGACCGGCTTCATCGGCCTGGGCAGTCAGGGCGGGCCAATGGCGCGCCGCATGGCGGAGGCAGGCTATCCGCTCACCCTGTGGGCGCGCAGGCCGGAAGCGCTGGAGGCCTTTGCCGATACGGCGGCCACCCACGCCCCCTCGATCGCGGCGCTTGGCGCGGCGAGCGATCATGTCGGCCTCTGCGTCGTCGACGATGCGGGCGTGCAAGCGGTGTGCGCCGACCTCATCCCGACGATGGCGGCGGGCAGCCGGATCATCATCCATTCAACCGTGCATCCGCAGACCTGCCTCGACCTTGCCGCGCAGGCCAGCACGCGCGGCATCGCCCTGATCGACGCGCCGGTAAGCGGCGGCGGACCGGGCGCGACGGCGGGCACGTTGACCGTCATGGTCGGCGGGGACGCCAATGCCGTGGCCGACGCGCGCCCGGTGTTCGAGAGCTTTGCCGGCTCCATCGTCCATCTGGGCGGCGTGGGCGCAGGGCAGCTCGCAAAGCTGATCAACAACGCACTGATGGCCGCGCATATGGCGCTGGCCAACCATGCGCTCGATGCCGGATCGACGCTGGGCATCGACCACAAGCCGCTGACCGAGCTTGTTCGCGTCAGCAGCGGGCGCAGCTATGGGTTCGAGGTGGCGGCGCGCCTGCCGGACCCGACCGCCTTCGCCCATGGCGCAAAGCTGCTGGCCAAGGATGTCCGCCTGCTCGGCGAAGTGCTGGGCGACGACCCGGACGCGCGCATTTTCGACCAGCTTACCCGCCCCTTCCTCGACCGCGCGCAACAATAAAGCCGCCTCTTCGTCCCTTCAGGAGACATATAACATGACATTCTCGATCGATCAGTTCCGTCTGGACGGCAAGGTCGCCATCGTCACTGGCGCGGGGGGACGCGGCAACGGCATCGGCCGCGCCTATGCGCTGGGGCTGGCACAGGCGGGCGCGGCGGTCGTCGTCGCCGACATCAATGCCGATGGCGCAAAGGCCGTGGCGGACGAGATCGTGGCGAGCGGGGGACAGGCCATCGCGGCCACCGTAGACATCACCGATCCCGCGTCCGTCGCGACCATGGCGCAGGCGGCCACCAATGCCTTTGGCGGCATCGACATCCTCGTCAACAATGCCGCACTGATGGCCGAGCTGGGGCAGTTGGCCGCCGCCGACGTGTCGCTGGACGAATGGAACCGGATCATGACCGTCAATGTGACGGGCGCGCTGCTGTGCGCGCAGGCCGTCATCCCGGCGATGCGCGCGCGCGGCGGCGGGCGGATCGTCAACCAGGTGTCGGGTGGCGCTTTTCCCGCCATCTCCATCTATGGCGTCAGCAAGCTGGCGCTGGTCGGCCTCACCACCACGCTCGCCCGCCAGTTGGGGCGCGAGGGGATTGCGGTCAACGCCATCGCGCCGGGCAACACCACCAGCGACGCGGGCAAGTTGCTGACGCCCGACGATTCGCCGTTCATCAAATATCTGGAGATGAATGTCGCGATGCGCGTGCGCGGCGCGCCTGATGAGCTGGTTGGATCGCTGCTGCTGCTCTGTTCACAGGCCGGTGGCTGGATCACGGGACAGGTTATCCATGTCGATGGCGGCTGGGTGCTGCGCCCCTGATCGCCGCTTGATCCCTGACCATCAATGGCGCAGCAGGGCGCGAACGTTATGAAGGGATCGGGAAGACGCATGGCTGTACGCAATGCCGAAGAGCAGGAGGCCAGCTATAGCCGCCGACTGGTCAGCGCCACGGCCGAGACTATGCGCGAGCTGATCCTGTCGCGCGCGGAAGACGAACTGATCGGTTCGCTGCCGGATATCGCCCGGCAGTTGAACGTCGGCATTGCCACCGTCCAGCAGGCCGCCCGCATCTTGGAGCATGAGGGGTTGTTGACGGTCCGCCGTGGTCCGGGCGGTGGCTATTTCGGAACCCGGCCCGACGCTGCGGCACTGAGCCGGTCGGTGGCGACCTATCTGCGCGTGCGCGGCGCCGACGACTATGAAGCGCTGGAGATGATGACGCTGCTCGACTGCGAGTTGATGCCGGCGGCGGCGCGCTGCGACAGTGCGGCGCGGCATGAAGACCTGCGCCTGCTCCAGCAACGCGTCGATCATTGTCATAGCGGCGCGGATCGGGTCGCGTTCGAGGATGATCTGCACGCCGTCCTGTTCGCGATGGTCGACAGGCCGTTGATGGAACTGCTCGCCGGGGTCGCCATGCGTTATTATCGCAGCAGCCCGATCCCGCAGGTTTTCGAAGGGGAGAAAGGTCTGATAGACTGGCGTCGGTGGCGCCACCAGATCATTGCGGCGATCCTGGCCCGCGATCCCGACCTGGCGCGCTTCGAGGCGGAACGGCATCGGCGCGACCTGCTTGCCCGGTTGGAGAAAAACGACAGGCGCTAGATTTTTGACCGTGCGCGATGCGCAACAATCGGATTTAAGGGCGGATATTCTCACTTGGGAGGCTCCGCTTGAAACTGTCCGTCTACGCCGCCGCCGGCGCACTCGCGCTCCTGTCCTCTGCTGGCGCCTCCGCGCAGGATGGCAAGCCGCGCGCCGACCAGTTGGCCTTCCGCGATCTCTACAAGGAACTGGTGGAAACCGACACCTCGGTCGCAACCGGCAGTTGCACGCTGGCCGCGGAGAAGATGGCGACGCGTCTTAAAGAGGCGGGCTTTACCGACGCCCAACTCCTGCCCTTCTCGGTCAAGGAATTTCCGCTGGACGGCGGGCTGGTCGCGATCCTGCCCGGCAGCGATTCCAAGGCGAAGCCGATGCTGCTGCTCGGTCATCTCGACGTCGTCAACGCCCGGCGGGAAGACTGGCAGCGCGATCCCTACCGCTTCATTGAGGAAAATGGCTATTTCTACGGGCGCGGCACGGCGGACATGAAGGCGATGGTCGCAACGTGGGTCGACACGATGGCGCGGTTCAAGACGGAGGGCTTCAAGCCCAGGCGCACGATCAAGATGGCGCTGACCTGCGGTGAGGAATCGGGTGCCCGCTTCAACGGGGCGCAATGGCTGGCGCAGAACAAGCCCGACCTGATCGCCGCCGAATTTGCCCTGAACGAAGGCGGCGGCGGGCGTACCGATGGCAAGAACAAGCTGGTCAGCCAGTCGATGCAGGTGGGCGAGAAATCCAATCGCAGTTTCGAACTGCAAACGACCAATCCGGGCGGCCACAGTTCGATCCCCATCAAGGACAACGCCATCTATGAACTGTCCGACGCGCTGGTGAAACTGCGCGCCTACGCCTTCCCGGTCCGCTTCAATGACACGACCCGCGCTTATTTTGCGAAGGAGGGTGCATCGCGGGGCGGCGAAATGGGCCGCGCGATGGTCGCCCTTTCGAAAAACCCGAATGACAAGGCCGCCGAAGCCATCGTGTCGACCGATCGCGGCTTCAACTCGATGCTGCGGACGACATGCGTCGCAACCATGCTGGACGCGGGCCATGCCGTGAACGCCCTGCCGCAGCGGGCGAAGGCAACCGTCAATTGCCGGATCATTCCGGGCGAAGATGCCGACACCACGCGCGCCGCGCTGGCAAAGGTAATCGGCGATCCCAAGGTCAGCGTCACGCTGGTCGGGCGGCTACGCCCGGTGGCGGTGCCGCCGCCACTTGATTCCAGGATCATGGCCCCGGCGGAAAAGCTGGTCGCGCGCTATTTCCCCGGCATCGCGCTGATCCCCACCATGTCGACGGGCGCGACCGACGCCACCTATCTGGCGCCGATCGGCATCCCTACCTATGGCGTGCCGGGCGGCTGGGGCGACCCGGATGGCAATGGCGCGCACGGGCTGAACGAACGCCGCGAGGTCCGGTCGGTCTATGTCGGGCGTGATTTCCTCTATGATCTGGTCAAGGCCTATGCCAGCCAGCCCTGACGGCTGGGTCTGGACCAGCCCGCGACCGACCCGATACAGACGTCCTAAAGGTGGACATATGTTTCAGATAATGGTCTGATCATCCGCCGAAACGGACGGAGCGGGTGATGATCGGTAGACTGTGCGTGGCCTTGCTAGCGATTCTGGCCCTTTGCCCTTCTCCGTCAATGGCGAAGGCAGACGGCCTGACCGTTCATGCGGCCACGCGCGGCAGCTTCCCGTTGGCAACGCCCGGTCAGGCCACGACCATTATGCGCGATCCCGACGATCACATAGTGGTCGCGCACGCTGCCGACGCGCTGGCCGACGACATCAAGGCCGTGACCGGCACCCGCCCCGTCATCGCGACCGAAATCACCCCCACCGTCCGCAGGCCCGTCATCATCGGCACGCTGGGCAAGAACAGGCTGATCGACCGGATCGTCGCCGCCGGGAAACTGGACGTCACCCGCCTGCGTGGTGCGTGGGAGAGCTTCCTGATCGCGACCGTCGACCGACCCCTGCCGGGGATCGAACAGGCGCTGGTCATCGTCGGCAGCGACCGGCGCGGCACCGCCTTTGGCGCCTATGAACTCAGCGAAGCGATGGGCGTGTCGCCCTGGGTCTGGTGGGCGGACGTCACGCCCCGCCATCGCGCCACGCTGTCCGTGGCGCGCGGCATCCGCCGGTTCGGGCCGCCATCGGTGCGCTATCGCGGCCTCTTCCTGAATGACGAGGACTGGGGGCTGTTCCCCTGGGCGGCCCGCACCTTCGACCCGGAAAAGGGCAATATCGGGCCGAAAAGCTATGAGCGCATCTTCAGCCTGCTGCTGCGGCTGAAGGCCAATACGCTGTGGCCCGCCATGCACAAGGTCAGCGCACCGTTCAACGCCGATCCCGCCAACGCAAAGCTGGCCGACGACCATGGCATCATCATGGGGTCGTCCCACGCCGAACCGATGCTGCGCAACAATGTCGGCGAATGGAAGCAGGCGCCGGACGCCTTCAACTATGCCGCCAATCCCGCTGGGGTCCATGCCTATTGGGAGGAACGGGTCCGCAGCAACGCGGGCTATGAGAGCCTGTGGACGCTGGGGATGCGCGGCATTCATGACTCCGGCATCGTCGGCGCGAACAGCCCGGAGGAGCGCGTGGCGCTGCTCAATCGCATCATCGCCGACCAGCGCGCACTGCTGCGTGACCATGTCAGCCCCGACGTCGCCAAAGTGCCGCAGATGTTCGTGCCATACAAGGAGGTGCTGGATATCTACCGCGCCGGACTGAGCGTGCCGGATGATGTCACCATCGTCTGGCCGGACGATAATTTCGGCTATATCCGGCAGTTCCCGAGCGAGACCGAGCGCAGGCGCGCGGGCGGGACGGGCATCTATTATCACCTCTCCTATCTGGGTGCGCCGCTCTCCACCCTCTGGCTGAACAGCACACCGCCCGCGCTGATTCAGGAGGAGATGACCCGCGCCTATGATCGGGGCGCCCGGTCGATCTGGATCGCCAATGTGGGCGACGTCAAGCCTGCCGAAATCGGCATTACCCTGTTTCTGGAAATGGCGTGGGACATCGACCGCTGGCGAGGG
This sequence comes from Sphingobium aromaticiconvertens, assembly GCF_037154075.1. NCBI lineage: Bacteria > Pseudomonadati > Pseudomonadota > Alphaproteobacteria > Sphingomonadales > Sphingobiaceae > Sphingobium > Sphingobium aromaticiconvertens. Next base: position 240,757 of record NZ_JBANRJ010000001.1, read on the forward strand.
CGCAGCCAGCGCGCGTTTCTGGACGACTGGGCTGCGCGGACATTGGGCGCGGCACAGGACAAGGCGATCGGCGGCATCCTAGACACGCATTTCCGCCTGAATTTCGAGCGTCGCCCCGAACATCTGCAATGGTGGCTGCCCGGCCAGAAGGCGCGCCATAGCAGCCTGTCGCCGCAAGCAGTCGATGCGCGCCTCGCCCGGTTCAAGACGTTGGTGGAAGAGACGAAAGCCGTTGCCGCGACCATGCCAGCCGACCTGTCGGATGCCTATTTCGAACTGGTCGATTACCCGGTGCGTGCCGCCGCTGCCGCCAATCTGCGCTATTTCGGAACGGAGCGTTACGCGAAGCTGATCGACAGTCGACCAGAAGATGCGCGTCTGGCCGCTGGCATGGCGGCCACCGCCGATCGCGAGATCAAGGCGCTGACCGATCGGTTCAACAATGACATTGCGGGCGGCAAATGGCGGCACATCATGGCGGAGGAACCGGCCGACAATCAGTGGACATCCTATCGCACCGTGCCGATCGCCCTGCCTTCGGCCGGGATGCGGCAGGACGGCGCGACAGTGCTGCCGACGATGGCCGCGAGCACCAGCGACGAGATGATCGTCGAGGCGGAGGATTTCGCCAGCAATCGCGGCTGGCGGCTGGTCGAAGGATTGGGCCGGGGCAAGGGAACAATGATCGCGTCGCCAGATGCTACCCTTTCCTTCACGATCACGGTTCTGTCCGGCGATCCGCGCCAACTGACACTGGGCCTGCTGCCGCTCTATCCCGATGCGGGCGACGGGGCGTTCCATCTGGATGTCGCCATCGACGGCCGTGCAGCCATGCGGGTGGATGTGCCACGCGACACGGGTAGCCCGGACTGGGCGCAGGGCGTTTTGGACAACCAACTGCGCGTCGCGGTTCCGGCAATCCTGACGCCCGGTCGCCATAAAGTCCGCATCACCGCCCAATCCAGCGGACTCGCGCTCGACCAGTTACTGCTACGTCCTTAGTCCCGCCGCCCGATCCGGGGATCATGGCGACGGGATTTTGGAGATCAGGCGGCATCGACCAGCACGATCTCACTGTCCTCGATCGCGGTGACGCGCAGCACGTCCATGTCGCTGACCGCCGCGCCGTCACGGGCATTGACCCGCACATCGTCGATCGTCACCGCGCCGGTGGCGGGCACCAGATAGGCCTTGCGGTCCTTGCCCAGCGGATAATCGACGCTTTCCCCGGCCTTGATCGTCGCGGCGACGACGCGGGCGTCGGTGCGGATCGGCAGGGCGTCATCATCATTGTCATAGCCCGACGCCAGCGTCACGAACTGGCCCGACCGCTCGCCCTTCGGGAAGGGACGCGCACCCCAGGCGGGTTGCTCGCCCGAGCGGGTGGGGACGATCCAGATCTGGAAGATCCGGGTGGTCACATCCTCCTCATTATATTCCGAGTGGCGGATGCCGGTGCCCGCCGACATGACCTGCACATCGCCTGCTTCTGTCCGGCCCTTGTTGCCCAAACTATCCTGATGGGTGATCGCGCCTTCGCGGACATAGGTGATGATCTCCATGTCGCGATGGGGGTGCGGCGGAAAGCCGGTGTGCGGCGCGATCGTGTCGTCATTCCAGACGCGCAGGTTTCCCCAGTGCATCCGGGCCGGGTCGTGATAGCCCGCAAAGGAAAAATGATGCTTGGCATCCAGCCAGCCGTGATTGTCACCGCCAAGGCTGTCGAAGGGGCGCAGTTCGATCATGGGTCGTCTCCATATTGAAGGAATTGGCGGTCCAGATGTCCGCCGGTTGACCTTCATTTAGACCTTGCAGGCTTTCAGCATCACTGGGATAAAATCATCCCGATCATTCGAGGAAGTTGAATAGTGAACAATCCCGGCACACCAACCTTCGACCAGTTGCGTATCTTTCTGGCGATCGTGGAGACGGGCAGTTTCGCGGCGGCGGGACGCAAGCTGGGTCGCGCCGTGTCGGTCATAAGCTATGGCATCGCCAATCTGGAAACCCAGTTGGGCCTCATCCTGTTCGAGCGGGAGGGGACGCGTAAACCCCAATTGACCGTCGCGGGCCGCGCGGTTCTGGCGGAGGCGCGCGCCGTGAGCCAAGGGATCGACGGGCTGCGCGCGAAGGTGAAGGGGCTGCTCGACGGGTTGGAGGCGGAGGTGGATTTTGCCGTCGACGTGATGCTGCCCGCCGAACGACTGGGCCGTGTCCTGCGCACGTTCGCAACCGAATTTCCAACCGTGCAGTTACGCCTGCATGTCGAGGCGCTGGGCGCGATCACGGCGATGGTGCTGGATCGCAAGGCGGCGATCGGCCTGTCGGGTCCGCTGGCCGCCGGGGTCGAGGGGGTGGAGTGCGTCGCGGCGGGATCGGTGGCGATGGTACCGGTCGCCGCGCCCGACCATCCGCTGGGCCGCATGGCGCGGATCGCACCGGGCGCCGGGCGCGATTATACGCAGCTGGTGCTGAGCGATCGGTCGCGTTTTACCGAGGGGCATGATTATGCGGTGATGAGTCCCAAGACATGGCGGCTGGCCGATCTGGGGGCCAAACATGCGCTGCTGCGCGAGGGGATTGGCTGGGGCAATATGCCGCTGCCGATGATCGAGGGCGATCTGGTGGCCGGAACGCTGGTGCGGCTGGCCATGCCCGACCATCCGGGCGGCATCTATCGCTTCGCCGGCGTCTGGCGGCGCGACGCGCCCCCCGGTCCCGCTGCCTCCTGGCTGATCGACCAGTTTGTGGCGTTGGGGCAGCAGGACCGGGAAGAGGCCGGATTGACCGACATATAGAAGGGAGGGGGCACAGTTGCCCCCTTCACATCAGTCCTTGATGAACGCCAGCAAGTCGGCGTTGAACCGGTCCTGATGCGTGGCGGTCAGGCCATGCGGTGCGCCTTCGTAGATTTTCAGCGCCGCGTCGGCGATGATCTCGGCGGAGAGCAGGCCCGCATTACCGATCGGCACGATCTGATCGTCGTCGCCATGGATGACCAGTGTCGGCACATCGATCGCCTTCAGGTCATCGGTATAGTCGACTTCCGAAAACTCCCGGATGCACAGATATTGGCCCAGCACCGACCCAGCCATGCCCTGCCCCCAGAAGGACTTTTGCAGCCCCTCATTCACCGACACGCCCGCACGGTTGAAGCCGAAGAAGGGGAGGGCGAGGTCGAGGTAGAATTGCGAGCGGTTGTCGGCCACGCCCTTGCGAATATCGTCAAAGACGGAGAGAGGCAGGCCGTTCGGATAGGCCTCACTTTTCGACATGGTCGGCGGCACCGCGCCGACGAGGACCATCTTCGCCACGCGGGCAGTGCCGTGGCGACCGACATAGTGAGCGATCTCGCCGCCGCCGGTCGAGTGGCCGACAAGAACCGCATCCTTGAGGTCCAGCGCCTCGATCACTGCCGCCAGATCGTCGGCATAACTGTCCATGTCATTGCCGGTGGCGGGCTGGTCCGACCGGCCATGTCCGCGACGGTCATGAGCGATGACCCGATAGCCCTGTTGCACCATGAACAGCATCTGCCCGTCCCAGGCATCAGCGCTGAGCGGCCAGCCATGGGAGAAGACGATCGGCTGGGCATCCTTCGCACCCCAATCCTTGTAGAAGATGCGGGTGCCGTCATTGATGGTTATGAAGCCCATGGGGAAGATCCTTCTGCTGCGATGACAAAGAGGTACAACCCGGCCATCCGACGAAACAGCCGGATAATATCGCTTCATGCATTCGATAAAGTCGAAATGTTGTCCGCGCCCGCTTCCTTCCCTAAGGCAACGCATCCCAATTGGAGCCAAGGCCATGACCCCGCGCGAACTGATCGACGTTGCCCGCATCCCCGGTGGGGATGAATTGCGGCTGTTCCGGCGCGGCAAGGATTATATGATCGTGCTCGACCGCAACGAACTGATGAGCAGCCGGATGAGCGGATCGGAAGAAGCGCTGGCCAACATGAGTTGCGACCGGATCGCCGGACGACCCGCGCCGCACCTGCTGATCGGCGGCTATGGCATGGGCTTCACCCTGCGCGCGGCGTTGAAGGCATTGGGCGCGGACGCGACTTTGACCGTGGCCGAGCTGGTGCCGCAGATCATCAAATGGGCGCGCGGACCGATGGTGGAACTGGCCGCCGGATGCCTGGACGATCCGCGCGTGATACTGGTCGAGGCCGATGTCGCGGCGGTGATCGCAGACGGCAGGGCGACCTATGATGCGATCCTGCTGGACGTGGACAATGGTCCCGACGGGCTGGTGCGCAACGCCAATGACCGCATCTATTCAGCGAGCGGACTGGCGGCGGCGCGTGCAGCGCTGAAGCCCGGTGGAGTGCTCGCGGTCTGGTCCGCCGGTCCTGATGCATCTTTCACCCGGCGATTGAAGGACGCAGGCTTCTGGGTCGACGAAGTCGCGGTGAAGGCCCGATCCAATGGCAAGGGGCCACGCCACGTCATCTGGTTCGCCACGCAGCGTTAGGGCCACAGCGCCTTTTCCACCAGCGGCGAAACGCCTGCCACCATCACATCGACGCCCTTGGGATTGGGGTGAATGCCGTCCGGCAATTGCAACGCCCGCTGCCCCAGTACTCCGTCCAGCAGGAAGGGGTAGAGTTGCACGCCATAGGCCTTGGCGAGTCGCGGATAGATGGGATTGAAAGCAGCGGCATAGTCCGGCCCCAAATTGGGTGCGGCCAGCATGCCCGTCAGCACCGCCGGAATGCCGCGCGTTTTCAGTTCGGCAAGAATCGCATCCAGATTAGTACGTGTCTCTTCTGGGCTAAGGCCGCGCAGCATGTCGTTGCCGCCCAGGCTCAGCACTACCAGATCGGGCTTGCGCGCTAGTCCATCCAGGGTGAAGGCAAGCCGCGCCCGTCCCGCCGCGCTCGTGTCGCCCGACACCCCGGCATTCACGACTTGCGCTTTCACGCCCGCCTTGTTCAACGCGCGTTCCAGCGTGGGAGCGAACCCCTCGGCCAGTTCCAGATTATAGCCCGCGAACAGGCTGTCGCCGAACGCCACGACCAGCTTCGTATCCGCCGAGGGCGCCGGTGCAGGCACTGGCGCGACTGCATCGGCCACATTCATCATGCGGTTTTGTGGCACCGAATCGTCTGAACAGGCGACCAGCGGTTGGAGAAGCAGCACACAGCCGCCATATGCGATGTTCCTGATGCGCAAATGGAGCGCCCTTTCCTGATGACCTTGCAGACCGATCCCGCCCATATTGCGATCCGCGCGCGCAATGTCACCCTCTCCCTAGGCACCGCAGCCGCCAGAGTGGACATATTGAAGGGCATAGACCTCGACATCGTGAAGGGTGAAAGCGTCGCCCTGCTCGGCGCGTCAGGGTCGGGCAAGTCATCGCTGATGGCTGTGCTGTCGGGTCTGGAGCGTGCCAGCGATGGCAGGGTGGAGGTCGCGGGGGTCGACATGGGCAAGCTCAGCGAGGATGCACTGGCGCAGGCGCGGCGCGGGCGGATCGGCATCGTCCTGCAATCCTTCCACCTCCTCCCCACCATGACAGCGCTGGAAAATGTCGCGGTGCCGCTGGAACTGGCGGGCATGGCCAACGCGTTCGACCGGGCGCGCGAAGAATTGGAGGCTGTCGGCCTTGGCCATCGCATCGACCATTATCCGGCCCAGCTTTCGGGCGGCGAGCAGCAGCGCGTCGCCATCGCCCGCGCCGTGGCGCCGCGACCGACTATCCTGTTCGCGGATGAACCCACGGGCAATCTCGACGCCGCGACCGGCGAGCGGATCATGGACCTGCTGTTCGATCGACGGACGGCGGCGGACGCAACCCTGTTGATCATCACCCACGACGCAGCGCTCGCCACCCGTTGCGAGCGGATCATCGAAATGCGCGACGGGCTTATCGCCGCATGACGTCGCTGGGCTGGAGCCAGAGTTGGCGGATCGCGCGACGGGATCTTCATACGGGATTTCGCGGCCTGCGCCTGCTGTTCCTCTGCCTGTTCCTGGGCGTGGCGACGCTGGCCGCGATCAGCAGCCTGACAGCCTCGATCACCGACGAACTGTCGGCGCGCGGCCGCACGCTGCTGGGCGGCGACGTCGAGATTGCCATGATGCAGCGCGAGGCCGGAGCCGCAGACAGGCGCGCCTTCGCCCGTCTGGGCACTTTGAGCGAAACCGTGCGGATGCAAGCGATGGCGCAATGGGCCGGGCCTGCGCGCGTTGATGCACCGCCCGCCGTGCTGACCGAACTTAAAGGGGTGGACACCGCCTACCCACTCTATGGTACGCTAACGCTGACGCAGGGCCGCTATGCCCCGCTCACCCCCGACCGCATCCTCATCGGCCCGGCGCTGGCCGAACGCTTGCAGGTAAAACCCGGCGACGCGTTGCGCTATGGCGGGGCCAGCTTCACCATCGCCGCCATCATCGCCGACGAACCGGACCGGATCGGCGAGGGGTTCACACTTGGCCCCGTGGCGATCGTGTCGATGGCGGGCCTGCAACGCACCGGTCTGATCCAGCCCGGCAGCCTCACCACCGCCAAATATCGGGTGAAGCTGCCCCCCGGCACCGATGCCAGGGCGCTGCACGACCGATTGGAAAAGGCCTATGCCTCGCAGGGCTGGACCTTCAAGGATCGCGAGCGCGCCGCGCCGGGCGCGAGTCGCTTTTTCGAACGGATGGGGCAGTTTCTCTCGCTCATCGGCCTTGCCGCGCTGGTGATCGCGGGCATCGGCGTCAGTAACGGCGTCTCCTCCTATCTGGCGCTCAAGCGCGGTAGCATCGCCACGTTAAAGGTGCTGGGCGCGACGTCGGCCGACATTGCGCGCATCTATCTGCTCCAGATTGGCGCGGTCGCGGCGCTGGCCATAGTGGCGGGGCTGGTCGTCGGCGCGCTGCTGCCGCCCGCCCTGATAGCGCTGGCGGGCGACATATTACCGGTGAAGCCGGGTTTTGCGATCCATGTGCTGCCGCTCGCGACCAGCGCCGTCTATGGCCTGTTGATCGCCTTCCTCTTCACCCTGCCGCCGCTGGCGAAAGCGCGAACGCTGCCGGTGGTGGCGATCTTGCGCGAACTGGTCGATCCCCGGTACCGGCTCGACCGGCAGAGCCTGATCGCCATGGGTCTGGCGAGTACCGCCCTGTTAGTGCTGGCGATCGGGACGGCGCGCGAGCCGCTCTTTTCCGCCGCCGTGCTGGCCGCGACGGCAGGCGTCCTGCTGTTGCTGCTGGGCCTTGGATGGGTCGTCACATGGGTGGCGCGCCGCCTGCCCCGTCCGCGCCGCCCGCTATGGCGGCTGGCGATCACCAACCTCTATCGCCCCGGCGCGCAGACCGCCGCGCTGGTAGTGGCGCTGGGCCTTGCCCTTACCCTGTTCGTGACGCTGGCGGGCATCCAGACCAGCCTGCGGGCGGAGATTGCGCGGACGGTGCCGGAAAAGGCGCCCGACCAGTTCGTGCTCGACATCCCATCGGCAAAGGAAGCGACCTTCCGCGCGATCCTGACGATCCGCGCGCCGGGCGCGACGGTCAATGTGGTACCCGCATTGCGAGGCCGGATCGTTGGCTATGGCGATGTTCGCGTGGCCGACCTCAAGGAAATACCCGAAGGCGCATGGTTCCTGCGCGGCGAGCGCGGCGTCACCTATAGCGCCACCTTGCCGCAGGGCAGCGATCTGGTGGCCGGTCAGTGGTGGCCGCGCGATTATACCGGGCCGCCCTTGGTGTCGCTGGACGAGGAAGCGGCCAAAGTTCTGGACATCGGTGTCGGCGACAGCCTGACCGTCAGCCTGTTGGGTCGCGAGATGACGGCGCGGATCGCTTCGCTCCGCAAGGTCAACTGGGACACGATGGGCTTCAACTATGTGCTGGTCTTTTCCCCCAACGCTCTTGCCAGTGCGCCGCACAGCCTGGCCGCAACCATCACCCTGCCCGACGGCGCGTCGCAGCAGGTGCAGGGCGCAACGACGCGGGCGTTGCTCGCCGCCTTTCCCGGCGTTTCGGTTGTCGCGGTGGGGGAGATTATCGGTCAGGTTGGCAGCCTGCTCGACCAGATGGCGACTGCCATCGTCGCCGCCGCCTCGGTCGCGATCCTTGCCGGGATCGCGGTGCTGGTGGGCGCCATCGCCGCATCGCGTCAGGCGCGCGCCTATGACAGCGTGATCCTAAAGACATTGGGCGCGACCCGCTGGCAGATATTGGGCACGCAGGCGCTGGAATATGGGCTGCTCGCGGGGATACTGGCGATGGTATCGCTGGCGCTGGGCAGCGTGGCCGCATGGTTCGTGATCGTGCAGGTCTTCGACTTTGGCTGGGCACCCGACTGGAGCATCGTGCTGGCGACGCTGGGCGGCGGCGCTCTGCTGACGCTGGGGATCGGGCTGGCGGGATCTATTCCGCTGATGTCGGTGCGACCGGCACGGGCGCTGAGGGCACTGTAACGCCCCCGCCACGCCGCACATCGGTGAAGATATCCCACGCCGCGATGAAAAGCGCGGCGATCACCGGGCCGATGACGAAGCCATTGATGCCGAACGCCTCGATCCCGCCCAGCGTGGAGATCAGCACCACATAATCGGGCATCCGCGTATCTCGTCCGACCAATATGGGGCGCAGCAGATTGTCGACCATGCCGATCACCAGCACGCCGCAGCCGACCAGCACGGCCCCCTGCCACATTGCGCCGGTGGCAAAGAGATAGATGGCGACGGGTACCCAGATGATGGCAGTGCCGATCGCGGGCAGCAGCGAGAAGAAACCCATCATCACCCCCCACAACAGCGCGCCGGGAATGTCGAGAATGTAGAAGACGACGCCACCGATGAACCCCTGAACGATGGCGACGACCACGCTGCCCTTGATTGTCGCACGGATCACGGTGACGAATTTTTCCGCAAGCGCCTCCCGATGCTGGCCGTGCAACGGCACGGCGCGGGCAAAGCGGATGAGCAGCCCATCGCCATCACGCAGCAGGAAGTAGGTGAGGTACAGCATCACGCCCAAGCCGACGAGGAAGCTGAACGCGCCCTGCCCGATCGAGAAGGCCTGTGCCGCCAGCGTCCGTACACCACTCGCCACGCCCGCGCCCAGCATGTCGCGTGCGGCAGCAAAGCTGGTCAGGCCCAGACGGCGCAGCCAGCTCGACGCCCAGGTCGGCAGCACTGACAGAAAATCAGGCCAGAGATGGGTGATGTCGAACTGGCCAGCGCGAATGCGGGCATAAAGGGCGGTCGCCTCCTGCAACAAGGCCATGCTGAGGAAAATGGCGGGTATGATGACCAGCGCGATGATGACGATCAGCGTCAGCGCGGCGGCACTGTTGCGATGCCCCGGCAGTGCGCGCAGAAATCCGCGATTCATCGGCGCGAACAGGATCGCCGCAACCAGTCCCCACAGAATCGCGCCGAAAAAAGGTCCAATCACCCAGCCAAGCGCCAGCGAAATGAGGACCACCAGGGCAAGGAAGCCCATATCCTCTATCCGGGATCGATGCGCGTCGGGGCTGGTCATTGTTTCTCGCATCTCTTGCGGCCTGGCACCGACATGGCATCGGCTGAATAGTTGGCGATGGGCGCCCCCCTGCTGCCCGGCCTAGGGCCGGACCTGCCCCGCGCCACGCACCAGCCATTTATAGGTGGTCAGCCCCTCCAGCGCGACCGGCCCGCGTGCATGCAGGCGCCCGGTCGAAATACCGATTTCCGCGCCCAGCCCAAACTCGCCGCCATCGGCGAACTGGGTGGAGGCGTTCCACATGACGATGGCGCTGTCGCAGGCGCTCAGGAAATGCTCGGCGATGGCGGCGTCTTCGGTAATGATCGCGTCGGTATGATGGCTGCCATGCGCGGCGATATGGGCGAGCGCGCCCTCCATCCCGTCGACCATGCGGACCGAGACGATGGCCTCGAGATATTCGGTATCCCAATCCTCCTCGCTCGCCGCCGTGACGCGACCATCCAGCGCCGTCACCGCCTCATCCCCGCGCACCGCGCAGCCCGCGTCGAGCAGCGCGCGCACCAGCGCTGTCGGATCGGCATAGCCCCGATCGACCAGCACCGTCTCGGTCGCGCCGCACACGCCCGTGCGGCGCAGCTTCGCATTGACCACCAGCGCACTCGCCATGGCGGGATCGGCAGCAGCATCGACATAGCTGTGATTGATACCGTCGAGATGAGCCAGCACGGGCACCCGCGCCTCTTCCTGCACCCGCGCAACCAGACTCTTGCCCCCACGCGGCACGATCATGTCGATATATTGCGACGCCTTGAGCAAGGCGCCCACCACCGCGCGATCGGTCGTGGGAACCAGTTGCACCGCATCCTCGGGCAGGCCCGCCGCGACGATGCCCTGAACCATGGCGGTATGGATCGCACGATTGCTCTCTTTCGCCTCGCTACCGCCGCGCAGGATGACGGCATTGCCCGCGCGCAGGCACAAAGCAGCGGCATCGGCGGTGACGTTGGGGCGGCTTTCGTAGATGATGCCGATGACGCCCAGCGGCACCCGAACACGGCTCAGCTTCAGGCCGTTGGGCCGCTCGCTTTCCTCGATCACTTCGCCCAACGGATTGTGCAGACGCGCCACCTGTTCGACCCCGTCGGCGGTGGCGGCGATGCGTGCATCGTCCAGCTTCAACCGGTCGAGCATCGCGGGCGACAATCCGTTGGCGGCGGCATTTTCCATGTCGCGCATATTGGCGGCCAATATCGCCGGCGCACCATCGCGCAAGGCCTGGGCCGCACGCAGCAACGCGTCCGCCTTTTGTGCGTCACTGGCGCTGGCAAGCAGGGCAGCGGCGCGGCGCGCGCGCGCGCCCATCGTCGCGATCAACATCTCGGGAGTTTGCGTCAAATCATTCATCTGTGGCCGTGCCTTTCACCATTGGCCTTAGCATGGCGCTCCGGGCAACGAAACCATTGCCATCGATCAGCCTTTGACAAGGCCTGTCAGGGGAAAGGGGATGCACAGGCCGCCAGTCAGATGGCAACAACATGATGCCGACGGCCGGATCGTGGGTCGCATACGATCCGGTCGTCGGTGGCAGTGGACTGCCATGTCCGGCCCTTACTCTCACCGATCCGCGGGCGCATACCCCAAAGAGGGTAAGACGGTCCGATCGGGATCAAATTCGTCGCCGCGATCAACCGCCCAACAGGGTGACGATCCGCACAAGTTGCGATTCACGATTGCAGCCGGTCTTTTCATACAGGCTGCGTATCTGCGCTTTCAATGTCTCGGTCGAGACGCCCCGCGCGGCTGCGATCGCTGGCCGCGTGGCGCCGGACGCGATGCGTAGCGCGATATCCGCCTCTGCACGGGTCAGGTGGAACGTCCCGATCAGCGCGCGGGCCTGACGATCGGTCGGGGTGCCCAGGCGCGCGGTGATGATGGCGCGCGGGGCGAAGGGCAAATCCCAGGCGCGACGGGGAAGCGGAAAGATTTCCAGCAGTATCGCCACGCCGCCCTCATCGTCGGGCAACGGCACGGGATCGGGGAGCTGGGCCGGGGGCGTCAGCACGGTGTAAAGCGCCCGCGCGATTCGCCTTGCCTCATCTGCTCGCATAGTGCCGAGCCGCCCATCCTTGAGCGTCAATCGCGTATCCGCCAGCAACCGATCCGCCGCCGGTGTCATGCCACCAACCCGCCCGCTACCATCGACCAGCCAGCAGGCCTTGTCCATCGCCTCGAACGTGCCCGCCAGCAATGCAAAGCCCTGTAGTTCGATCGCCCGCTGCATCCGCACCGCCGCGCCCGCATGGGCAGCGAGTCGTGCGAAGAGGTCGCGCTGCTCGATGCTGCTGCGCCCATCCCTTTCCCCACGCAGCAAGGCCAGACCGATCATGCTGCCCTTGTCGACCAACAGGCGTGTCTGGCACCCATGGGGAATGTCGAGATCCGAACACAAGTCGAGATAGTCGTCCCCGCGCAGCGTGTCGCGCACATCGTCATAATGCGCTTCATGGACGATCGGCGCCCCATTGCCGACCCTGTCGGCAGCGACGCGGAAATTAACATCGGGGGTGACCAGATTCATGGCCCCGGCCGATACGAGCATAGCCTCGTCGACCCCGCTGACCCAGTTGAAGGCGGCAGCGCCGGGGCCAAAGCCGATCAACTGACCATGCGCCGATCCGGTCGCGTCGGCCATTTCGCCCAAAACGTCCCGCCACAGATGCGGCTCCAGCGCCGCTTCTATGAAACGGTCGGCCCACCGATCGGCGTCCGCCATGCCCATGCCTCAGCCTTCCCCCGACTGCCCCACTCTTTCCTCCGCCAACTGCAAGACGGAGTCAAATGGCGTATTTCCGTCAGAGTGCCTGGCCAGCCACCCAGCCGCTCGCCCAGGCCCATTGGAAATTATAGCCGCCCAACCAGCCGGTCACATCCACCGCTTCGCCGATCACATGAAGGCCAGGTAGGCGCTTTGCCTCCATCGTCTGTTGGGACAGGCCATCGGTGGCGATCCCGCCCACCGTCACCTCCGCCTTGGCGAAACCCTCCGTCCCATTGGGGGTGAAGGGCCAATCCGACAGGCGCCGCGTGGCATCAAGCAGCGCACGGTCCGACAGGTTCGCCAATTCGCCCGACAGGCCGATGCGCTCGGCCAGCGCGTCGGCCAGCCGCGAGGGCAGATGCCCGCCCAGCACCGCACCCAGCGTGCTGCGCGGACGGGCTCGTTTCGCCTCGACCAGCCATTGCGGGGACTGATCGGGCAGCAGGTCGATCGCGATCGGTTGACCATGCCGCCAATAGGAGGAGATCTGAAGGATCGCCGGACCGGACAGCCCCTTATGCGTGAACAGCGCCGCCTCACGAAATTTTGCCTTGCCGCAGCGCACTTCGACCGGGGCGGAGACGCCGGACAGCGCGCGAAAAAGCACATCGTCCCCACCCAGCGTAAGCGGCACCAGCGCCGGGCGCGGCTCCACCACCTTGAGGCCGAACTGGCGGGCCAGCCCATAGGCGAAGTCGGACGCGCCCAGCTTTGGAATGGACGGGCCGCCCGTGGCGATCACCAGCGCTGGTGCGCTACTTAAGGTTCCACCATGACGCACGGTGAAGCTGGCATCGGCGTGGGTGACATCGGTGATGGACTTGCCAAAAGCGAAATCGACCCCGCCCTTGCCGCATTCCGCCATCAACATGGCTACGATCTGCCGCGCCGAGCCGTCGCAAAAGAGCTGCCCCAGCGTCTTTTCATGCCAGGCAATGCCATAGGCATCGACCAGGGCGATGAAATCCTGCGCGCTGTATCGGCTCAATGCCGAGCGGGCAAAATGCGGATTGGCCGACAGATAGCGGTCCGGCGCGGTATGGATATTGGTGAAGTTACAGCGCCCGCCGCCCGAAATCAGGATCTTGGCGCCTGGTCCCGCCGTATGGTCGATAACCAGCACGCGCCGACCGCGCTGTCCCGCAACACCGGCGCAGAACAAGCCCGCCCCGCCCGCGCCAAGGACAATCGCGTCATAAGGGCCACTCAAGAATGCGGCCTGTTCAGACCGCTCATGCCGCTTGCGCCAGCACTTCGTCCTTCACGGCCCGAAAGACACGGCAGGGCGGAATGTTGAACCATTCCACCTCTTCCTTGATCCGGTCGAACAGCGGGTTGAGTAGCCGATGGGTGAAGCGGGAATATTGGTAGACGAGAAATTCGCCGCCGGGTCGCAGGGCAGCCCGCGTCTCAGCACAGATCGCTTCGCCGACCCCCTTAGGCAGGGTGGAGTAGGGCAGGCCCGACAGGACATAGTCGGCCTGACGATGGCCGGCCTCGGCAATGAAGCGGCGAACATCCGCTGCCGATCCATGCACAGCGCGAAGGCGGGGATCATCGATCTCCGAAGCCAGATAGGATATGAAATCGAGGTTCAGGTCGATCGCCAGCAACATCGCGTCCGCAGGCAGCCGCTCCAATATGCTGTGGGTGAAGGTGCCGACTCCCGGACCATATTCGACAAACAGCCGGGTGTTGGCCCAGTCGACATCGTCCAGCATCCTGTCGACCAGCATGGGCGAGGAAGGAATGATCGACCCGATCATGCCCGGGTGCTTCATGAACTGGCGGAAAAACATGCCCCAGCCACTGAAGAACCGACGCGCCCGTTCCAGCATTGAAGCCCGCTTATGCTGCTTTTTCAAGGGTATGGAAGCCATTACGTCCCGCCTGTTCCTACTCTGTCGTGGCGTGGCAAATATGCCGCCGGGATGCAAGGCGCTTCATGCGCCCTGCCTATCCAACTCCCCGGCGGTCTATGGGTTCAATCTGTCCCGGACAGCTTCGTCCCCTCGCGAGGGCGAAGCATTCCGGGAACGACGAAGCCGATCGGATCGACCTGCATCGCGCTTTGCTTCAGCGTCGCACGAATTTCCTCATATTCGCGCTCCATTTCGGGCGTGACGGAAGCGCGGGTTTCTTCCAGCGCATCGGTGAAATGGTACATGGACACCGCCTCCACCTGCAACGATTCACGCAAGGCGAAAAGGCCTGCCCGGCGGACCAGATCCTCCAAATCCGCGCCCGTGAAACGTTCCGTCCGTTCGGCCAGCCGGTCCAGATCAACATCCGCGCCAAGCGGCATCTTGCTCGTGTGGATGTCCAGGATACGCCGCCGCCCCGCCTCGTCAGGAACGGGAACGTAGATCAACTCGTCGAACCGACCTGGCCGAAGCAACGCCGGGTCCACAAGCGTCGGGCGGTTTGTGGCGCCGATCACCACGACCGATTGCAGTTCCTCAAGGCCATCCATCTCCGAAAGGATGGTGTTCACCACCCGCTCCGTCACCGCCGGTTCACCAAGCCCCCCGCCGCGCGCGGGGACAAGGCTGTCCAGTTCGTCGATGAAGATCACCGTCGGTGCCACCTGCCGCGCGCGGGCGAACAGGCGGGCAATCTGCTGCTCGCTCTCGCCATACCATTTGGAAAGCAGGTCACTGGACTTGGTAGCGATGAAATTGGCCTGCGCCTCCCGCGCAACCGCCTTCGCCAGCAGCGTCTTGCCGGTACCGGGCGGCCCATAAAGCAGGAAGCCCTTGGCCGGCCGGATACCCAGTCGCCGAAAAGCCTCGGGGTCCTTGAGCGGCAGTTCGACGCCTTCCTTCAGCTTCATCTGCGCGTCGTCCAGACCGCCGATGTCGGACCAGCCGATATTGGGCGCCTGCACCATCACCTCGCGCATGGCCGAAGGATGGACCCGCTTGAGCGCCGCCATGAAATCCTCCCGCGTGACGGACAATTCCTCCAGCACGTCGGGCGGGATCGTCCCTTCCTCAAGGTTGAGGCGCGGCATGAAGCGGCGCACTGCATCGATCGCCGCTTCACGGGTGAGCGCCGCCATGTCCGCGCCGACAAAGCCGTAGGTCGTGCGGGCGAGTTCGGCGAGGTCCACCCCATCGGCCAGCGGCATGCCACGGGTGTGGATACCCAATATCTCCCGCCGCCCGCGTTCGTCGGGGACGCCCACGACGATCTCGCGGTCGAAGCGGCCCGGACGACGCAGCGCTTCGTCCAGCGCTTCGGGCCGGTTGGTGGCGGCGATCACGACCAGGTTGATGCGCGGCTCAAGGCCGTCCATCAGCGTCAGCAACTGGGCGACAAGCCGCTTTTCGGTTTCACCGGTAACTTGCCCCCGCTTGGGCGCAATCGAATCAATCTCGTCGATGAACAGGATCGAGGGTGCGGCCTTGGCCGCTGCCTCGAATATCTCACGCAGCTGCTTTTCCGACTCGCCATAAGCCGACCCCATGATCTCCGGTCCGTTGATCAGGAAGAATTCCGCGTCCGATTCATTGGCGACCGCGCGGGCAAGCCGCGTCTTGCCGGTGCCCGGCGGGCCATGCAGCAGCACGCCGCGCGGCGGATCGACTCCCAGCCGCAGGAACAGTTCGGGATAACGCAGCGGTAGCTCCACCATCTCGCGCAGCTGGTCGATCGTATCGGCCATGCCGCCGACATCGTCATAAGTGACGTCAGCGCGCCGCGCTTCGCGCGGTTCCTCATATTCCGGGCGCAGCTCGACCTCTGTCTCGGCGTCAATCTGGACGATACCCTTGGGCAGGGTCGACACGACGACGAGGCGAATTTCCTGGAGCGCATAGGCAGGCGCGGACAACATACGCTGCACTTCCAGCGGCATGTCGCCGGGCGGCACCTGCTGCTGCCCGGCAGTCGCCACGACGTCGCCAGAGGCGAGCGGGCGTTGGAAAAAGACGCGCTTCAGCGCATCGGGATTGCCCTGAAGCCGCAGGTTGCTCTGCGCGGGCGCAAAGACCACCCGCTGAGCGGGCCGCGGCTCAATCTTGCGGATCGCCACGAAATCGCCGGAGCCAGCGCCTGCATTGGCGCGCTGAAGCCCGTCCAGCCGGACTACGTCCAGTCCTTCGTCTTCCTTATAGGGGCGCACGGCCCGGGCGGGCGTGGTGCGCTTGCCGACGATCTCGATCACGTCGCCTTCGGTCAGGCCCAGCTCGGCCATCACCGCCAGCGGCAAGCGAGCAAGGCCGCGCCCCGCATCCTCTGGCCGCGCATTGGCAACCTGAATCTTCCGTCCGACATCTTCCTGCTCGGCCATGCCTATCCCCGTCCTGCGTCGTGTCTACAGGAGATAGGAAACACCAATGTGCAGCGAAAGTCCCCCGGATCGTTAAGGAGACAACAAAAAAAAGGCCGACCAGAACGGCCGACCTTATAAAGTTTTAGGAGAGGATGCCTGAAAGGCCTGCTCTATGTGCGGCTCCGGCCCCCTCTTCGCAAGTGCGAAATAATACGACCAGTTGCAAAAATTGCATCTTGCCATTTCCAGCAATTTACTGCTCATTATCGAAAGGATGCAGAAATAGTCCTGCGAAAGTGCGAAAAGTCATAAATGACGCATTGCAGCAGGCGGCGCTTCGGATATTGAGCGGTTATGCGTAGATTACCGCCCCTAACGGCCCTTGAGGCCTTTGTGCAGGTTGCGCGCCTGGGATCCGTGAAGGCCGCGGCGGAGGAGCTTGCGCTCTCGACTCCGGCGCTCAGCCGCCGGGTACAGGCGCTGGAGCGCTTCATCGGTCGCCCGCTTTTCGACCGCAAGCATCAGGCGCTGGAGATCAATACCGACGGTCAGCGCCTGCTGGAGGACATGGCTCCAGCACTGGATGCGATGAGTCAAGCGCTGGAAAATATCCAGAGCGGCGGCAACCAGTTGCGCTTGCGTCTGGCGGTGATGCCGTTGTTCGCGACTCAGCGACTATTCCCGCATCTGGGAACGCTGCGCCAGTTGCATCCCCAATTGCATATCGACATCGAGACCACGCCTCA
The DNA here is from genome assembly GCF_037154075.1 of Sphingobium aromaticiconvertens. Classification (NCBI taxonomy): domain Bacteria; kingdom Pseudomonadati; phylum Pseudomonadota; class Alphaproteobacteria; order Sphingomonadales; family Sphingobiaceae; genus Sphingobium; species Sphingobium aromaticiconvertens. The sequence continues at coordinate 258,031 of NZ_JBANRJ010000001.1, forward strand.
TGCGGTCGCGCGGCTGGGTGAGGGGCTGGACGCGGCAATCGTACTGGCCAAGGATATCGACCCAGCGCTCTACGTCCATGAACTGGACCATGAGGAAGTCTATCTGATCGGTCGTCGCGGCCTGAGCGAAGGCCCCGATGCGCTGAAAAGCCCGGAAGAGCTGAGCCGCCACACGATCCTGCTCCATCGTGACATGAATCTGGCCTTTGACGCGTGGAAGGAAGCGGTCGGCTTGCCCGACCTGCAACCCGCCGCCATCGACAATTATGATTCGGGGCAGTTGATGCTGGAGGCCGCCGCGCAGGGGCTGGGCGTCGCCGTCATGCACACCAGCCATTTCACACAGTCGGGCGACGAGCGGCTGGCGCGCCTGTTCCCCACCCATGTCGAAAGTCCCTATCGCTATTTCTTCGTCTGCCGCCCCCGCGCGCTCCAGACGCGCGCAGTACGGCTGTTCCGCGACTGGCTGGTGGCTGCGGACATCTGACATCCGTGCGCACGCCGATTGCCTGCACGACAGAATCTTTTGCACGCCCTTAACCCTGTTCCTGTCCGGTCGTATTCAAGCGCATGACAGGCACCTCTTCTTCTGCTTCTTCTGCGAGCGCGCAGCATGGACTGACCGACCGCTTGACGCGGTGGGCCAGAGGCTTTTCCGGCAAGATCGAGGACGTCGCGGAGGCAGACGAGGAGCAAGTGCCCCCCTCTCGCGTCGACAATGCAGGCCTCAACCGTGAGATCAACCGACGGCGCAAGCTGTATCAAGAGATTGGCGATTTCCTGTTCGCCCATGATCTGGACCTGACACCGCTCAATTTCGGCGTCGCGCACGATTATCTGACCGGCGCCAATATCGGCGTGGAAAAGGCGATCCGGGCGGTATTGATGGAGCGGGGCAAGATCACCAACGGCTGGGTCGAAACGCTCACGACCGAACAACGCTCCGATGAAGTAACCCCTGAATCGCTGGCGACCATGCTCGACAAGGTCGAGGAAAATCTGTCGCACTTCACCGGCCTGGTGCAGGAATCGCGCGATTCGGCGAAAGACTATGGTGCTGCCCTGCAAGAGCAGGCCAAGGATCTGGCCAGCACCCATGATAGCGAACCTATATTGGCGCGCCTGGTCAACCTGACCCGGTCGATGGTGGAGAAGACCCGCCAGGTCGAAACGCAACTGCGCGAAAACCAGAAACAGACCCATGCCCTGAAATCGAGCCTGGAATGCGCCCGTCACGCCGCCGAGCATGATCATCTGACAGGTCTTCCCAACCGCCGCGCCTTTGAGACGGTTTTGCGCGACGAGGTGATCCTCGCGCAGAATAATGACGAGCCGCTGAACGTCGCTTTTTGTGACATCGACCATTTCAAACAGGTCAACGATGCCCATGGTCATGACACGGGGGATCGGGTGCTGAAATTTGTGGCTGGTCTGCTGGCCAAGATTTCCGACGACCACTGCCACGTCGCACGGCATGGCGGCGAGGAGTTCGTGATGCTCCTGCGCGGCAAAACCGCCGCGCAAGCGTGCGAACTGGTCGATTCGGTCCGTGAAGACCTGGCCACTCGCAGTCTGGTCAACCGCGCCAGCGGTGAACGCATGGAACGGGTAAGCTTTTCAGCCGGGATTGCCAACGTCCTGGGCTATGACGATCCGCGCACAGCCCTGAAGGCTGCCGACCGGGCGCTCTATCTGGCGAAAGAACATGGCCGCAACCGCGTTTATCTCGCGGCCGAGCATGACTGAACCACACGTCTGAGATCAGGGCAGGCGCCGCGCCGTCACGATCCTGATCGGCGCGTCGAGCATCTGTCCCTTCATCACGCCCTCCCCAGCCGTGGGCGATTTGGGCGCGGCAACTATGGCGCGCACCACATCCATCCCCTCGACCACATGGGCGAAGACCGCAAAGCCCTGATTGTCACCCGCCGCCTCTGGGTGGGCGTCCATCGCCGGCATCGTTCCCAGCACGATGAAGAAATCACCATTGGCGCTACCCGGCGCATAGCGCGCCATCGACAACGCGCCGTCATCATGGGCAAGGCCGGTCTGGCTGGTCGGCTCGTGCTTGATCGGCGGCAGAATGCGTTTGGGATCATTCTGGGTACCGCCCTGAACGAACCCATAGACCGCGTTGCCCACCCCCCGATAGAAGCTGGTGCCGTCGAACCGCTTCTGATCGACATAACGCAGGAAATTGCCTGCCGTCACCGGCGCTTTGCCCAAATGAAGGGCAATGACCATCCGTCCGGCGCTGGTGTCCAGCACCACCTTCACATCGGCTGATGGCGGTGCTGGAGGTGTCATGGGCGATTGCGCCTGGAGCGGCGCGGTAAATAGCAGCGAGACAAGGGCAAACAGGAGTGTGCGGATCATGCCCCTGCTTCTATCCCAGCGCCAACTGCTTGTCAGCCTTCCAACTGGCGCTGGAGCGCACGGATGTCGGCGTCCATGTCCGGGTTGCTCTGGCGCAGATCCTCGATTGTGCGAATCGCATGAATGACGGTGCTGTGATCGCGACCGCCAAAGATGCGACCGATTTCAGGCAGCGAGCGGGGCGTCATCTTCTTGGCCAGATACATGGCGACCTGACGTGGCCGGGCAACGGCGCGCGCACGGCGCTTGGACCGCATTTCTGACGGGTCGATCCGGAAATGGGCGGCGCATACCTTCTGGATCTCATCCACGGTGATACGACGGGCGTTGGCACGGACAGCGTCGGCCAGCATCTTCTGGGCGAAATCCATGTCGATCTGGCGACCGGTTAACTGACCATAGGCGATCAGCTTGTTGAAGGCGCCTTCCAGCTCACGGATATTGGAGCGAATCGCGCCAGCCAGGAAATCGATCACAGCGTCGGGCACCGGCGGATCACCGGCAATGGCGCGCTTTGCCTCCAGAATCGCCAGGCGCAGCTCCAGTGCGGCCGGCTGAATATCGGCGACAAGACCGCCCGCCAAGCGTGAGAGAATGCGTGGATCGACCCCGTCCAGCATCTGTGGCGGCCGATCGGCGGTGACGACGATTCGCGCGCCGGTGTCGATCAGTTCGTTGATCGTGTGCAGGAACTCTTCCTGCGTCGATCCCTTGCCCGCGATGAACTGAATGTCATCGATCAGCAGCAGCCGGGCCGCGCGCAACCGCGCCTTGAACGCCATTGTCTCGTTGGCGCGCATCGCGTTTACAAATTCCATCATGAAGCGTTCGGCCGACATGTAGAGGACGGCTGCAGCAGGCGAATGGTCGGAAAAAGCTGCGGCAATAGCGTGCAACAGATGCGTCTTGCCCTGACCGGTGCCGCCATGGATGAACAGCGGTGAAAAGCGCGGCTGCGCCTCACCCGCCATCGCCTGCGCCGCCGAGAAGGCAAGCTGGTTGCTCTCGCCGGTTACGAACTGGTCGAAACGATGACGGGGCTGGAAATTGGACGTCGGCGCGCGCGGCACGGCTGCTTCGACCGGCTCGACGGCAACAGGCAGTTCCAGCACGCGCGGACCGGTTGCGTGGCGAGCGCGTACCAGACGCAGCTCGCGCACGGCGGCACCGGCGCAGCGCCACGCCATCCGCAAGCGATCGCCAAACTGGCCCGACACGAAATTGGCGCTGAAGTCGGAGGCGAACTGAATGTCGAGTGTCTGCGAGTCGGGGCAGTAATCACCCAGTTGCGCAGGCTTCAACCACTGGTCGAACATCCGCGCGCCAATGTCGCGGCGCAGGCCCACCCGGATCTCAGTCCAGGCAGCATCCAGTCGCGCGCGATCACCCGCGTCAGACTGGTCCGATGCCAAAACAGAAATACCGGTGTCATTCATGCCTGCGTCATCCCCGCCTGTACGATTCTAAGCTCATATTTGCCGCGCACAAAGGCCCCTGCGGAAAAGCCATGCTTTTCCGCACTCTACGCGCGACCAAAACTAGTAAGGGCCGCCAGGAAAGTGATTCGAGCGGCGACCGGACAACTTGGATAGACTTGCTCACCCATCGCGATCAAGGCCGATAGAGGTCAAAAAACTGAAATAAAGCCGTTGACTCTCCAAGGCCTTGGAAAAGCTGGGATATTGAAATTATCTTGTATTTTCAAAGATTTAATAAATCTCAAAAAGGACGACTGCGCTCGAATCGTTGCAAAAGCTTGATTCCGTAATCGTAACGAATTTGTGACGGACATGTGAAAAGGCCCGCCCGGCTAATGCCGGACGGGCCTTTTTCAATAGCGATGTTCGTCGAGTTTAGCCGAGGGCGCTGACAGCCTTGGTCAGGCGACCGAACTTGCGCGAAGCAGTATTCTTGTGGAGCACGCCGCGCGCAACGCCGCGAGCCAGCTCGGGCTGAACGGTCTGAAGCGCCGAAGCAGCAGCGGCCTTGTCGCCAGCCGCCAGAGCGCTCTCAACCTTCTTCACCAGGGTACGGATGCGGCTGACGCGCGCGCCATTGATGGCGGCGCGACGCTCGTTGCGACGGATGCGCTTCTTGGCTTGCGGCGTATTGGCCATTCTAGTCCTCAGTCAAATATCGTGAAAGAACTGCCCGGCGGAAACCAGACGGCTCAATGAAGGTGCGGCCCCTACACAGGATCTTGGGTCCAGTCAACCGATAGGCCGCATCAACGCTGGCATTTGGGGCAATAGAAGGTGGAGCGTCCGCCCTCCACCCGGCGCGCTATAGTACCGCCGCACGGGCATTCCTCCCCCTCGCGCCCATAGACACGCCATTGTTTCGAGAAATAGCCCAGTTCTCCGTCCGGTCGGGCATAATTGCGCAGGGTAGAGCCGCCCGCTGCAATAGCGGAGACAAGGACGTCGCGAATCGCCTCGACCAATGCCGTGAGCCGCTTGCGCGCTACAGTGCCTGCTGCGCGAGAGGGCGCGATGCCCGCCATGTTGAGCGCTTCGCACACATAGATATTGCCCAGCCCCGCGACGATTCGCTGATCCAGCAGCGCCGCCTTGATCGAGGCGCCCTTTCCTGTCAGCACGATTGTCAGATAGGCGGCGTGGAAATCCGGTCCCAGCGGCTCCGGCCCCATGCGCGTGAACGGACCATGGCTTTCCCATGAGTCGCTCCGCAGCAGGTCGATGGAACCGAATCGGCGCGGATCGTTGAGCGCCAGCACCCGACCCCCTGCCGTCTCCAGCAGCAAATGATCATGCGCCCCAATCTCGGTCGGGTCGATTCGCCAGCGTCCCGACATGCCGAGGTGAAAGAGCAGCGTGTCACCCCGATCCGTGTCGATCAGGCCATATTTGGCTCGGCGGGACAGGCCCGTGACGGTAGCTCCGGTCAGTCGCTGGCGCAGATCCACCGGGATCGGCCAGCGCAGGTCCGCGCGGCGCGGCTCGACTCGGGTCAGCACCGCATCCTGCAACACGCTCCGCAGGCCCGCGACGGTGGTTTCGACTTCGGGAAGCTCTGGCATAAGGATCATCTAGGCATGGAGACGGATAATAACCAGCATCATGGCCGTCCTCAAACCCTGACCAGAGCAAGCCGCATTAAATCCGACGCAGGTCGCTTGTTCTACTTTTTTCGTTATCGCATCGTTTTTGCGGAAAACCGGTTCCCACTTTTCCGCCCGATGCTCTAGAGCGTCAGCCATGAGCGAAACTGCATCCTTTGGCTATCGCGACGTCGATGCCGACCAGAAGGCGGGCATGGTCCGCACCGTCTTTTCCAATGTCGCAGGCAAATATGACCTGATGAACGACGCCATGTCGGGCGGCGCCCACCGTTTGTGGAAGGATCAGTTCGTTGCCCGCGTGAAGCCGCGCAAGGGCGAGGCGATCCTGGACATGGCGGGTGGCACCGGTGACATCGCCTTCCGCATGCATCGCCACGGCGCCGATGTGACGGTGGCCGACATCAATCCCGAAATGCTGGCCGTGGGTGTGGAACGCGCCCGGAAAAAGAAGCTGGAAGGGCTGATCTGGTCGGAGCAGAATGCCGAGGAACTGACTTTCGCCGATCGCCGGTTCGACGCCTATACGATCGCCTTTGGCATCCGCAACGTCACCCATATCGACCGCGCGCTGGCCGACGCGCACCGCGTGCTGAAATTTGGCGGGCGCTTCTATTGCCTGGAATTTTCGACCACCACCTGGCCGGGCTTTGCGGAAATCTACGAAACCTATTCGCACAAGCTGGTGCCCAAGATCGGCAAGCTGCTCGCCGATGACGAGGACAGCTATCGCTATCTGATCGAGTCGATTCGCCGCTTTCCTGACATGCCAACCTTTGAAGCCATGATCCGCGCGGCGGGCTTCACCCAGACGAAGGTCGAGCCGATCCTGGGCGGGCTGGTCGCGATTCACAGCGGCTGGAAGATCTGACCGCCTCGTGACAACACATATCACGCATATCTGGCGGCTGCTCAAATGGGGCCGTATCCTGGCGCGTCACGGCGCGCTGCGCGGCATCGAACGCGATCCGTTGACCCCCACGCCCGTTCGGCGACTGGTGCGAATCGCCCGGTTCGGCGCGCGCGTTCCAAAGGAGCCACGCTATGCCGACGCTTTCCAGGCGATCGGCCCGGCGGCGATCAAGCTGGGGCAGACGCTGGCGACCCGGCCCGACCTGGTCGGAGACGCAGCGGCCAACGACCTGCTGCGCTTGCAGGACGCGCTGCCCCCCGTGCTGTTCGAGACAATCCGCGCGGAGATAGAGACGAGTTTCGGGCGACCGCTGGAGGAAATTTACGCCAGCTTCGATGAAGTGCCGGTCGGTGCGGCCTCCATCGCGCAGGTGCATCGCGCGACCACGGCCGATGGCCGCGACGTCGCGGTCAAGGTGATCCGGCCCGGCGTTATCGACCAGTTCAACCGCGACATCCAGACCTATGAATGGGCAGCCGCCCATGTCGAACAACTGGGCGGCGAAATCGCGCGCCTGCGCCCGCGCCTGGTCATCGCCAATCTCAAACGCTGGACCGCACGCGAGCTGGACCTGCGGCGCGAGGCCGCGTCGGCATCGGAACTGGCCGAGGCGATGGTCGCCGAGCCGGGCTATATCATTCCCGCCATCGATTGGGACCGGACATCGGGCCGGATCATGACGATGGAATGGGTGAACGGCATCAAGATCGCCGACCGCGCGGCGCTGGTGGCGGCGGGTCATGATGTGCCCGCCCTTGCCGCCCGACTGGTGAACGCCTTTCTGCGGCAGGCGATCGCGGAAGGCTTCTTCCACGCCGACATGCATCAGGGCAATTTGTTCGTGACGCCCAATGGCGACATCGCCGCGATCGACTTTGGCATCATGGGCCGGATCGACCGGCGCGCGCGCATGTGGCTGGCGGAAATTCTCTACGGCCTCATCACCGGCAATTATCGCCGCGTCGCCGAGATTCATTTCGAAGCGCAATATGTGCCCGCCCATCATGACGTCGCCGAGTTCGCAACCGCACTGCGCGCCGTGGGCGAGCCGATGCGCGGCAAGCCGGTGAGTGAATTGTCGGTAGGCGGGATGCTCGATGGCCTCTTCGCCATCACCCGCGACTTCGATATGCAGACCCAGCCGCACCTTCTTCTCCTTCAGAAGACGATGGTCATGGTGGAGGGCGTCGCCACTGCGCTCGACCCCAATATCAACATGTGGGAGACGAGTGGCCCCTATGTGAAAGAGTGGTTGCGGACGGAACTGGGGCCAGAGGCCAAGGCCGCCGATGCGCTGATCCAGAACTGGCGCACCTTCCAGCGGCTGCCCGACCTGGTCCGACGGATCGAGGACAGCTTCCCGGAAAAGGGCGGCGCCCCACCCCCGCCTCCGCTCACCGAGGTCAAGCTCATCCGCGTCGGCGCGGGCTGGCGCTATGCGCTGGTGGCGGTGATTGCGGCTGTGGCTGGAGCCAGCGTGATGGCGCTGCTAGGGTAGCGCCATGGACAAGCGCATCCTCCTCATCATCTCCGGCGGCATCGCCGCTTACAAGGCGCTGGAACTGGTGCGCGTGCTGCGGCGCAAGGGCATTGCCGTGCGCGCGGTGCTGACCGACAGCGCCCAGCAGTTCGTGACTCCCCTCAGCCTTGGCGTGCTGACCGAGGATCAGGTTTATGGGAATATGTTCGACCTGAAAGAAGAGCGGGAGATAGGCCATATCCAGCTATCGCGTCAGGCCGACCTGATCGTCATCGCCCCCGCGACCGCCAACATATTGGCGAAGATGGCGAACGGCATTGCCGACGACCTTGCCACCACGATCCTGCTCGCCACCGACAAGCCGGTGCTGGCGGTACCTGCGATGAATGTCCGCATGTGGCACCACAAGGCGACCCAGCGCAATCTGGAGCGGCTCCACGCCGATGGCATCCACATCATGGAGCCGGACAGTGGCGACATGGCCTGCGGCGAATATGGCAAGGGCCGCCTGCCCGAACCCGAAGCGATCGCGGCGGAGATTGAGCGCCTGCTGGCCGCGCCCCAGCTCGCCGACCCGCTGGCCGACCAGCCCGATTTTGCAGCGCCCGACCAGCCGCTGGCGGGCAGACATATCCTCATCACCGCCGGGCCGACGCATGAGCCGATCGATCCGGTGCGCTACATCGCCAATCGCTCCTCTGGCAAACAGGGCTTCGCCATCGCCCGTGCAGCGGCAGCGGCGGGTGCGCGGGTGACACTGGTGGCGGGGCCGGTCGCCCTGCCCACGCCGCCCAATGTCGATCGCATTGACATCGAGACGGCGCGTGAGATGCTGGCGGCGGTCGAGGGCGCGCTGCCCGCCGACGCCGCGATCATGGTCGCCGCCGTCGCCGACTGGCGCACCGCCGACAATGCGGCACAGAAGATCAAGAAGGACGGCAGCGGCGCACCGCCACCGTTGGAACTGGCCGAGAATCCGGACATATTGGCGACCCTTGGCCACCATTCGCAGCGGCCCCGGCTATTGGTGGGCTTCGCGGCCGAGACGGAAAAAGTCGCCGAACATGCGCAGGCGAAGCTGGCGCGCAAGGGGGCCGACTGGATCGTCGCCAACGACGTTTCGGGTGACGTGATGGGCGGGGACGCCAATAGCGTCCACATTATCACCACCGCCGGGATCGAAAGCTGGGACTCCATGCCCAAGGATGCGGTCGCCGACCGCCTGATCGAGAAAGTTGCTGATGCCCTCAATTGAAATTCGCCTGAAGCGTTTGCCCCATGGCGATGGGCTACCCGCGCCCACCTATGCCACCGCGCATGCCGCGGGCATGGATGTGGTGTCGGCGGAGGATGTGACGATCACACCGGGTGGCCGCCATGCTGTCGCCACGGGGTTCGCGATGGCGATTCCGCAAGGATTTGAGGTACAGGTGCGCCCTCGCTCCGGTCTGGCGCTCAAGCACGGCATCAGCGTGCCCAATGCACCCGGCACGATCGACGCGGATTATCGAGGCGAGGTGAAGGTCATCCTCATCAATCTGGGCGACGCGCCGTTCGTCATCGCGCGCGGCGACCGGATCGCGCAACTGGTGGCCGCGCCGGTGCAAATGGCGACCTTCGCCGAGGTTACCGATCTTGATGACACCGCACGCGGCGCGGGCGGCTTTGGATCGACGGGCGTATAAAACATGAGGAGCGACCGCCGATGACGCTCACGGACGCGCAACTGGAACGCTATGCCCGGCATATCGTGCTGAAGGAAATCGGCGGCGCCGGTCAGGCGCGGCTGCTCTCCGCAGATGTGGCGGTAATCGGGGCCGGGGGCATCGGCAGCCCGGCGATCCTCTATCTGGCGGCGGCGGGTGTCGGCACGATCCGGGTGATCGACAATGACCAGGTGGCGCTGTCCAACCTTCAGCGACAGATTCTTTTCGGTACCGACGATATCGGCGCGCCCAAGGCGGAAGCGGCGATGAGCGCCATCGCGCGGGTCAATCCAGACGTGAAACTGATCCCCATCAACCAGCGGATCGACGCGGACAATGCTGCGCTGATGCTGCGCGAAGCGGACGTGGTGCTGGACGGCTGCGATAATTTCGACACGCGGCTGGCGGTGGCCGATGCGACGCAAGCGTTGCGCATGCCGCTGGTGTCGGCGGCCGTTGGCCCGTTCGAGGGGCAGATCGCCACCTATCGCGGCTGGGAAGCGGACAAGCCCTGCTATCGTTGCCTGGTCGGCCAGCCAGTGGATGCGCCGGAACGCAATTGCGCCGAAACCGGCGTGATCGGGGCGCTCACCGGCATGATGGGCAGCCTTGCCTCGCTGGAGGTGATCCGCGCGCTGGTGCCCTTTGGCGCGGACATGGCCGGACGGTTGCTGATCGCGGACCTGCTGTCGATGCGGTTCAGGACCGTGCGCGTGCCCAAAGATCCCGCCTGCCCGGCTTGTGCGGTGGCCTTGTGCACCCCTTGAAAATCGTCCTGATCACGCCCGATGCGGAGCGGTTTCGCGGCGCTTTGACGCTGGCGGCGGCGCAGGCGGCGCTGGGCGGTGCCGTTGCGCTGTTCCTGCAACTGGATGCCGTGGCAATGCTGCATACACCCCTGTCCGCCCCCCGCGATGAGGCCCATGCGGCGGCGGGTCTGCCGACGCTGGCCGCGCTGCTCGCTGACGCCATGACGCTGGGCGTACAGGTGATCGCCTGCCAGAGCGGCATGACGCTGGCGGGCCTCACCGCCGGCGCTTTGCCCAAAGGCATTGATGTCGGCGGCCCGGTCCAGTTCCTCGCCGATGGCGCAGACGAGACGCGGATATTAATTGGCTAGAAACGCCGCTGAAGACTGACCATGAAGGTCCGCGGTTCGCCCACCGTGGTCCGGGTAAGCGAGGCCGTCGGGAAATAGCGTTCGTTGAAGATGTTCCGCAGGTTCGCCTGAACGGACCAGTCGTCCCACTTATAGAACAGCGCGGCATCGACCAGCGTATAGGCGTCGAGCAGGAAGGGCGGCGCAGCGCCCACGACGGCAGAGGCTGTGCTGGCCGCACGATTGCCCTCATGATGCACACCCATCCCCGCGCCCAGATTGGCCAGCGCGCCGTCCTGTATCGTGTAACGCGCCCAGATATTGGCAATATGACGCGGCACGCTGCCCAGCCGCGATCCCACCGCCAGCCGGTTGTCGGCCGTCACCTTGGCATCCAGATAGGTATAGGCGCCGGTCAGTTCCACGCCAGGCAGCGGCCGCCATGCCGCCTCCAGTTCGATACCGCGGGTGCGCTGCTCCCCGGTCAGTACATAGACGTTCGGCAGCACCGCGTCGGCGGTTGCGACATTGCTGCGCGTCAGTTCAAACACGGTCGCCATGCCGGTCAGCGTGCCATCTGCACGACCCACCTTCACCCCCGCCTCATAGTTGACGCCCCGCTCCGGCGGCAGCGACGATCCGTCTGCCGAGCGATAGCTGCCCTGCGGTGTGAAGGATTTGGCGTAATTGACATAAAGCGACACCGACTTGTCCAGCGCCAGCGTAGCCCCTGCACGCGGGCTGAAGGCATTATCCTCGACCTTCGCGGCGAACACGCCGTTGCTGGCATTGTGGCTGCTTGCCCGATCCCAACGCCCGCCGATGGTCACGGTCAGTATCTCACCCAGCTTGATATGATCCTGCACATAGAGGCCGCGCTGCCGGGTCCGCCGTGCGGAACGGGTCGCTGGCACAGCCGGATTATGCGTGCTCGGATAACCATTTTCGGGATCGTAAAGGTTCAGATAATAGGGAAAGCTGGTGTCATAGAGGTTGGTGTCGGCCGCGTTGCGCCGGCTGAAATCGACGCCCATCAGCAGATAGTGGTTCAGCGGCCCGGTATCGAAGCGCAGGCTGGCGTTGGTGTCCACGCGCAGATAGGTGCCATGCTCGTCATAGGGACCGTAGAAAGCGCGACTGATGCGCGAATAGGCCGGGATCAGCGGCGTCGTCGCGGTCGCCGGGATGGCGGTCGTATTGATGCCGGTCACGAACAGCCAGTTGTCCCAGCTATTGTGGAAATCCTGATAGCGTAGCGCCTGATGCACGGCCAAAACCTCGCTGAACTTGTGATCGAACACATAGCCCAGGCTCCAGTAATTGTTGCGCTGAACCGCCGGATAATCGCCATCATTGATCGCCCGGCTGCGCGGCAACGGGCCGTTGGGATTGGGCAGAGCGGTCCCATAGGCGGTGGTCGGCGACCAGGGGTTGATATGATCGTCGACATAGCGGCCCAGCAGCGTCAGGCTGGTATCCGCCGATGGCGCCCACGTTATAGAGGGCGCGACAAGGAAACGGCGCTGCCCCGAATAATCGACAAAGAAATCCTGATCGCGCACCACCGCGCTGACCCGCGCCAGCAGCCGTCCGTCCGCATCCAGCGGCGTGTTGGCGTCGACGCGCAGTTCAGCCAGATCATAGGAGCCGCCAGTGACGGCCATGTCCAGAAAGCGTTCCTGCTGTGGCCGCTTGCTGACAAGATTGACGATGCCCGACAATGGTCCCTGACCGAACAGGCCTGATGCCGGTCCCTTCACCACCTCAATCCGCTCCAGCACGGACACTTCCGACGTGCCATAACCGGTATCGTCCAGCAGCCCGTCCAGATAGGTCGCGCCCGATGAGGCATTGAAGCCTCGGATATTGAAGCCGTCGAAAAAGCCGTAATTATTGTTCTTCGACACACCAGCGACATTGTTGAGCGCATCGCCCAGCCGCAACACGCCCTGCGCGCTCAACGTCTCACGCGAAAGAATGGTGATGGCCTGCGAATTTTCGAGCAGGGGGATGTCCGCCTTGGCCGCGACGACGGCGTCGTTGTCGAGATGGCCGTTGACGATGATCTCGTTGCGATCAGCGGCTTCTTCGGCAGCCGCCGCAGCGGCGCTGGTTGGCCAGAGCGCGAACCCCGCCAACAGCAGGCTCGCGATCGATATGGAACGATTGGACATTGGTTTCCCCCTTCACTTTCGCGAGGGCGGATAACGATAATGATAGTGAGTCGCAATAAACTTTTGCAATCTGGACATCTTGACCCAGCGAAGGGGGTTTAGCCCCCTTGCCTCAACCCGCCTCCAGCGCCGCGCCCGCTTCCATCCAGACTTCCTCGGCCTGTTCCAGCTTCTTCTCGACCTCCGCGCGCTTTACCATCAATTGTGATGTGGTGAGCTTCGCCTCGGCTCCGGTTGCGGTTTTGGGATCGAACAGGGCCTGATCGATGCGGCTGCGATCGGCATTAAGGGCCGCCATCGCCCGCTCTGCCTGGTTGACCGCGTTTTTGAGCGTCTTTTGCCGCTCGCGCCACTCGGCGGAAGCCCGCTTTTCGGCTTTGCGGTCGACCTTGGGTGCGTCGCCGCCCGAAGGGGCAGCCCCGCCATTCTTGCCCAGCACGAAGTCGGTATAATCCTCGATCGTCCCGCCATATTCCTGCGCCGTGCCGTTATCGACCAGCACCAGCCGGTCGGCCACCAGTTCGAGCATGTGCCGATCATGGCTGACCAGCACAACCGCGCCCTGATATTCGTTGAGCGCCTGCACCAGTGCCTCCCGGCTGTCGACGTCCAGATGGTTGGTCGGCTCGTCGAGGATCAGCAGATGCGGCGCGTCGCGTGTGATGAGCGCCAGCGCCAGTCGCGCGCGCTCGCCGCCCGACAGGCTGCCGACCTTCTGCGTCGCGCGGACGCCCGAAAAGCCGAAGCGCCCGAGTTGCGCGCGCACCGCACCCTGGGTCGCGCCCTTCATCTGGCGCGTCATATGTTCCAGCGGCGTATCGCCGGTATCCAGTTCCTCCACCTGATATTGGGTGAAATAACCGACATTCATCTTGGGTGAAGAGGCCATCTCGCCCTCCATCGTCGGCAATTGCGCGGCGATCAGGCGGGCCAGCGTCGTCTTGCCGTTGCCGTTGCGGCCCAGCAGCGCCACCCGGTCGTCCGGGTCGATCCGCAGGTTCACCCGCCGCAGGATGGGCGTCTCGTTATAACCGACCGCCGCCATGTCCATGGTGATGAGCGGCGGGCGCAGTTCGGGCGGGCTGGGAAAAGTGAAGGTAAGGGTGGGGTCTTCCATCGCCGCGGCAATGGGCTGCATCTTCGCCAGCGCCTTGGCCCGCGACTGCGCCTGCTTGGCGGTGGAGGCCCGCGCGGAGTTGCGCGCGACATAATCCTGAAGCTTTTCGCGTTCAGCCGCCTGCTTGGTGCGCGCAGCCTCCTGCTGGGCCAGACGCTCGGCCCGCTGCCGCTCGAACGCGTCGTAGCCGCCCGGATAGAGCATGACCTTGCCCCCTTCCAGATGCAGGATATGGTCGACGACATTGTTCAGCAGGTCGCGCTCATGGCTAATGACGACGATCATGCCGCGATAGGATTTGAGGAAATTCTCCAGCCACAACGTCGCTTCGAGGTCGAGATGGTTCGACGGTTCGTCCAGCAACAGCAGGTCGGGGTTGGAGAAGAGCAGCGACGCCAGCGCCACGCGCATCTTCCAGCCGCCCGAATAGCTGTCGAGCGGGCGACCCTGCATCTCTTCGTCAAAGCCAAGGCCGACGAGGATACGGGCGGCGCGCGCAGGCGCGGTATAGGCGTCAATCGCCGTCAGCCGTTCATAGATATGCCCCATGCGGTCAGGGTCTTCGCAGGTTTCGCTCTCCGCCATCAGCGCGGCGCGCTCCTTGTCGGCGGCCAGCACCGTCTCGAACGGGGTGATCGTGCCCGATGGCGCTTCCTGCGCGATATAGCCCAGCTTCGTGTCGCGCGGCATCTCGCACCCGCCATCGTCAGGATCGAGCTGGCCGATCATCACCTTCATCAGCGTCGATTTTCCAGCGCCATTACGGCCGATGAGGCCAACGCGGCTGCGCGCAGGTAGCGCGGCCGAGGCGCGGTCGAGGATCGTGCGGCCGCCGAGGCGCACGGTGATGCCATTCAAGTTCAACATGGCCCAGCCCCCTAGCAGTTTATCCGCAAAAGGCCAGTTATCCGCATCAAGAGTGTCAAGTAGCGGCTGGTTCCCCGGCATAGAGGGTGAATTGCGTGTGCAATCCACCAATGGAGCTGTCGCCGATCCACAGATCGAACAGGCCCGGCTCCACGATCCGCTTGTTGCCCGCACCGATGAAAGACAGGTCCGCGCGCGAGATGGAGAAGCGCACCACCTTGCTATCGCCCGGATTCAGGGTGACGCGCTCGATCCGCTTGAGTTCGCGGATCGGCCGGGTTCGGCTCGCCACCCGGTCGCGCAGATAGAGTTGCACCGCCTGCGTGCCGCGCCGCTTGCCCTTGTTCGTAAGTGTTGCGCGCACCTCTATCGCCTGATCCCAGCGCAGCGCGGCATCGCTCAGTTTAAGCTTGTCCAACACCAGATCGGTATAAGTCAGGCCGTGACCGAACGGAAAACGGGCGCTGTTATCAGCCGTCGCGTAGCGCGCCTTATATTCGGTGCGCTGGTCAACCACCGGGCGACCCGTCGATTTTCGGTCATAGAAAAACGGCTCCTGTCCCGATTCCCACGGAAAACTGACCGGCAGCTTGGCCGATGGATCAACGCGCCCGAACAGGATGTCGGCGATGGCGTGCCCCGCCTCACTCCCCAGGAACCAGGTCGCCAGAATCGCCTGCGCGTTCGCCACCGCACCGTGCAGCGCCAGCGCGCGGCCATGGCGTAGCAGGACGATGACCGGCTTGCCCGTGGCCGCGACCGCTTCCGCCAAAGCCTGCTGCACCAAGGGTATCTCGATCGTGGTGCGTGACTGCGCTTCGCCAGACATGTCCTGCGATTCGCCGATCGCCAGAACCACCACGTCTGCGGCCTTCGCCGCTTCGACCGCACGGGCAAGCCCGCCGTCCAGTGGCCCATCGATCGCGCAACCCGGTTCGATCATCAGCCTGGTGGGATCGCGCATGGCCGCGCGCATGCCCGTGGCGATATCGACACCTTTGCCTTTGTCGCCATAAAAGGCCCATGGGCCATAGAGATTATCGCGATCCTCGGCGAATGGACCGATCAGCGCGATCTTCTCCCCATCATCCGCGCCTAATGGCAGGACGGCATCCTTGTTCTGCAACAGCACGATCGACCGCGCCGCCGATTCGCGGGCCAATGCGCGATGCCCCGACGTACCGATTCGCGCAGTTTCAGCGGCCGGATCGAGCGAGCGATAAGGATTGTCGAACAGACCGATGGCGGTTTTAACATAGAGGATACGCCGCACCGCCACGTCGATCGTGCCCATCGGCACCGCGCCGCTCTTCACCAGATCAGGCAAGTGCCGGACATAAAGGCCGCTCTGCATGCTCATATCCACCCCGGCCAGCACGGCAAGACGCGCGGCATCGCGCTCATCCTCCGCATAGCCGTGGGCGATCAGTTCCTCGTCGGCGGTATAGTCGGAAAAAACGAAGCCCCGGAACGTCATCTCGCCGCGCAATATATCGGTCAGCAGCGTGCGGTCGGCAGTGGCCGGCACGCCGTTGATCTCGCTGAAGGCGGCCATCGTCGTCAGCGCGCCAGCCGCAAAGGCGGAATCGAAGGGCGGCAGATGCGTCTCGCGCAATGTCTCCTCCGAAATGTCGACGCTGCCATATTCCATGCCCGCCGCGACCGCGCCATAGGCCGCGAAATGCTTCGGGCAGGCAAGCAGGCTGTCGTCGCGGCGCAGGTTGCGCCCCTGGAAACCCCGCACGCGGGCGGCGGCATAAAGGCGACCGAGATACAGGTCTTCGCCCGATCCCTCCACGACCCGGCCCCAGCGCTGATCGCGCGCAATGTCGACCATCGGCGCAAAGGTCAGGTGCAGGCCCGCTGCCGTCGCTTCCAGCGCCATCGCCCGCGCGGTCCGCTCGGCCAGTGCTGGGTCGAAACTTGCCGCCTCGGCCAGTGGCACCGGGAAGATGGTCTTGAGACCATGGATGACATCGCCCGCAAGCAACAGCGGAATGCCCAGACGGCTTTCCTTGACCGCCATCTCCTGCGCCCGTAGCCCACCGGCAACACCGATGCCGTTGAACAGGCACCCGACGCGCCCCTTGACGATCTCCTGCGCCAATTGTTTTTCATTCTGGATACCCGCTTCGGGATTGGGTGGGTTGTAGGGACGAAAACTGTCGGCAAGGCAGGTCATCTGCCCGGCCTTCTCCTCCAATGTCATCTTGCCGATCAGCGCGTCCACCCGTGCGACATCCGTTTGCGCCAGCAAGCGCGCAGGCACGCCCAGCGTCATGGCGCCGGACAGGGCGCCCAGAATGATCTGCCGTCTATCAAGGCTCATGGGAGGGAATGTGGATGGGTTCATATGAACAAAGTCTGTCGCACATCAACGCGCGTCAGGCCAATATGTTGCATTGCGGGAGAGATGGTCCGAGCGGCGAATGCGCCTGCTCGGAGAAAGGATGGTGGACAGGGCTGGATTCGAACCAGCGTACGGGAAACCCGGGCAGATTTACAGTCTGCTGCCTTTAACCACTCGGCCACCTGTCCAGTGCCTTATGCGGTGCCAAACCGCGCTGGAGGGGCGCTCAAT
Source organism: Sphingobium aromaticiconvertens (assembly GCF_037154075.1). NCBI lineage: Bacteria > Pseudomonadati > Pseudomonadota > Alphaproteobacteria > Sphingomonadales > Sphingobiaceae > Sphingobium > Sphingobium aromaticiconvertens. The sequence continues at coordinate 275,423 of NZ_JBANRJ010000001.1, forward strand.
GACGAATGGAGGCTTGCCTGTCAATGCTTCCCGTGAAATGAGCGCAACATGAAAAGAGGACATCGTACCGGCAAGCCCAAAGCAGGCTTTCCACGCTTTTACGGCCGCCACGCCGTGACCGCCGCACTCGCCAATCCCGACAGGGTCGTGCGCAAGATCTGGGGCACCCGCGAAGCACTGGGCGCACTGGAACTGCCCCCGGTCCTGCCCATCGTTTATGCCGATGTCGCGGACCTCGGCCGGATGGTGCCCAGTGACGCGCCGCATCAGGGAATCGTCGCCGAGGTAGAGGCGCTCGACGATGTCTGGCTGGGCGACATATTGGAGCAGGGGCAGGATGATCTGCGCCCCGTGCTGGTGTTGGATCAGGTGACGGACCCGCACAATGTCGGCGCTATTCTCCGCTCTGCCGCCGCGTTCGACGCGCTGTGCATCGTGACGCAGGACCGGCATGCACCGCCCGAATCGGGTGTGTTGGCGCGTGCGGCGTCGGGCGCCCTGGAAATCATGCCCTGGGTGCGAGTCGTAAACCTCGCCCGCGCGCTCGATGAAATTGCCGAGGCTGGCTATTGGCGCATCGGCCTTGACGGCGAAGCGACCAGCACGATCAGCGAAGCGATCGGGCAATCGCGGGTCGCGCTGGTGCTGGGCGCCGAGGGCGAAGGACTACGCCACAACAGCATGGCACATTGCGACATATTGGCTAGACTGCCCATCAGTCCGCGGATGGAGAGCCTTAACGTCTCCAATGCCGCAGCGATCGCTCTGTACGCCGCCGCCAGCCGGTAGCGGCCTGTGAGGGCTGGGGTCGGCGGGGCCGCGATGACAATGGGGGCCGTGCTACGCTTTTGGGACAAATAGAAAAGGCGGGGCGCGGTGATTATACCGCGCCCCGCCCCTTTATCCATTTGCAAACATTCAATCTTCCGGCGCGATCGTCACTCTCAGGCCATCTGTCGCCTCGCCCAGGATGACCTGGCAGGACAGGCGGCTGGTCTCGTTACGATGATCGCTGCTGTCGAGCAGGTCATTCTCGTCCTCGCTCATTGCCGGCAGCGAGTCCGCAAAAGCGGGGTCGACATAAACGTGGCAGGTCGCGCAAGAGCAGCAGCCGCCGCACAGCGCCAGAAGTTCATCGAAACCACTGTCGCGAATGACTTCCATCACAGACAGGCCAGCATCTCCTTCGACCGTCTGTTCCTCGCCCTCACGGTTGACCACGATCAGCTTCGGCATATATCCATCCCCTCGGAAGTTCTTTCCGGGCCGCTATGAAGCCCGGGACAGGTGAAATCAAGCGTCGGAGCGCAACGATATGGTGATGAGCGCAGACGCAATGAAGGCCAGCCTGGACGCGATCGCCGCGATCGAACCGGGCTTCATGGCCGCGCTGGGGCGCGTGGGCTATCCCGCGCCGCGCGTCCGGGAGCCGGGCTATGAAACATTGCTACGCACTATCGTCGGCCAGCAGGTCAGCGTGGCGGCGGCCGCAGCGGTGTGGCGCAAGCTGGAGACGGAACTGGGCGCGGGCTGCGCGCCGGATGTACTGCTGGCCCGTGATTTCGACGCGCTGCGGGCCTGCGGCCTGTCGCGCCAGAAACAAGGCTATGCCCGCAGCCTGGCCGAACTGATCCTTTCGGGCGAAGTGGACCTCCACTCCCTGCCCGCCGACGATGAGGATGCGATCGCCCAACTGATACGAATCAAGGGGATTGGGCGCTGGTCCGCCGAAATCTACCTGTTATTTGCGGAAGGACGGCCCGACATCTGGCCCGCAGGTGACCTGGCCGTCCAGATAGAGATCGGCCGCATATTGGGCCTGCCTGAACGTCCCAGCGAAAAGACGACCCGCGCCCTTGCCGAAGCCTGGCGCCCCCATCGCGGCGCCGCCGCGATCATGGCTTGGCACCATTATAACACAGAGGTTCTGTAACACTCATGGCCCTGCCCACAGCCCGCTATATCGTCCTCAATCATGAGGGCGTCTGGAAGATCAATCTCGACAATCGCTATTATGGCCCGTTCACGACCCAGGCCGAGGCTGTGGATAGCGCGACGAAGACCGCGCAGGAAGCCAATGCCAAGGGCTACCCCGCTGCGGTGCTGCTGATGCGCGATGGCCAGTTCGAGACTTTGTGGGAGGCGTCCGCGCCGTTGACGGCGCAGGACAACACCGCAACTTCCGAATAATTCATGCATATTATGGAACTGCATGCCTCCACGGACATTTATCATTTCCAAAATCGGATCGGAAAATGTCCAAACGTGTATTGATCGTAGAAGATGAGATTTTCGTGGCTCTGGAGATCGAGCAGGTCGTGGAGTCGGCGGGCTTTTCCGTGGGTGCCATCGCTGCGGATCAGGCTGCGGCACTGGCGGCTGCCGCCGATTGCGACATTGCGCTGGTTGACCTTAACTTGCGCGATGGGCGGACCGGGCCGCGAATCGGCATGGAACTGGCCAGCCAATATGGGCTGCGCGTTATCTATGTGACGGCCAACCCCTCCCAGATTGGCGAAGCATCCATTGCGGCCATGGGTGTCGTGACCAAGCCATTCCTGTCGCAAAGCATCCGGGCCGCGCTGGAACTGGCGGCGTCCGATAACCCGAATCCCTATACGACCGACATCGCCGGATTCACGCCGTTCCTGCCGCCGCGCGGCTCATGGTTCGCGCTGGAAGCACAAGGCTGACGATGAGTCCTTCGGATCGCCATTCGCGTGCGATCTGGCCGCCCAGTTGACGCTCAACACTCAACGCCATCAGGCGGCTGCCAAACCCATCCCCTTCAGCCCTGATCACAACGGGACCACCGGTTTCGGTCCAGACGATACGCAGGGCGTCACCGTCGCGGGATATGGTCACATCCACGATACCATCGGATGTTGAAAGCGCGCCATATTTGGCGGCGTTTGTCGCCAGTTCGTGGAACAGCAAGGCCAGCGGGGTGGCGGATCGATCGTCCACCGGCGGATTTTCCCCTGTGATCCGAACCCGCTTTTCGCCCTCCCCCGTATAGGGCGCGAACAACTGCTCCAATACGCCCCACAGACTGCCGTGCCCACCCTGGGGCCGCGATTCGGCGCTATGCGGTCGCACATAGTCATGCGCCCGGCCCAGCGCCAATATCCGATTGCGCAGATCGTCCGCCACTGGGCCGATCTGTGGATTGTCACGCGCCGAAAGGCCGATGAGGCCCGCAATCACCGAAAAGATATTCTTGATCCGGTGCGACAGTTCATGCGCGATCATCTCGCGCTCTTCCATCAACTGCTTCTGTTCGTGGATGTCGGTGTCCGTCCCCATCCAACGGATAATCTGTCCATCTTCGCCACGGATCGGCAGCGCTCGTCCCAGTGCCCAGCGATATTGACCGCTATGATGCAGCAGCCGATATTCGATCTCATAGGGTTCGCCGGTGTCCAGCGAATGTCGCCAGCGCGTCCATGCGCGATCCCGATCGTCGGGATGGAACCTATCATTCCACCCTTCCCCATCCGTTGCGCCATCCGGCAGCCCGGTAAATTCATACCACCGGGCGTTATAATAGTCATGAAAGCCATTCGGCAGCGTCGACCAGACCATTTGCGGCATCGCATCGGCCAGCGTGCGAAAACGGTTGTTGCTGTCGATTACCGCCTCGACATGGCGGCGACGTTCGGCCTGCACGACATGATCGCGCCGGCGCCCCTCCAGCGCCGCCATCACTTGCCGGGCCAGCACCGTCAGCCCGTGGCGCTGTAACGATGTCAGCGTCGCGCGCGGCCTGTCATCGATAACGCAAAGCGCGCCCAACGGCATGCCATCCGGGTCGATCAGCGGCGCCCCGGCATAGAAACGGATATGCGGCGTGCCCGTTACCAGCACATTGTCGGCAAAACGCGGATCTCTCGTCGCGTCGGGGATGACGAATGGCTCGTCCCCCAGCATCGCATGAGCGCAGAAAGAAACGTTGCGCGGCGTCTCTGTAACATCAAGGCCGGTTCGGACGAGAAAACGCTGCCGATCCGCTTCGACCAGGCTCACCAGCGCAATCGGCGCATCGCACAAGGCCGCAGCGAAACCCGTAATCTCGTCCAGCGCCTCGAACCCGCCCGCGTCGAGATCGTAGAGCGCCAGAACAGCCGCCCGGTCAGTCTCGACGCCGCACCATTCAGCCATCGCTGACCCGCTCGATATCCGCGCCAACGGCGGACAATTTCTCTTCCAGCCGCTCATAGCCGCGATCGAGATGATAAACGCGGTTGACCTGGGTTTCACCCCGCGCGGCAAGACCCGCCAGGATCAGGCTCATCGACGCGCGCAGGTCGGTCGCCATCACCGGCGCGCCGGTCAGGCTCCCCACCCCGCGCACGACGGCGGTCCGTCCGTTGACGGCGATATCGGCACCCATGCGCGCCAGTTCGGGCACATGCATATAGCGGTTTTCAAAGATCGTTTCGGTCAGCACCGATGCACCGTCCGCCAGCGTCAGCATCGCCATGAACTGCGCCTGCATGTCCGTGGGGAAGGCCGGGAAGGGTGCGGTCGACAGGTTAAGGGGTTTCAGCTTCCCCTGCGACGCGACCAATATGCTGTCCTTGCGGGTTTCGACATGAACACCCACATCGCGCAGGGCGGCAAGGATGGCGTGCATATCATCGGCATCCGCGCCCACCAGTTCCAGCGACCCGCCGGTAATGGCGGCTGCGCAGGCATAGCTGCCCGCCTCTATCCGGTCGGGCATGACCCGATAGGTTGCGCCGTGCAGCCGATTCTTGCCATGGATGGTCAGCGTGTCGCTCCCCACGCCCTCAATCTCAGCGCCCATCGCCAGCAACAGGCGGCACAGGTCGACAATTTCCGGCTCACGCGCAGCATTTTCCAGTATGCAGGTGCCTTTGGACAATACAGAGGCCATCACCGCATTCTCGGTCGCGCCAACCGACACGACGGGGAAGGTATAGGTGCCGCCGGTCAGGCCGCCATCGGGCGCGCTGGCGCGGACATAGCCCGCCGTCACCTCGATCGTGGCGCCAAGGGCTTCCAATGCTTTCAGATGCAGATCGATGGGCCGGTTGCCGATGGCGCAACCGCCCGGCAACGACACCGTCGCTTCACCCGCACGGGCCAGCAGCGGTCCCAACACCAGGATAGACGCGCGCATCTTGCGCACGATGTCATAGGGCGCTTCGGTCGATGTAACGCGACCTGCACGCATCGTCATCACCCGGCCAAAATCCTCCGGCCGCGCACCCTCGATCATGGTCGACACACCCAACTGGTTCAGCAGATGGCCGAAACTGTCGACATCGGCGAGGCGCGGCAGATTGCGCAGCGTCACTGGCTCATCGGTCAGCAAGGCACAGGGCAGCAGCGTCAAAGCCGCATTTTTCGCGCCGGAGATGGGAAGGCGGCCGCTCAATGCTTTGCCGCCGCGAATTTGAATGCGATCCATCTTCGGCGTCATAACGGTTAATGCGCCTCGCGCAAGGCAGTGATGGTCCTGATCGCCCCGCAAAACCGCGCCATCACCCCTCATTTTCAAAGAAACGACTATCAAGCGCCATAGCTTGATCGAGTTTAGTGCAGAAGCCGAAAATGAAGCCAAAAGACGGCTGGGGCGTTCTGCCATCGTAACGACACGGATCGTCGCGACATTGAAGAAAAAAGGTGGATAGGTGGCAGGCAGTTGTTTCGCGGACAGACTGAGCAAAAATGTTTCGCTGGCGGAGGCAGAGACACGGGCGCTGACGCGGCTTGAGGAGAATCAGCGCAAGATCAAGCGCGGTGGGATGATCCAGCGCGTCAATGACACGGTGACTGAATTGTTCGTCCTGCGCGAAGGGCGCGTGATGAGTTTCGTCATCATGCCCGATGGAAGCCGACAGATATTGCGCGTTTATTTTCCGGGCGATTTCATCGGGTCGGCCAGCACCGCGTACAACAAGGCCCCTGAATCGCTGGTTGCGCTGGAGGATTCGGTCGTCTGCCCGTTCGACAAGCACGCGCTGCGCCGCCTGCTGGAGGAACAGCCACGCGTCGCGGCCCTGTTGTTCATATTGTCCAACACCGAACGGGTGGCGCTGACCGATCGCCTGGCCTCGCTGGGGCGTACATCGGCAAAGGCGCGGGTTGCCTCGTTCCTGCTCGATATTTTCGACCGGTTGCGCGTCACCGACGACGATATCAGCGACAGTTTCGACCTGAAATTGACGCAGGAGGAGATTGGCGACGCGATCGGCCTTACTTCCGTCCACGTCAACCGGATGATCCGGCAGATGGAGCAGGACGGGCTTATCAGCCGCTCGAACGGTCGCGTCACGTTGCACGACATCGCGCGACTGGAAACGATCGGTCATTATACCAATCGGCACAAGAATCTGGACCTGGACTGGTTGCCCGCGATGCCGTGACGCGCGATGCGGAGAGTGGGACATAACCCGCTACGCCAGCAATTCGACGTCCCAATAGAGCCAGTCACGCCAGCTTTCGTGCAGATAGCCCGGCGGGAAAGCGCGGCCATGTTCCTGAAGCTGCCAGGTCGTCGGGCGGATCGGCTGAACATGCAGCCGCATCCCCGCTTCCTTTGGCGTGCGCCCCCCTTTTTTCAGGTTGCAGGGACTGCATGCGGTCGCGACATTTTCCCAGGTCGTGCGCCCGCCAGCGCGGCGTGGCACCACATGGTCAAAGGTCAGATCATGCGCCGTGCCGCAATATTGGCAGGAAAATTTATCGCGCAGGAACAGGTTGAACCGGGTGAAGGCGGGATGCTCGGACGGCTTCACATATTGTTTGAGCGCGATGACCGAGGGGATTTTCATCTGGAAGCTGGGACTGTGCACCTCCCGCTCATAGCTGGAGACGATGTCCACCCGTTCCAGGAACACCGCCTTGATGGCGGTCTGCCAGGGCCACAGGCTCAACGGATAATAGCTGAGCGGCGTATAGTCGGCGTTCAGTACAAGTGCCGGACAGTTTTCCGGGTGTCGTATCAGGTCGGGATGGTACATAGATTTGCTCTACCCCCTTTGCCGCCGCCGCTGATTGACCAGCAAGGTGACAAGAGCATGACAGCATTAACGAATATCACCCGTCAACCTCTATTCGACAGCTAGAGCCTGTATGACTCCTCACCCCCTGCCACAGCATATGGTGACGCGCTTTGCTCCCAGCCCCACCGGCCGGCTGCATGTCGGCCATGGCTGGTCCGCGCTGATGGCCATGGACATGGCACGTGCGGACAGTGGCGCCTTTCGTCTGCGGATCGAGGATATAGACGGCACCCGCAGCCGACCTGAGCATGTCGAAGCCATTATCGAGGATCTGCGCTGGCTGGGCATAGGCTGGGATGGAGATGTCGTCTTTCAGTCACAGCGTCTGGGCGACTATGAAGCGGCTCTCGACCGACTGAAGGCCATGGATCTTGCCTATCCCTGTTTCTGCACCCGCGCCGACATTGCCGCCAGCGCCACCGCGCCGCATGGGAGCGAGGGACCGGTCTATCCGGGGACGTGCAGGGGACTTCGCGCCGATGAGCGCGAGCGGCGGATGACGCGCGAACCCCATGCCTGGCGCATCGACATGGGCAGGGCGGTTTCGATGGCCGGGCCATTGTCATGGCAGGATGCCGATCACGGGACTGTCTCCGCCAACCCGCTGCTGGCGGGCGACGTGGTCCTCGCCCGCAAGGATGCGCCGACCAGCTACCACCTCGCCTGTACGCTGGACGACGCGGCGATGGGCGTCACCCATGTTCTGCGCGGCGAAGACCTGCGCGCCGCGACCCATATCCATCGGCTGCTTCAGGCACTGCTCGACCTGTCTTCGCCCCTCTACCGCCATCATCCGCTGCTGGTGGGGCCGGATGGGCGGCGGCTGGCGAAGCGGGACGGATCAATCGCGCTTGCTGATCTGCGCGCGCAGGGGATCGCGCCGACGCAGTTGGCCGATGACCTTCGGGCCAGGCGCTTTCCGGTTGGCATCAGGCTAGCGCAGGCCTAGAATGCAGCCATGAACACCTTCCTTGTCATAATCCTTGTCCTTGCCATGGCGGCAACCCTGTTCTCGCTGATCCGGGGTATCATCAGCTTTCTCCAGACGACAAAGGAGGAACTGAACTCCCCTGACAAGGGGCCGAGCGCGTCGAGCCTCAAGCAGAACAAGATGATGTTCAACCGCATCTTCTTTCAGGCGGCAGCCGTGTTGATCGTCGCGCTGATCCTGCTGATGAACGGTGGCAGTCAGTAAGTTGGTCAAGCTCAACAAGATTTACACCCGCACCGGCGACGACGGCACCACCGGGCTGGTTGATGGATCGCGCACGCCCAAACACGCCCCCCGGATGCAGGCCGTGGGTGACGTGGACGAAGCGAACAGCGCCATCGGCATGGCCATCGCCGCGATAGGGGAGACGACCGAGGCCGCATGGCTCCAGACCATTCAGAACGACCTGTTCGATCTTGGCGCGGACCTGGCGACGCCAATCCCCGATGGCGCGGACGAACCGTGGGCGCTGCGAATCGTCCCGCCGCAGGTAGCACGGCTGGAGCAGCAGATCGACACGGTGAACGAGGATCTCGCTCCGCTCGACAGCTTCATCCTGCCCGGCGGCTCGCCCGCTGCGGCGGCCCTGCACCTTGCCCGCGCGATCGTTCGCCGGGCAGAGCGCAGCGCGACCGCCGCCGCGACACAGGTGCCTCTCAACCCTCAGGCACTTGCCTATCTCAACCGCCTGTCCGACCTGTTGTTCGTCCTCACCCGCCGCTTGAACGGCAATGGCGCGAACGACATAAAATGGGTGCCCGGCGCGTCGCGCTGATCCGTATCAACACTATTTTGGTGACAGAGCGGGATAGATTCTCGCACTCATGCGCTTGATCCTTTCGAGAACGGCACAACCGTATCGGGAAAGAGCATGAATGCCAGCCAGACACCATCGCTGCACCAACAGCTTGTCCCGCAATATGAATCGATCCGCGGACTAAGCAAGGCGCTCGCCGCGCAGCTCAGCGACGCGGACGCGACGGTCCAATCCATGCCCGACGCCTCGCCCGCAAAATGGCACCTTGCTCATAGCAGTTGGTTTTTTGAAACCTTCGTCCTGCGCGATCATGTCGAATATTACACGTTGTTCGATCCGCGTTTCGCCTATCTGTTCAACAGCTATTATGAGGCGGAGGGCGCACGCCATGCCCGCCCGATGCGCGGGATGCTGACGCGCCCCTCGCTGGACGATGTGCTGGCCTATCGCGCCCATGTCGATACGGCGATGGTGCGGGCCATCCCCATGCTGGCAGACGAGGCACGAGCGCTGATGTCGCTGGGCCTGCACCATGAGCAGCAGCATCAGGAATTGATGCTGACCGACATGCTCCACCTCTTCGCCCAAAACCCGCTTTTCCCGGCGATGTTTGGCGCCCCCAACTCGATGCCCGCCCTCCAGCCGGGGCCGCTCCGCTGGATAGAGGGGCGCAATGGCATCGTGGAGATCGGCGCTGACGCCGGGCACGGTTTCGCCTTCGATTGCGAAGGGCCGCGCCACCGCACCCTGCTCCATCCCCATGCGCTCGCCAATCGCCCGATCACCAATGCCGAATGGATCAGCTTCATCGAGGATGGCGGCTACACCGATGCGCGTCACTGGCTGTCGGACGGCTGGGCCTGGGTGCGGGCGGAGGGGATAGAAGCACCGCTCTACTGGCAGAAAGGCGAGAACGGCTGGACCCGCTTTGGCCATGACGGCCGCCAGCCCGTCAATCCCGCCGCGCCCGTCACCCATATCAGCCTGTATGAAGCCGATGCCTATGCCAGTTGGGCAGGCGCGCGCCTTCCAACCGAAGCAGAATGGGAAAGCGGGGCGCTGAACATCTCGCCTACCAGCGGCAACCAACTCGACGATGCCACCTGCCCGCGGCCCCACGCCTGCGAACAGGGCGAAGGGCTGGTACAGATGTTCGGGGACGTGTGGGAATGGACCGGCAGCGCCTATCGCCCCTATCCCGGCTTTGTGGCAGCGCCGGGCGGAGTCGGCGAATATAATGGCAAGTTCATGTCTGGCCAGTTCGTGCTGAAGGGCGGCAGTTGCGCCACCCCGCGCGGCCATGTGCGTGCCAGCTATCGCAACTATTTCTACCCCCACCAGCGCTGGCAGTTCACTGGGCTGCGGCTGGCAAAGGATCTATAGGCCCATGCTATTGACGCAAGACCTCGCCCTCACCGTCAATCCCGCCTTCCGCCGGGACATGCTGGCGGGTTTCTCGCGCCATCCCAAAGCGACACCGCCCATCTGGTTTTACGACCATCGCGGATCGCAACTGTTCGAGGCGATCACCGACCTGCCCGAATATTATCCGACCCGCACCGAAACCGCGCTGCTTGCCAGTCATGGTGCCGATTTCGCCCGTGCCATCGGTCCAGGACGCGCGGTGGTCGAGTTCGGCGCGGGCAGCGCGCGCAAAACACCACATCTACTGCGCGCGATTCAGCCCGCCGCCTATGTGCCGATCGACATTAGCGGCGACTTTCTGCACGCGAGCAGCGCGGGGCTGGCCGCCGCTTTTCCCGGCATGCCGGTGCTGCCGGTCGTTGCAGATTTCACGCACCCGGTCGCCCTGCCCCCGGCGATCGCGGCCATGCCAAAGCTCGGCTTTTTTCCCGGATCGACCATCGGTAATCTGGAGCCGCACGCAGCCGTCGATCTGCTGCGCGCCATGCGCGGCTCACTCGGGACAGAAGCGATGCTGCTGATCGGCATGGACAGGGTCAAGGATGTCGACCGGCTGATCGCCGCCTATGACGATGCCGCCGGCGTGACAGCCGCCTTCAACCTCAACCTCCTCCACCGCATCAATCGCGAATTGGAGGGCGACCTGCCTGTCGAGGCCTTTGTCCATCGCGCCCGCTGGAATGACGCTGCGGCGCGGATCGAGATGCATCTGGAAGCGCAGGAGGCCATGCGCTTCCATGTCGCCGCCACACCCTTCGCCATGACGCGGGGGGAAACGATCCACACGGAATGCAGCCATAAATATGACGGCCGCGACAGCCGCCTGTTGCTGCGCGCGGCAGGTTGGGAGCCGGTGGAGGAATGGCGCGACGATGAAGACCTGTTCTCGCTGATCCTCGCGCGGGCCTGATAACGAACGCAACGCCCTTGACCGCCAGGCCCGATCGGATCGACATGGCGGTCATGTCCATGCCCCACACCACACCCCGACGTCCCATCGACCAGGTGGAGGCTGGGCGCTCCTTCTTCGCCGAGCTTGATCTGGACGTCAGCCATTTCGCGGCGATGTGGCACAGCCTGAAAGTCGGGCAGTTGCTGGAAACGGATCTCAACCGGATCAGCGGCGCGCATGGGTTAAGCATCGCAGACTTTCACCTGCTGGGCGCGCTGATGATCGACGCGCCCGCACCGCTGCGCGCGACCGACCTTGCGCTGGCGCTGACCGTTTCCAACGCCGTGCTGACCGGGCGGATCGCCAACCTTGAACGAAAGGGTCTGGTGACGCGCGCGCCCAGTGCCACCGACCGCCGCGCGATGATGGTGCATCTGACCGATGCCGGGGCGGACAAGGTGAAGGTCGTCGGCGCGGCACTGGAGCAGGAGGGGCGCTTCATCTGCCACTATCATCGCCTGCCGGAAGAAGATCAGCAGGCGCTCGCGCGCATCATGGGGGAATTACACACCCTGCTCGACCGCGACTTCCTGCCCGTGACGCGGCCCAAGCCTTAAGGGGGTTAAACACTCCTGCCTTTGGGTCGGCAGCACCGCACGATACCATCATGGTCGCATCAGAGGATCATGACATGCCCCAGAATATCAACGCCCTGTTCGAACCGCTCCGCATCAAGTCGATGTCCCTTGCGAACCGGATCGTCATGGCGCCCATGACCCGATCCTTCGCGCCTGGCGGCATGGTCGGCGAACCCCATGTCGATTATTACCGGCTCCGCGCTGAAGGCGGCGTTGGCCTGATCCTGTCGGAAGGCACAGTGATCGATCGCCCGGCCTCTCGCAATGAGCCGGACGTACCCTTTTTCCATGGCCCGGCACTGGCCGGGTGGAAACGGGTGGTCGATGCCGTTCATGCCGCAGGCGGAGCGATGGCCCCGCAACTGTGGCACACGGGATCGGTCGAAAGCAAAACCACCCGATGGTCGCCTGACGTCCCCGTCGAAAGCCCGTCCGGGCTGATCGGTCCGGGCGAGCCGCGCGGTGAAGCAATGAGCGAGGAGGCGATTGCCGACACCGTCGCCGCCTTTGCCCGCGCCGCTGCCGATGCCCAGTGGCTGGGTTTTGATTCGATCGAGGTGCATGGCGCGCATGGCTATCTGGTCGACCAGTTTTTCTGGTCCGGCACCAACCTGCGAACCGATCGCTATGGCGGCCCGACGCTGGAGGAACGCTCACGCTTTGCAGCCGAGGTGATCGCCGCCATCCGCGCGGCCGTCGGTCCCGACTATCCGCTCATCCTGCGGGTCAGCCAGTGGAAGCAGCAGGATTACCGCGCGCGCCTTGCCGAAACGCCCGACGCGATGGAGCGCTGGCTGGCACCACTGGTCGAAGCAGGCGTCGATATATTGCACTGTTCGCAGCGCCGCTTCTGGACGCCGGAATTTCCGGAACGGGATGGCGAGGACGGCCTCAACTTCGCTGGCTGGGCCAAGAAGCTGACTGGCGCCACCACGATCAGCGTCGGATCGGTCGGCCTCTCGGGCGATTTCATCAATGTCTTTGCAGGCGAACGCTCGGAGCCGACCGGCATTGAGGGGCTGATCGATCGCATGGAGCGGGACGAATTCGACCTGATCGCGGTGGGCCGCGCCCTCATCGTCGATCCCGACTGGGCGATGAAGGTCCGGTCAGGCCGGATCGACGCGCTGACGCCGTTCGAAACGCAGGCGCTCGCCGACTTCCGCTAAAGCGCTAACGGCCCAGCCCCCGCACCAGCGCGCGGGTGCGGAGCGCGCTGAAACCGCGATCCCATCTCAGTCCACCACCTGCGCCGACCAGGTGGTGATCCAGTGCCAGGAGCCACGGCACTCCCCCATGGCCCGCGCCTCCACCAGACGAAAGCGCGTGCCGTCCCAGACATAGGCCTCACTGCCGCCGCAATCGCCCAGCCCCCGGCCCTTGGCATAGCTTTCCAGCCGCGAGGCTTCGGGCGCGAATCTGGCGTTGACGAGCATGGGTTTCGCCGAATCTTCGCTCCAGCCCGGCTGGAAATCGAAGACGGCGTTGCGAAAAATGCGACGGCCCGGAACGCCCGTGGCGATCAGCGGGACCGACGTGACATTATAGGCACCCGCGCCACATGACACCACCACCAGCGTTTGGGTTCGGCTCAGGGAATAGAGTTCAGGCACCGGCCCGTCGCGCATCTCATCGGCGCATCCGGTCTGGACACCAACGGCAGTCAGTTCCTCACGCCACAACGCCGCCGGTGCAGGACCGACAGGAATGAGCATACGCTTGATCGCGGGTGCGACGGGCGCGGGCCGGACGGCGGTGGGATCTAGTTTCCCCTTCGCGACCAGCGCAGTGGTCGTGCCCGCACGCCCCTGCCGCGCATCCATATAGCGCAGCGCCGCCGCCGATCCGGCCAGCGAGGGGCGGCCGATCACCCGCTTGCCCGCGCGCACTTCCATCACCCCGCCGCGCGCCATAGCCATCGCCAGCGCCGCCACCTGCGGCCCGCGCAACTCAGCCGTCGCCCCGTCACTGGTGGCGCCAGCCAGCTTTCGACCATCGATCAGGATGCTGATGGCGGCGCGGCCATGACGTTCATCATGGTCGATCCACATCTCCGCCTCAGCGTCCGGCCCAGCGTTACGGGCTATGCCCAGCGATACCGGACTATCCGGCCAGTCCGCGCCTTCCGGCAGCAGCGCCACCGCCTCGCACCGGTTGCGATTGTCGCAGCCGATGGTCCAGTCCTTGTAGCTTTCCAGACTGCCCGGTTTCGGCGCTGTGGGAGCACTCGTCGCGCCACCATATCCCGCCATGCTGCCCAGAAAAAGCGCCGCAATCCATAGATATTTCATGTCGATACCCCGCCCTTAACTATAACGGGAAGGAGGATGGAACGGTAGAGTCTATCAGCTTCCACTCGTCACGATTGTCACAGGCTGAGCATCATCCCCGCCAGCGCCGCGCTCATCAGGTTCGCCAGACTCCCTGCCACCAGCGCCTTAAGGCCCAGCCGGGCGATCATGGGTCGCTGGTTGGGCGCCAGACTGCCCGTGACCGCCATCTGGATCGCGATCGAGCTGAAATTGGCGAAGCCGCACAATGCGAACGTGACGACGGCAATCGTCGCGGGCGACAATTGCCCCTGTACCTGACCCAGCGCGATATAGGCGACGAACTCGTTGAGCACGACCTTGGTCCCGAACAGTCCGCCCGCAATCTGCGCCTCTCCCCATGGGATATTGAGCAGGTACATGACGGGCGAAAAGACATAGCCCAGCAATTGCTGGAAACTGAGCGTCGGGTAGCCGAACCAGCCGCCAATCCCGGCAAGGATGCCGTTGGCCAGCGCGACCAGCGCGACAAAGGCCAGCACCATGGCGCCAACCGCCACTGCCAGCTTCACGCCGGTCTGCGCGCCCTGTGCGGCGGCCATGATGATATTGGCGGGCCGTTCCTCATCATGGATGGCGGGCGGCATCGGTTCGCCCGGCGTCCCTTCGGGCAACAGCGCGGCTGGTCCCTGACCGCTGATCCGCGTCTCAGCCAGCCGGACCTCCCGGCCTGACTCATCCCCCAGCGGCAATTCGCCCTGCGGCGTCACTTCGTCCGGCATCATGATCTTCGCCATCAGCAAGCCGCCGGGCGCGGCCATGAAGCTGGCGGCCAGCAGATAGTCGATCTTGATCCCCATCGACGCATAGGCCGCCAATATGGTGCCCGCCACGCCCGCCATGCCCGACGTCATCACCGTGAACAGTTGCGGCGGCGTAAGGCCCGCCAGATAGGGACGAATGACCAGCGGGCTTTCGCTCTGCCCCACGAAGATATTGGCGGCGGCGCATAGCGATTCCACCTTCGACACGCCCGTCACCTTGCCGATCGCCCCGCCGACCCAGCGCACCACCAACTGCATGATCCCCAGATAATAGAGGATCGACACCAGGCTGGCGAAGAAGATGATCACCGGCAGCGCCGCGATGGCGAAGCTCGCGCCGCCAATTTCAGGCTTTGCCAGCGGGCCGAAGATGAAGTCGGTGCCCGCCTGGGCATAGCTGAGCAGGTTCGCCACCCCGTGCGACATGCCCGCGATCACGGCCCGCCCCGCAGGAACATAGAGAACCAGCAACGCGATCCCCGCCTGCAACGCAAAGGCCGCCCCCACCACACGCGGTCGAATGGCGCGACGGTTGGACGAGAGGGCGAAAGCGATGGCGAGAATGAGCAATATGCCAGCAAGGCCGATAACAAAGGGCATGAAGGGCTTTCGAGAAGGGAGGCAAACCGGGCAACTATACAGTCCTGACGCGCCTTCGCCAGCGTCTTTGCGCGCGTAGCCGGCCGCTGAAAGGTAGCCGTCATCGCGCTGCGAATCACGCGCAGCGCAGCGTTACCGCGACTGTGATCATCCCAATCACTGGAGAGAATAGTATAGATAATGGTGGGCGATGACGGGCTCGAACCGCCGACATTCTCGGTGTAAACGAGACGCTCTACCAACTGAGCTAATCGCCCTTCAGAGCCGTTGCCTGTGCTGAATCGCGCAGGCGGCCCATCCGTGCCCGCCTATCTAGGGCAATCGCCGGTCTCGTCAAGCATCTACGCGTCCGGCATTCGCACGTCAGGCACCGGCCACACCATTTAGCAGCCTGCGTCCCGCAACAAACCAACGGTTCAGGGCATCGGCCGTCTCGTCCGCCAGCGCGATGAACACGCGGCGACCATCATGCGGGTCCGCGCGCCGGTCCACCAGCCCCTGATCAGTCAGCGTCTTGATCCACCGTAGCGCCGTGGTCGGCGGTACAGCAGCGGCGATGCACAGGCTGGACACCGACACCCGCGCCCCGTCGAGTCGCGCCGCCAACAGGTCGAGCAACATATCCCAGGCGGGGTCGGCGAACAGGTCGGCAGGCAGGAAGTCGGCCCGCATTCGCCGCGCGCGCAGCAAATCGCGAACCTGCGCCGCCGTCACAGCCTCTTTGTCATGGCCGGAAGATTGTGCCGAACCCGCCCCCAGCGGACTTAGTGCAGGCATGCCGATATAGTCGCTGGGATGATCCGATACATGCCCGCCAGACAAGGACGCGAACGGCGCAGCGGGCGCGGGCATGGCAAGCCTGTGCCCCGCCGTCAGCGCGTCCAGCGTCCGGGCCAGCCGGCCGACCTCTTCGCTCAGGCGCTGGAGCCGTGTTCCTTCACTCTCGCGGCTGATGTCGTTCAGCGTCGGCTCGACCCGCTCACCCGACCGTACCGTCACCAGCGCGGCTGACAGATCGGTGGCATCGGGCTGACACAAGAGTTGCACATGCCCACTACGGGTCAGCGCATAGGCCATGTCCAGACTGTCCAGCGCCGACACGACCACCAGATGCATCTCACCCATCGCCGCAATGGTGTCGAGCTGGACCAACAGCCGTTCCAGCGATGGGTCGGGCGCCACGCAAACCAGCAGGGCCACGTCGCAACCGATCTGCATTTCGAGCCGCGCTGCTCCCTCCGCCAGCGGCACCACCGCCTGGAGGCGCAGTCCGGCCGCGTCAGCCAGCGCTGCAAACCCGTCCCAGCCACCCGCGTCGGCGATCACCAGCAGGCCGGGTCGGATGTCCTTCGTGGCATAGGGAATATCATGGGGATTGGCTGCGCCGTGCTGGTCCATGGGTCGATGCTCCTGTGCCGTATTTGTTCTTTGTTGCCCTAACCCCGCAGGGGGTGAGCGTCGCCGCTTCTTTCCTCCGCAACGGATGCAGAGTGGATCAATATCGTTTCCTATACGTCACGACTGGATCTTTCCCGCCATTGTCGCTCCGCAATGGTGGTCGATATGGACAGAAATCGCTGGCGGTGACCGCTGCGATTCAATTTTCTCCAAAACGGATGTTATTCCCCGACCATTCAAACAGCCGTCCGGCGCGCGAAATCGATGTAAAGCTGCCGCACACGCATCGCGACCGGTCCCGGCGCGCCCGCACCGATCGGCTGACCGTCGATCCGCACCACCGACTGACACAGGGTCGACGCGCTGGTGATGAACGCCTCCTGCGCCGCCAGCGCTTCCGATACGGTGAAGGGGCGGCGAACCAGCGTCATCCCGCTCTCCTCTGCCAAGGCGCCCAGCGCCGCCCCGGTACAACCCGCCAGCACGGCTTGTGAATAGGGTCGCGTCACAATGCCCTGGTCCGTGACGATGAAGGCCGTGGACGACGCGCCCTCCGTGACGAAGCCATCCTCGACCATCCATGCCTCCTGCGCGCCAGCCTCTTTCGCGACGCGCTTCGCCATCGCCTGCGCCAGCAGGCCCACGCTTTTGATGTCCCGTCGCGCCCAGCGCAGATCGGGCATGGTAGCGACGGCGATCCCCTCACGCACCGCTGGCGTATCCAGAAAGGCCCTGGGCTGGACGAACATCACCAATGTCGGCGCCAGGTCGGCAGGCGCCAGGAAATCGCGCGTCTCGGCGGCCCCACGCGTCAACTGGAGATATACCAACCCTTCCACCATCGCATTGCGATGCACCAATTCCTTCTGCGCCGCCTCGACCTCCGCCAGCGACAGGGGCAATGGGATGTCGAGGGCACTCGCCGATCGCTCCAGCCGGGCGAGGTGCGACGCGCTGTCGATCAACCGCCCCTCAATCACGGCGGCGACTTCATAGATGCCGTCCGCGAACAGAAAACCCCGATCGAGCACCGAAACGCGGGCCTCCGCCAGCGGCAGATAGCTGCCGTTGAGATAAGCAATCGACATATGGTCTGAACGTCCCCCAATGATGCGCGTGACTATAGTGGCCCGCCTTAGGCAGCCTTGCCCTTCAGCGCCTTTTGCCGCCGCCGCTGGACCGAAGAGCCGATCCCCAGCGCCTCGCGATATTTGGCGACGGTGCGCCGCGCAATATCGAAACCGCGCCCGCGCAACATATCGACCAGCGTGTCGTCGGACAGGATCGCCTGCGCGTCCTCCGCCCCGATCAGCGCCTTGATGTGACTCTTGACCGCCTCGGCCGACACAGCCTCACCCCCGTCCGACGACTGAATGCCGCTGGTGAAGAAATATTTGAGTTCATACAGACCGCGGGGGCAGGACAGATATTTATTCGACGTCACGCGGCTGACCGTCGATTCATGCATCTCGATTGCGTCGGCGACTGCGCGCAACGTAAGCGGCCTGAGGTACGCGACGCCCTTGCGGAAAAAATCCTCCTGTTGCCGCACAATCTCGGTCGCGACCTTGATGATGGTGCGCTGTCGCTGATCCAGCGCCTTGACCAGCCAGTTGGCGTTGGTCAGGCAGTCCGCCAACCAGGCTTTCGACGCCTTGTCCTGCGCGCCGCCCGCCAGTTCGACATAATAGTTCCGGTTCACCAGCACCCGTGGCAGCGTCGCACTGTTGAGTTCGATCGACCAGCCCGCACCGGCCGGTGCAACGAACAGGTCCGGGACTACCGATGCCGTGCGCTCACTCGAAAAGCGCAGACCGGGCTTGGGATCATAGGCCCGCAGTTCGCGGATCATCTCAGCCAGATCCTCTTCATCCACGCCGCAGATACGGCGTAGCTGGGGCAGTGCGCCCTTGGCCAATATGTCGAGATTCTTGAGCAACGCCTGCATACAGGGATCGTATCGGTCAGCCTCTTTCGCCTGAAGCGCCAGGCATTCGGCCAGTGTCCGCGCACCCACACCGACCGGATCGAAGCCATGGATGACGTCCAGCACCCGCTCCACCTGCGCCAGCGCTATGGACAGTTGATAGGCGGTCTGGAGCAGGTCTGCCTCCAGATAGCCCGCCGCGTCGATCTGGCCGATCAACTGCGTGGCGATCAACAGGTCTGTCCCGGAGAGCGCGGCGCGGGCCTGATCCATCAGATGTTCGTAAAGACCGGGTTCCGGATTGGCGAAACTGTCGAAGTCCGGCGCCTCGCCCGATCCTCCGCCGATCTCGCCCAGTCCGCCGCCACTGCCGCCGGCCATGCGATCAGCCGGACCATCGTCGATGAACGTTTCCGCACCATGATCGACGTCCAGCGGCGAATCGGCCGCGCCCAACCCCTGCGCGATCAGGCTGTCCGCTTCCCCCACATCGCCCGACAGCGTCGGCGTCTCAACCACGCGATCAATGCCATCACCTTCACCGGACCCGTCACTTCCCGGAGGCGGTGTGTCGAGCAGGGGGTTTTTCTCCAGTTCCCCGGCGATGAATGTCTCAATCTCCAGATTGGACAGCGCCAGCAGCTTGATCGCCTGCTGCAATTGCGGCGTCATCACCAGCGACTGACTTTGCCGCAGGTCCAGGCGCGGTCCCATCGCCATCAGCCTGTCCTTCCGTCAACGGCGAGAGAAAGGGGCGACCGCATCATGTCACAGCTGAAAATTCTCGCCCAGATACAGCCGCCGGACGTCGGCATTGGCGACGAGTTCCGTCGGGCTGCCCGCGAACAGCACCTGACCACTATAAATGATGCAGGCGCGATCGACGATTTCCAGCGTCTCGCGGACATTATGGTCGGTAATGAGAACGCCGATGCCCCGTGTCTTCAACTGCTTCACCAGATCGCGAATGTCGGCAATGGATAACGGGTCGATGCCCGCGAAAGGTTCGTCCAGCAATACGATCGACGGGTTGGCCGCCAACGCACGGGCAATCTCGCACCGCCGCCGCTCGCCACCCGACAAGGCCATGGCCGATGAATCGCGCAGCTTCACGAGGCCAAATTCGCCCAGTAATTCCTCCAGCCGCGCTTCCCGCGCCGCCTTGTTCGGTTCCGCCAGTTCCAGCACGGCACTGATATTTTGCGCCACCGTCATACCACGAAAGATCGACGTTTCCTGCGGCAGATAGCCCAGACCCAGAATTGCGCGGCGATACATGGGCAGGCCCGTAATATCCTTCCCGTCCAGGATGATGCGGCCCTGATCCGGGCGCACCAGACCCATGACCGAGTAAAAGCAGGTCGTCTTGCCCGCACCATTGGGGCCAAGCAGGCCGACAACCTCGCCCTTCCCCACGGTCAGCGAAACATCGACCAGCACCGCGCGCTTGTCATAGCTTTTAGCGATCGACACGACCGACAGGCCGTCGCTCAATTCCTGCGGCACCTGTGGCATGGCGCCGGGCGCGGGGCGGTCCTGGACCAGACTGTCGTTCATGGTCTATCCTTCAAATCTGCCTTGCGGTGACGGCAAGGGGGCTAACCATCCGTAAATAGGCACGGGAAGCCCGACTTGGCAGGCTTTGTGCATGGGCGAACGCGCGGAGCCAAGCGAAAATCGCCCGGCCCATCGCAAAAATGCGGTAAATGCACTTGTTTGAAAGCGTCAGTTCTTGCGCTGCGGGACGCTGAACGTCCCCGATACACGGCCACCACCACCCGACACCCCCGGCGTACCCGCAGCCGAGGCGCGGCCATCGACCGTGGTCCGTCCGCTGTTAAGGTCCATCACCAGCCGCCCGCCAGTCAGACGATTGCTGCCCTGATTCAGCGCCACATTGCCCAACATGGTGATGATGCGGCTGTTGAGATCGTAAATGGCAACATTGCCGCGCGCCGTCTCCGTACCCTTGGTCACCACGACATTGCCCGATGCGTCGATCCGGTCGATCTCCACGCCACTGGTGCCGGTTCCACCGCCCGGTTGCTGACGATAGGCCACGGTCATGCGCGCCGCATTCAGCGTCATACCCGCCTGAGTCACTTCGACATTGCCCGATACCACGACCCGGTCGGCGCGGTCCTGCACCTCGATCCGGTCGGCGGTGAAGTTGACCGGCGCGTTGCTGTCGTGATTCTTCATCACCTGCGCCAGGACTGGCACATGCGCGCCCAGTGTCAACAGGGCAGCACCGAGCGTCAGGCCAACAGGAACAAGGGCAAGTTTGCAGCGCGTCATTTCGTCCCTTTGAGACCATTTTGTTCGATACGCAAGCTGGCGCGACCGTTCAGCGTCACCGTCCGCGCGCCCATGTCCGCCTCCAGATGATCGGCGCTGAAGGTGCCGATCGGGATGCGGCCATCGACATGCCCCTCGCTGCGCATCTGGCGCGTCTTCAGATCAATGCCGACATCGCGCGTGGTCAGCCGGTATCCGCCCGCCGCCTGGAACTGCACAGGCCCCTCGATCGCGACCTTCTCGCTTTCCATATTATACCGGCCGCGCCGCGCGTCGAGTACAGCCGGGCCATCGGACAGCAATATGCGCGCCGACATGTCGTTGAGGTCGACCACCGGTTCGCGCGAGCTTTTCTGCACGGCGGACCCGGCGCGCAGCGAAAAGGGCTGACCCTTGCTGTCTTCGCCACGATAGAGCGCCTCGCTCACGCGCATCCGCTCCGTGGCGACATCGACCTTGTTCTTGTCGAGAACGAAGCTGACCTTGTCACCACCCAGGAAAGGCGCCGTCGCCAGCAACGCGGCAAGCACGCCCACCGCCATCGGCAGCCAGCCTTTGAGCGCACCAACCACCCTGTCGTGGCCGCCACCTGGCCGCGCCCAATGGCGGCGGACATCGCGTTGCTGTTCGGCCTGGATCGACATGGGTCAGCCGTTCCTTACATATGCGCGAAAATGTCGGTTTCCGGCCAGCCCGCCAGATCCAGCATGGCGCGGTGCGGCAGAAAATCGAAACAGGCCTGCGCCAGTTCCATTCGCCCTTCGCGAATCAAGCGCTTGTCCAGTTCTTCCTTCAGCAAGTGCAGGTAGCGCACGTCCGATGCGGCATAATCCTTCTGCGCGTCCGATAATATGGGCGAACCCCAATCGGAACTCTGCTGCTGCTTGCTGATATCCTGCCCCAGCAATTCCCGCACCAGTTCCTTCAGGCCATGGCGATCGGTGTAGGTGCGGATCAGCCGCGACGCGATCTTGGTGCAGTAAACGGGTGCAGCCACCACGCCCATATAATGTTGAAGCGCGGCGATATCAAAACGTCCGAAATGATAGAGTTTCAGCCGTTCCGGGTCCGCCAGTACCGCGCGCAGATTGGGCGCGGCATAGTCGCTGCCGGGATTGAAGCGAATCAGATGCTCGTCACCCTTGCCGTCGCTGATCTGCACCACACACAGTCGATCGCGTGGGGTGATGAGGCCCATCGTTTCGGTATCGACAGCGACGGGGCCGGGGGCCAGGACGCCTGCGGGCAGGTCTTCTTCATGGAAATATACGGTCATGGCTTCCCTCTATGGCCAAAGCGCCCACACCGCAATCAGGCGTTTTCCGGCGCGCGCACCGGCATTCCCGCGAGCACGCCCCTGGGCGCTCCCCTGTGCGGGCGTACTCGCGTTCATGCCTGCGTGGCGCACGATCCATCGTCCGCTCGCTAAAATCTGTCGCATGGGCCGGAAAACTTGTTATAGTGATTCCCAAACTGCACCTTTGCGGTGGATTCTTCATGTCATTCGCCCGACATGTTTGTCCGGTTTTCCATCTTGGGGCGAAGCGAAAGTGACTAACAGGGCATGAGTTTTGACAAAGGTCGCCGCGGCGGGCGCGGCAGGGACAAGCGTGACGGTTTCGGCGACGAGGGTTTCTACGAGCCGAGCGGTGGTGGCAGCCGCTTTGGCGGTGGCGGTTTCGGCGGTGATCGCGGCGGCTTCGGCGGCGGCCCTGGCGGCGGCGGTGGCTTCGGCGGCGACCGTGGTGGTTTCGGCGGCGGTGATCGCGGCGGCTTCGGTGGCGGCGCTGGCGGCGGCGGCGGTGGTTTCCGTGGCGCTGGCGGTGGCGGCGGTGGTTTTGGCGGCGGTGGTCGCGGCATGCCTGCACAGGTCGTCGGCGAAGGTACTGGCGTAGTCAAATTCTTCAACGGCCAGAAGGGCTTCGGCTTCGTCGTCCGTGACGATGGCGGCGAAGATGTGTTCGTTCACATCAGCGCAGTCGAGCAGGCCGGCCTCACCGGCCTTGCCGAGGGTCAACCGCTGGGCTTCACCCTGGTCGATCGTGGTGGCAAGATTTCGGCTACCGACCTCAAGATCGAGGGCGAACCTCTGCCCGTGACCGATCGCGCTCCGCCGCGCGAACCCCGCGCACCGGGTGGCTTCGGCGCCGCACCGGGCGGCGATCGCGGCCCACAGCGTCAGTTGACGGGTGAGCGCTCCAGCGGCACGGTCAAGTTCTTCAACGCGATGAAGGGCTTCGGCTTCATTCAGCGCGATGACGGCCAGCCCGACGCCTTCGTGCACATCAGCGCCGTCGAACGCGCTGGCATGACCGCTCTCAACGAAGGCGACCGTCTGGACTTCGAGCTTGAGGTTGATCGTCGCGGCAAGTACGCCGCCGTCAATCTTCAGTCGAAGGCGGACTAAACTATAGCATCATACCCTGCGGGCATCGAATGGTGGCCGTAGGGCGCCAAACAAAAAGGGCCGCTCCTGGGGAGCGGCCCTTTTTGTTTATGCCTAATCGTCGGATGCCCAGGGCGATTTCCAATCGGATCGATTCTTGCTCTTGCCCGGAAACATGCCCCTGCCTCAGCGAAGCACTTCGGTCGCGACATCGCGGATGTCACACGCTTTACCCCTGATCTGGAAACCGATTGGAGACATGGAAATGGAATCATCGCTGCGCGCGCTACCCAGAAACTCCGCCAACCCATAGCTGGCGATATTCCTTGTTATAACGGCGCACTATTTCTGCACGCGATGCCCGATCTTCCTTCAAGCGAACCTCAAAATCTCGGATTTTTCCTGATGAAAAGGCAGCCATCACCACGGCCGCCATTGCCGCACGAGTATGGGATACCAACATTATCAAGATCATCATGAAATGCTCCGTTATTTCGCCTGCATCGCCTGCACGGCAGCCAGCGTACTCTTCACATGCCCGGCATAGCTCATTTCGCTATGGACAAAGACGACGCGACCGGTCGGGGCGATGACGTAGGAGGTGCGATTGGTCATCCCCTCGCGCATCGGTAGCGCGACGTCGAAACCCTTGACGATATCCGGCCCGGCCGACGCGACGGGAAATTTGCCCGCACATTCTTTGGTGGAGAAGGGAACAAGGTCCGCCACCGGATCACCCGACATGCCGATGACGGTCGCGCCAGCCTTCTGGAAATCGGCGATATGCTCGGCAAATTCGCGCGCCTCGGCCGAACATCCCGGCGTGAAGGCCTTGGGGAAGAAATAGAGCACGACCGGCCCCTTTTTCAACTGATGCGAAAGCGTCAGCGTGAAGGTCTTGCCCGCCAGCGCCCCGCGCGTGGTGAAATCGGGCGCCTTGGCGCCCACGGCCAGCGCGGCCGATGCGCCGGTGGAGGCCAGCATGGCGGCGCAAGCGGCGCTCAGCGCAAGGGCGGTCTTGATGGGCGTCATGTCACTATCCTTCTTCGGGTTAGCCTTCTTCGGGTTCGGCTATAGGGTTTTGGGCGCGGGGGGTTCCCACAACTCGATTGCATTGCCTTCGGGATCATGGATACGG